>JAFUCM010000157.1 GCA_017459675.1 Eubacterium sp.
TCATAGGCAAGACCCTTTTTGAACATCTGGACAAAAATCCACTGTGTCCACTTGAAGAACTTCGGATCCGTCGTGTTGACTTCCATATCCCAGTCATAAATCGCACCGATCTGATCAATCTGCTCTTTGATGCGGGCAACATTTTCTGCTGTGGAGACTGACGGATGAATGCCCATCTTGATCGCATAGTTCTCAGCCGGGAGACCAAATGCATCCCAGCCCATCGGATGGATCAGATAATAGTTGTGCATCATCATGTAGCGGCTCCATACATCAGAAATGACGTAGCCTCTCCAGTGTCCGACATGAAGGCCGTTGCCTGACGGATACGGGAACATGTCGAGGCAGTAGTATTTCGGCTTCTTGCCGTCCTCGACATTGATCGGATTGATTTTCCAGTTCTTGCGCCACTTCTGTTCAATGGCTTTGTGGTTGAATGGTGTTGCCATGGGTCCTCCTCGCTATACAGGGCTGCCACGCTGCACAACCCCTGCTGCAGTATGATTCTTGCGGAAACCGTTTGCACTTAGTCCTCGCGCAGCGGTGCTAAACTCGCATGTTGTCCTGCAGACACATGCTCGTTAAGAACCGGCGCTGCGGATGTTTCCTCCAGAATGATACTGCATCAGGATCGCGCAGCGGGACAGCCCCAATTTACCTGCTTAATGATATGGCAGACAGATATCCGCCAAAAATAATGCGTGTTTACTCCTCGGAATTATTAACTTCGTCAGCACGCTCTGCGATCTGCTTCTCCTGAATGTCAGACGGAGCCTGCTCGTAGCGTTCGAATGTGTACTCGAAGACGCCTGCACCGCCGGTCATGGAGCGGAGTGTGTTGGAGTATCCGTAGATCTCAAGCTCCGGAACCTCTGCCTCGACGATGGTGTTGCCGTCTTTATCCGGGTTCATGCCCAGTACGCGGCCGCGGCGCTTGTTCAGGTCGCCCATGATATCGCCGGTGTATGCATCCGGTGCAGTGACCTTCATGTTGACGATCGGCTCAAGAAGAACCGGGCCTGCCTCCATGAAGCCCTTCTTGAATGCGAGGCTTGTAGCGGACTTGAATGCCATCTCGGAGGAGTCTACCGGATGGTAGGATCCATCGTACAGAACCGCCTTGACACCGACAACCGGATATGCGGCCAGCGGGCCTGCCTTTGTGCAGTCTGCAAGGCCTTTGTCAACTGCCGGGAAGTAGTTCTTCGGAACGGATCCGCCGACGACTTCTTCTTCAAATACGTAAGGTGTCTCAAGATCGCCTGACGGCTCGAAGCGCATACGCACATCGCCGTACTGTCCGTGTCCGCCGGACTGCTTCTTGTACTTGCCCTGTACATCGGATTTCTTGCGGATGGTCTCGCGGAACGCAACCTTCGGCTGTACGAGATCAATCTCAACATTGTAGCGGTCTTTCAGCTTGCTTGCAATGACATCAAGGTGCTGGTCACCGATACCATATAGCAGTGTCTGAGAGTTCGCGGAATCGACGACGATCTTCATGGTCATATCTTCTGTTGCAAGACGTGCCAGACCCTGTGATACTTTGTCGACATCCTTTTTATCTTTTGTGATGTAGCGCTTAACGGTGTAAGGCTTGGAGATCTTGATGGTTCCGAAGTCTACCTGATGATCCTTTGTTGCAAGGGAATCACCTGTCTTCGCGGTTGCAAGCTTCGCAACGGCACCGATATCACCTGCGTGGAGTTCCGGCACTTCGTTGGTCTTATTGCCGCACATAACATAGAGCTTGCCCAGTCTCTCGTCGCACTCCTGTGAAACGTTGTAGAGGGTCTCATTTGCCTTGACAACGCCGGAGCAGATCTTGATCAGAGAATACTTTCCGAGGAACGGATCTGCGATAGTCTTGAAGACAAATGCACTCTTCGGTTTCTGGAAATCATAGTCAGCGTCGAATGTGCCGCTGCCGCTCTTGTCCAGGCCGGCTTTCTTGCGCTGGGACGGATTCGGGAAATATGCAACGACGTCATTCAGAAGAATGCGGATACCCTGCAGATTAACCGGTGCGCCCATGCAGACCGGAACGATGCTGCCGTCATGCACGTTGGTAGCAACTGCAGCAGCGATCTCAGCATCAGAGAACTCATCTCCTTCAAAGTAACGCTCCATGAACTCCTCGCTGGTCTCAGCGACGGACTCGATCAGCTCGCTTCTGTAATTCTCAAGGTATTCCATGGAATACTCCGGTACCGGAATCTCTTCCTTCTTATCCTTGTCGATGTACTTGCGGGCTTTCTGCTTGATAATATTGACGTATCCGATGAACTTCTCGTTCTCGCGGATCGGCATATGCAGCGGAGCAATGCGCTTTCCATAGAGTTCCTGCAGCTCTTCCACGACCTTGCGGTAGCTGACATTGTCGATATCCATATCCGTGACAAAGATCATGCGCGGCAGATTGTAGCGCTCGCAGAGATCCCATGCCTTCTTTGTGCCGACTTCGACGCCGCCCTTACCGGATACAACGATGATTGCAGCATCAGCTGCAGCAGCTGCTTCCTCAGCCTCACCGACAAAATCGAAGAATCCCGGTGTGTCAAGGATATTAACCTTGACGTCATTCCACTCGATCGGGAGCATTGCAGTTGAAATGGAAAACTTACGCTTAATCTCTTCCTTATCGTAATCGCTGACTGTATTTCCGTCAGTGACTTTTCCCAATCTGTTGGTAATACCGGAGAGGTATGCCATTGCCTCTGCAAGGGTTGTCTTTCCGGCGCCGCCGTGTCCGAGGAGAACGACGTTTCTGATTTTGTCTGTGCTGTAAACTTTCATATCTACTGTTACCTCCCAATTTGATCATATACAACCGGAAGTCTCCCCTGCGGATCACACCGCAGCTGAACGTTCCGGACGTACTTAAAATAATCGTGCATCTGTTTTTGCGCACTATGGATATATTTTACTAATGATTGGCTTCTTTTTCAACCCTTTTATAACATTTTGACTTTTCCCGGATGTTGCTTTACACTACATTTTGACCGGTTTTTTCTTAGCCGGCAGCAGAATTCAGCATTTTACCTGAAACCCGTTAAGGAGTCTATTCATGAAAACAATCGGATTTTACGGGCTTGGTCTGATCGGCGGATCACTTGCCAAGACCATTCGAAAATACTTCCCGGAGACGGAACTGATCGCATGGAACCGGACACACGCTGTACTGGAAGAAGCACTGCAGCAGGACATCATCGATTATGCCTGCGAACCGGAAGATCCCCGTTTCGCAGAATGTGATCTGATCTTTCTGTGCACGCCCGTACAGGCTAATGCAGCTTTTCTGCCAAAGCTTGCCCGGATTACGAAAGATACCTGCATCCTCTCGGATGTCGGGAGCGTCAAAAACAACATTGTAGCTGCCGCAGAAGAAGCGGGACTCTCTTCCCGGTTTATCGGCGGACATCCGATGGCGGGCTCTGAGCGGACCGGTCTTTCCAGCGCCTCTGATTATCTGCTGGAAAATGCATATTATTTCCTGACACCGTGCCGCGATGTCCCGCAGGAATCCATCACGATGCTGCGCGATCTCGTCGCTGCCTGCAAAGCAATTCCCATGGTTACAACCGCTGCCGCGCACGACTACATCGTCGCAGGCGTCAGCCATGTGCCGCATATCGTGGCCTCTGCACTTGTCAATCTCGTACGGACCGGCGACACGGATGATCAGCTGATGAAACTGGTCGCCGCAGGCGGATTCCGCGATATCACACGCATCGCCTCATCGTCACCGGATATGTGGGAGCAGATCTGCATGACAAATGGCGCGCAGATCAGCAAAACACTCGGCAAATACATTGAACTGCTGCAGGAGGCGCAGACTTACGTGGATCGCAAAGACGGTTCTGCCATCCACGAAATGTTCCGCGCTTCGCGGGATTACCGCGACTCCCTCTCCGATACGGTCACCGGTCCGGTGCCGCGGCAGTATATTATCTATCTCGACATCTATGACGAAGCCGGCGGCATTGCAACGATTACTACTCTGCTGGCCATGAGCGGCATCAATATCCGGAACCTCGGCATCATCCACAACCGTGAATTTGAGGAAGGTGTTCTCCGGATCGAATTCTATGACGGCGCCACCAGAGACCAGGCCGTCGAGATCCTGAAAAAACGCAACTACGTTGTGCGGAAGACCACGTGAAAATGAGTCAATGGGGACGTTTCACTCTGACTCATTTTCACGTCGCTGTTGACTCTTTGCAAATTTGCAGAAGGATTCAAAATTATGATTATGAAAAAACACAGCCGTCCACTGAAAGGACAGCTTCAGGTTCCGGGCGACAAGTCCATCTCTCACCGCTCTGTGATGATCGGATCGCTTGCGAACGGCACAACCCGCACCAGCGGATTTCTGGCCGGTGCGGACTGCCTGTCGACCATCTCCTGCTTCCGGAACATGGGAATTGATATTGCGCTGGACGGAACAACGGTCACGATTCACGGGAAGGGACTGCACGGGCTGCAGGCCCCGGACGGGACACTTGACTGCGGCAACAGCGGCACCACAATGCGTCTGCTTTCCGGCATTCTGGCCGGCCAGCAATTCCCGGTGCGCCTGACAGGTGATGCATCTCTGCAGACCCGTCCGATGCGCCGTGTCATTGATCCCCTTAGTACCATGGGTGCCGACATTCGGAGCGAATCCGGAAACGGATGTGCTCCGCTCCTGACTGCTCCGGCAGGTCTTCATGGCATCCGGTACGCTTCGCCGGTTGCTTCTGCACAGGTCAAATCCTGTGTGCTGCTTGCCGGCCTCTATGCAGATGGTGAGACCTCTGTGACAGAACCGGCCATTTCCCGCAACCACACGGAACTGATGCTGCAGGGCTTCGGTGCACAGCTTTCCGCATCCGGAACGACTGTTACGGTACAGCCTGAACCGGAACTGACTGCCGCCGATATTCTGATCCCCGGTGATATTTCTTCTGCTGCGTACTTTATTGCCGCAGGTCTGATCGTCCCGGATTCCGAGATCCTTCTGACCAACGTCGGGATCAATCCGACACGCGACGGCATGCTGGAAGTCATCCGTATGATGGGCGGCACCATCCAGACAGAGAACCGGCAGATTTCCGGCGGAGAAACTTCTGCGGATCTGATCATCCGGCAGCAGTCCCTGCACGGCTGCACCATTGCGGGCGGGCTGATTCCCCGGCTGATCGACGAACTGCCGGTTATCGCAGTGCTCGCTGCGTATGCTGACGGAACCACCGTTATCCGCGACGCGCAGGAACTCAAGGTAAAAGAATCCAACCGGATCGATCTGGTCGTCAGCATGCTGCGTTCCATGGGCGCAGAGATCGAAGCAACGGAAGACGGCATGATCATCCGCGGGGGAAAACCGCTGCACGGCGCTTCCATTGAAACTAATAAGGATCACCGCATGGCGATGTCGGCCGCCGTCGCTTCGCTCGCCGCTGACGGTGAAACTGACATCAAAGACGCGGAATGTGTCAGCATTTCCTATCCGCAATTCTACGAAGACTTAAAAAAGCTGCAGGCCTGAAGCCCGCAGCTTTTTGCTGATCATATGTTTCTTATTCTGATATAAACCAGTTCATTCCGGCATGTCCGGATCTGTTGATTTGTATTTTCTGTATTTTCCAGGCCCGCCGTCTGCTGCTTTAAGCGCCCGGGGCAGGTGCTGTCTGCTAAGTTCAGCCGATCACATCCGCCATGTCATACATGCCGGCCGGCTTTCCGGCCAGATATTTTGCCGCCGAAACTGCGCCCTTTGCAAAAATCGCGCGGGAATACGCCGTGTGACGGATCTCGACCACTTCATCTGTACCGGCATAGATCACATCATGCACACCGACAATGCTGCCGCCGCGCACTGCTGAGATGCCGATCTCTTTCGCATCACGCTTCTCATGGCGCTGGCTGCGGTCAAATACATACGTATAGGCCTGATCCATTGCCTCGTTGATCGAATCTGCCAGAGCCAGCGCTGTGCCGCTCGGTGCATCCAGCTTGCGGTTGTGGTGCTGCTCCACAATCTCCATGTCAAATCCGGCTTCTGCCAGCACGCGTGCCGCTTCCTGCACGAGCTTCATCAGCAGGTTGATGCCCAGAGACATATTGGCTGAGCGGAGAATCGCAACCTCTTTGCTGTAGTCACGCATTTTCTGAAGCTGTTCCTCTGTCAGTCCGGTTGTACACAGAACCAGCGGCATCTTTCTTTCTTTTGCAAATTCCAGAATGCCGTCTGCCGCCTTATAGTTTGAAAAATCGATAATCACATCCGCTTCCACATCACAGTCAGCCGGATTGGTAAAGACCGGGTACGGTCTGTCGCCGCGGTCGACAACATCGATTCCCGCAACGGCCTCGACTGCCGGATCCTCTGCGATCACATCTGTGAGCATTCTGCCCATAAAACCGCTGCACCCATTTAAAATAACTTTTGTCATGTTAACACTCCTTGTAAATCGCGATCCCCAGTCACGCGCAGGCTGCGCGGCACACTTTGTGCGTCTTCCCAGGTACAGCTCTGCGGTCCGGCCCTGTCTGATACTGCTTCTCTTACTCTGCCAGCTGCAGACCGAAGTCCTTCATGGCCTTCTTCAGAAGTTCTTTGTTCTCCGGTGCCATCTCACAGAGCGGCATGCGGTACGGTCCGACTTCCTTGCCCATCAGATTCATCGCTTCCTTAACCGGAATCGGATTGACCTCACAGAACAGTGCCTTGATCAGCGGAAGCGCATCCAGCTGCATTTTTGCTGCTGCAGGATAGTCTCCCTCGAGACACTTCATGCAGAGATCATGTGTATATTTCGGTGCAACATTTGCAAGTACAGAAATAACGCCGATGCCGCCCAGGGAGCTGATCGCAACGATCTGATCATCATCACCTGAGTAAATATCCAGTGCGTCTCCTGCCAGATGCTTTGTCATTGCAATCTGGGAAATATTGCCGCATGCCTCTTTGATACCGACAACGTTTTCGGCATTCTTCGCAAGATAGGCAGCTGTCTCCGGCAGAATGTTGACACCGGTTCTGCTCGGCACATTATACATAATAATCGGTGTATGTACTGCGTCTGAAATCATGCTGTAGTGCTTAATCAGACCGCGCTGGGAAGCCTTATTATAATAAGGTGTGACAATCAGAAGACCTTCCACGCCGTATTCTTCTGCTTCCTTTGACATCTGAACCGCAACAGCTGTATCATTGGAGCCGGTTCCGGCAACGACCGGAACACGGTGATTGACGGTCTTTACACAGTGCTCGATTACAACAAGATGCTCTTCGATCGACATCGTTGCTGATTCACCTGTCGTGCCGCAGATCACAATCGAATCAGTTCCGCCGGCAATCTGCTCCTCGACCAGTTCATCCAGCTTATCAAAATTCACGCTGCCGTCCGCATGCATCGGTGTGACAATTGCAACGCCTGAACCCTTAAAAATCGCCATAATATACTCCTCCTTTTGGTACTGCTCTCCTGCCGCAGACGCGGCCGGCCCTTTATTTATAATATGATGTTTCCCTGTTTTTGATGTATTTTTACCAGATATGACCTGTAAACAGCCATACCTTTGTTAAAGATATCACGCATGACAAGTATTGTCAAGAAAAGCGGAGCGTGGTATAATCCTGACTCAGGCCCTGAAAAAACCATGAATTTGAGGATTCAACACATGAAACGTGAAGATGTCAGAAATGTAGCGATCATTGCACATGTCGACCATGGTAAAACCACACTTGTCGATCAGCTGCTGCGCCAGAGCGGTGTGTTCCGCGAGAACCAGCAGGTGCAGGAACGCGTAATGGATTCCGGTGATATTGAGCGTGAGCGCGGCATCACCATTCTTTCCAAAAACACTGCTGTATCTTATAACGGTGTAAAAATCAACATCATTGACACACCCGGCCACGCTGATTTCGGCGGCGAGGTTGAGCGTGTACTGAAAATGGTAAACGGCGTCATCCTTCTGGTTGATGCATTTGAGGGTCCCATGCCGCAGACACGCTTTGTTCTGCAGAAGGCACTGGATCTCGACCTGAAGGTGATTGTATGTCTCAATAAGATTGACCGTCCGAATGCGCGGCCGGAGGAAGTTACAGACGATGTTCTGGAACTGATGATGGATCTCGGTGCATCAGATGAACAGCTGGACGCACCGTTCCTGTACGCTTCCGCCCGTGACGGATACTGTACCAGAGAGCCCAATGAAACCGGCACCGATATGACACCGCTCTTTGAGACCATTCTGAGTGATATTCCGGCACCGGAAGGTGACCCGGATGCCGGCACACAGGTGCTGATCAGCACGATCGACTACAATGAATATGTCGGCCGGATCGGCATCGGCAAAATTGACAATGGACGGATCGCTGTCAACCAGGAAGTACTCCTGATGAATCATCACGATCCTTCCAAGAAAGAAAAGGTAAAAATCAGCAAACTCTATGAGTTTGACGGTCTGAACCGCGTTGACGTACAGCACGCGGACGTCGGCGCAATTGTTGCTGTGACAGGTATCCCGGATCTTCATATCGGCGATACCCTCTGTGACCCGGAGCACCCGGATCCGATTCCCTTCCAGGAAATCACTGAGCCGACCATCGCCATGAATTTCCTGGTCAATGACTCTCCGTTCGCAGGCCAGGAAGGAACTTATGTAACTTCCCGTCATATCCGCGACCGTCTCTTCCGCGAGCTGAATACAGATGTCAGCCTCCGCGTGGAGGAAACCGACTCACCGGACTGCTTCAAGGTATCCGGCCGCGGCGAACTGCATCTCTCCGTCCTGATTGAGAACATGCGCCGCGAAGGCTATGAATTCGCAGTCAGCCGCGCAGAGGTCATCTACAAGCACGACGAACGCGGCAAGCTGCTCGAACCGATGGAAATCGTCTATGTCGATGTTCCCGAAGAATTTTCCGGTACTGTCATCCAGCGTCTCTCAGAGCGCAAGGGTGAACTGCAGGGCATGAGCATGGGCACTGACGGCAATACGCGGCTGGAATTCTCAATTCCGTCCCGCGGCCTGATCGGCTTCCGCGGTCATTTCCTGACTATGACAAAAGGAACCGGTATCATGAATACAAACTTCGACGGATACGGTCCCTACAAAGGTGATATTTCCTTCCGGAAACAGGGCTCACTGATCGCATTTGAGACAGGTGAATCTGTCGCCTACGGCCTCTTCCAGGCACAGCAGCGCGGCGCCCTCTTCATCGGACCCGGCGTCCGCGTATATGCCGGCATGATCATCGGCCAGTGCGCAAAACCTGAAGATATCGAGTTAAATGTCTGCAAGACAAAACATCTGACGAACACACGGTCGTCCTCCGCAGACGAAGCACTGACGCTGACAACACCGAAAATCCTCTCACTGGACGAGGCACTCGAATTCATCGACCAGGATGAGCTGGTGGAAGTCACACCCGAGACACTGCGCATCCGCAAGCGCCAGCTCGATTCCCGCCTCCGCAAACGCGAGGCCATGAAATAAACTTGAAGGAGACAGGGGACGGTTCTCTGTCTCCTTTTCTATGCGCAAAAGGGATGCACTTTCCGCGCAGCTCAGGTGAAATTCGCTGTGCTGGAAAGTGCATCCCTTTTGATTCCTCTAAGAGATCGCGATTGACCTTCAGGAGACAGAAAACCGTCCCCTGTCTCCTTACAGTCCTGTCCCGATCAGATCCTGCAGCGCCTTAATCTCCGCAAGGATCTCATCCACTTCCGCGTCTGAAAGCCGCTCTGCTTTCTTGCGGGACATGCGCTCCAGATTTGCCGTGCAGCGCTGAATCTCGCGCTTCTTCTCGCGCTCGAGTTCCTTTTTATTGACCTTCAGGTACTGATGTCCGACTGCGGCCATCCGTCCTGCATCCGAAACGGCGTCAAACCGTTTCTTCCGGATTCCGTCATCCGCCGAAAAGGCCTGTGCCTCGAAGACGGCGCGCTCGATCTCATCCTCTGACATATTTGTGCCCGCTGTAATGGTAATGGATTTTTCCTTGCCGGTTCCAAGATCCTTCGCCGACACATTGACGATGCCGTTGACATCGATATCAAATGTCACTTCAATCTGCGGGACTCCTGCAGGCGCCCGTTTGATGCCTGTGAGCCGGAAGTTCCCCAGCAGCTTATTGTCTTTTGCGAACTGCCGCTCTCCCTGCAATACTTTGATATCAACGGAAGTCTGGTAATTCGCGGCGGTTGAGAAGATCTGTTTGTGACTGGTCGGAATGGTCGTGTTCCGGTCAATGATCTTTGTCGCAATTCCGCCGATTGTCTCGATTGAGAGGGAAAGCGGTGTCACATCCATCAGAATCAGGTCCGTCACAAATTCATCGGACGCCTCGCCGGCAAGTCTTGCGGCCTGAATTGCCGCGCCGAGCGCAACGCATTCATCCGGATTGACATTTCCGGAAGGTTCTTTTCCCGTCATCAGCCTGACTTTCTCACGCACCGCGGGCATTCTGGTGGATCCGCCCACAAGCAGCACCATGCCCAGCTCTGACGCCTTTACGCCGGCATCCTGCAGAACCTGCTGCACCGGTGCTTCTGTCCGTCTGACAAGATCTTCTGTCAGTTCCTCGAACTTCGCACGTGTAATATCAAAATACAGATGAATCGGCTCTCCCTTCAGCGTCGCAATAAACGGGATGTTAATCGAAGTCTGTATTGCGGTGGACAGCTCCTTTTTCGCATTCTCGCAGGCTTCTTTGATGCGCTCAACCGCCGAAACGTCTTTTGCCAGATTGATCTTATGTTCCCGCCGGTATTCTTCTAAAATATAATCCGCCAGACGCTGGTCAAAATCATCGCCGCCAAGATGGTTATCTCCTGCTGTCGCCAGTACTTCAATCAGTCCCTCGCTGATCTCGATCAGCGAGACATCGAATGTACCGCCGCCCAGGTCGAATACCATGATCTTCTGCGGCGTCGCATGATCCAGGCCGTAGGCAAGTGCCGCCGATGTCGGCTCATTGATAATCCGGAGAACCTCCAGCCCTGCAATCCGCCCCGCATCCTTCGTCGCCTGACGCTGCGCGTCGTTGAAATAGGCCGGCACCGTGATGACTGCGCCCGTCACACCGGTTCCCAGATATGCCTCTGCATCCTTTTTCAGCTTCTGCAGGATCATCGCCGAGATTTCCTGCGGTGTATAATCGCGGTTGTCTGCACGGAAACGATAATCCGTTCCCATCTGCCGCTTAATCGAAGAAACGGTTCTGGAGGCATTGACCGCCGCCTGCCGCCTGGCCGTGCTTCCCACCAGACGCTCTCCGATTTTGGAAAATGCCACGACCGAAGGCGTCGTGCGGCTTCCTTCAGAATTGCTGATCACAACAGGCGCACCGCCCTCATAGCACGCGACACAGCTGTTCGTTGTTCCGAGATCAATACCGATGACTCTGCCCATACCGGTTTATTCTCCTTTTTCAATCAGATCCTGCAGATAATCATGGGATGAGCCCATGGACCGCTCCTTCCGGTACAATTTGAAAATCCGCTGATCTGTCGGCGGCGGTTCAACAACCTTCGTCTCCGGCTGCGGCACATCCGCATACTCGATCTTACCGCGAATCTCCTGCATCCGGAAATCCACCGCCGTGATTACATCCGCACACTCGCGCAGTTCTTCCGTAATTTCCTCTGTATTTTCCAGATCCTTGTTGTATTTGAGCTGGTGCTCGACACTCGCCCAGAAATCCATCGCAATGGTTCTGCACTGAATCTCAACCCGGCGCATCTTTTTCTCTCTGGAAAGGAAGATCGGCACCTCGACAATCAGATGCAGGCTGCGGTAGCCGCTGTCCTTCGGATGCTTGATATAATCCTTGATATCAATCATAGTGACATCATCCTGGTGCAGCAGCAGGTCCGCAATGGAATAAATATCCTCCGGAAAGCTGCACACAATCCGCACACCTGCAATATCAGAAATGTGTTTCTCGATATTCTCGATTGTGATATCCAGGTCTTTCCTGTACAGCTTCTTCAGCAGGCTGTCCGGCTTCTTCAGACGGGATTTGATCGTCTGGATCGGATTTCTGTTATAGGAAAGCGCAAACTCATTGTTCAGGACATTGAGCTTGGTCTCGATCTCCATGATCGCACAGCGGAACTCCATCATCAGATGTGTGTACTCCTGCCGGAACTCCCGAAACTCATCAACTTTATCAATATTCAGCGCATCAATCTGATTGATCGCATCATTTACAAATTCCATATGCTTCTCCCCGTTACCAGTTCTTCAGAACTTCATAAACCGCATGAACCGGCAGCCCGACTACATTGAAATAGTCACCTGTAATCTGTTCCACGTGCCTGGAAAACACCCCCTGAATCCCGTAGGCACCTGCTTTGTCCATCGGTTCGCCTGTCGCTATATAAGTATCAATTTCTTCGTTACTGAGCGGACCGATCTTCACCTCCGTCCGCACGACAAAACATTCTTTTCTGGAGATCCGGTGTGCACAGCGCTCCGCGATCGTAACCCCGGTGTAGACATCGTGTGTCCTTCCCTGTAATTCACGCAGCATTCTTCTGGCATCTGCTTCGCTTTCCGGTTTTCCGAGAATCACGCCGTCCATGGCGACGATTGTATCAGCACCGAGCACAACTGCTCCCGGCGGCATCTGCCGCAGGACATCCAGGCATTTTCTGCCGGAGAGTTCTTTGACGACTTCAGCCGGATCTGTCTTCGTGGTTGTCTCATCCGCATCACTGGTCCGCACCTCAAACGGAATGCCTGCCGTTGCAAGCAGTTCCCGTCTTCTGGGAGACCCGGATGCAAGTATTATTTTCTGCATGCTTTTCTCCGGTAGTTTTATATCAAGTACGCTCCTGCGGGACGCTTAATGCGCCGTACCCCGCAGGCGGCGGACTATTCTGCTGCATTTAAAATGCAGAGCAGAGCTGTAAGCCGGGTTATGTCTTGTATGATCATCTATCTGTGCCCTGCCGTTGCCGGCAGGTTCCTGCGACCCACCTGAGGACGAGACGGGCAGCCTCATGGTCCTCTGTTCGGTCTTGCTTCGGATGGGGTTTACAGAGCCTGCGCGTGTCACCACCGCAGCGGTAGTCTCTTACACTGCCTTTCCACCCTTACCTGCTGACGCAGGCGGTCTATTTCTGTTGCACTATCCCTGGAGTCACCTCCGCCGGACGTTATCCGGCACCCTGCCCTATGAAGCCCGGACTTTCCTCAGCCGGTCTCTTTCGATCCTTCCGGCCGCGATCATACACTCTACTCTGCATCCTGTAAGCAGTCAGTCTGACAAATTCATCTGCAAAAACATCTGCAGTCTTATTTCTTCAACAAGCTTATTTCAGCATTTTGCGCGGCAATTTACACGTCAAAACAGCTCCCGCCGATAAATTCACGCAAAATGGAATTGTTCGGAATTCCGTCTGAAGGAATCCCCACAAAATAGCTCAGGAATTTCAGCAGACGTTTGGCTTCCACATATTCTTTTGCCGTATCCGGAATCTGGAACAGCAGCGGCTCCGCATAAATCTTCAGCACCGACATTTCATAGATCAGCGCCGAATTAAACATGGCATCCGCATGCTCCTGATTCGGGAAAATATACTTTTCCTCGCCTCTGCGGACAGAATCCCACATGGCGATGGTTTCCTGTGCCGAAGTTGCTCTGGTTCTGTAATCCCGCACGATCCGGCGGATCAGTCTGCCGTCTGTTGTCGGGATGCGGTTATGTTCATCGATATTCATCTGCGTCAGGGCGCTCAGATAGATTTTGAACTTCCTGTCCGCGGGAATAAAATCACTCAGACGGTCATTGAGCCCGTGAATTCCCTCGATGACAAGGACATCACCCTCTCCGAGCTTCATATAGTCGCCCTTATACTGCTTGCTTCCGGTCACAAAACTGTAGCGCGGCAATTCCACTTCCTCGCCGTTCATCAGCTGTGTCATCTGCTTCTCAAACAGATCGAGATCCAGCGCCTCCAGACACTCAAAATCGTAAGATCCGTCCGGGTTCTTCGGCGTCTCGATGCGTTCTTTATAGTAATTGTCAACACTGATCGGATGCGGCGTCAGGCCGTTAACCGAGAGCTGCGTTGCAAGTCTTCTGGAAAATGTTGTCTTGCCGGAAGAAGATGGTCCCGCAATCATAATAAACTTCACATGTTTATGTGAGGCAATTTCTTTCGCGATCTCAGCGATTCTTCCCTCGTGACGCGCCTCCTCAACCAGCATGACGTGGCTGATTCCCTCCTGGCAGATCGACGTATTCAGACGTCCGACCGTATTGATGCCGATCCACTCGGCCCACGCCTCGGATTCCTTCTGAATCTGAAATACTTTTTTCGAGGGGGCAAACGGCGCCACATGTTCCGGATCGGATTTCTCCGGTGTCAGCAGAACAAATCCGTCCTCGTAGGGCATCAGATCAAACCAGCGCAGATATCTGGTATTGGTGACCATATATCCGTAGAAATAATCCTGATAGTCATCCAGCGTATACAGATTGACCGTCGACCCGAGCCGGTAGCGGAACAGTTCTTCCTTGTCCGTCAGGCCGCGCGCATGAAAGATGGCACGCGCCTCTTTGAGCGGCACCTGATCCTTGACAATCGGCAGTTCTGCATCCGTCAGTTCCTGCATGCGTGCCTTAACCTTCTGCAGAAATTCTGCATCCGGCTGCTGGTCGCCGTGCATCTGATAGAAATATCCGTTTGAAATGCTCAGGACCTGTACGATCCGCGGGATCTCCGGGAGGCCTGTCACATCCTTGATTGCTTTAAACAGCATCAGATTCAGACTCCGCTTATAGCTCTTGTGTCCGCTGTCGTCTGCCGTTGTAACCATGGTCACTTCTGCCCCGTCCTTGATGGTGCGGTGCAGTTCCCGCAGAACCGTGTTCTCCAGTACGAGGACAATCTGATGTTCATACTTCGGCTGCAGCGCTTCAGCGATCTCCCCATAAGTGGTTCCCTGTGGATATGCATATGCGATTCCATTGATATGAATTGTATATTTTTTCGTATCCATGCAACTGACCTCTATGTTATGCAACTGAATCTTTTATGATAAAACTGTGCCCGGGTGCACGATTTCCGCCCCTTTCACAGCACATTCCGGAAAGGCTTCCCGCACCAGATGGACGATATCGTCGATAAAGCAGTATTCGGTTCCGTAATGACCTGCATCAATGATGCAGAGTCCGTCTGCGACTGCGTCAAGCGCCGTGTGATGATCGATATCACCGGTAATCAGCACCTCTGCACCTTTTTCCAGCGCAAATCCGGTCATACTCTTTCCCGACCCGCCGGATACCGCGGCGCGCCTGACCTTACGCGACCGGTCGCCGTAAACCACGACATGCGGCAGCTTCATCTGCTCTCTGACAAACGCCGCAAGTTCCTCCAGCGTCATTTCCTCCGGAAGCAGTCCGACCCGGCCGATTCCTTCTGCCGCGCCATTGCGCTCACCTGTCTGTTCCAGCACTTCTGCATCCTGCAGATTCAGCTGCTGCGCATTCAGGTCTGCCATTCTGCAGACATCGTAATTGGTATGCATCGCATAATATGCGATTCCTTTTTCTATCATGGCCACCAGCCGTCTGCCGACAAGGTCGCCGTCATTTACCGACCGGATACTCCCGAAAATCAGCGGATGATGCGAAAGAATCAGATCCGCATTCCATGCGGCGGCCTCCTCCAGCGTGCGGTCCGTGACATCCAGGGTCACAAAGATCCGGCTGACCGGCGCATCAAAACGCCCTGCCAGAAGCCCGGGATTATCCCATTCATAGGCCGCATCTTCCGGAAAAGACTGCTGCAGTCTCTCAATCACATTTTTTACACGAATGATGTCACTCATAATGCTCCTTTACCGCTCTGATGCGTGCGAGTTCTTCCCGCAGTTCTCCGATGCGGACCATCACGCGGTCCCTGCTTTCTGCTTCTGCAGAAGCCTGCTTTTCGAGACTACCCAGCACACGCAGAACCTGCTGCTCCTTCTTTTCCAGATAACGCCACAGCACCGGGTGCTGCTTCCTGAGCAGAACCGGTCCGAAATGATATTCATATTCTTCGGCAGGTGCTGTTTTTGTTTCGGCAGGCACAGCGCGGATAATCTGATAGTATTTCCCGTCTTCTTCGACCATTTCCTCATCCGCAATCCGGAAAAAAGTGCCTGCAAATGAAGTTTCCAGCAGTGTCCGCCGCACCCATGCAAGATCCGACTGCGGCTCCAGAATCAGTTCCTTCACCGACCCGGCAACGGCAGGTGCATCTGACAGAATCCTTCCGGTCAGTCTGCCGCCCATGCCGGCAATTACGATGGTATCCGCCTCACCGGGCTTCAGGCCCGCCAGCCCGTCTGACAGCCTGGTTTCGATCTTGTCCGCACACGCCTCTGCACGAATATGTTCTGCCGCAATTGCCAGCGGACCGGGTCTGACATCCGAAGCAACCGCATGCGCAAACTGCCCGGATCTTACCAGCTGTATCGGAACATACGCGTGATCACAGCCGATGTCCGCCAGCGTGCCGGACCCTCTGATCATGCTGCAGATTGTCTGCAGCCGTTCTGACAGTCTGTTCATCAGTCCAGATAATCCTTCAGCTTTCTGCTGCGGCTCGGATGACGCAGTTTCCGCAGTGCCTTGGCTTCAATCTGACGGATACGCTCACGTGTGACATTGAACTCGCGGCCGACTTCCTCCAGTGTGCGCGCGCGGCCGTCATCCAGGCCAAACCGCAGACGCAGCACCTTCTGCTCACGCTCGGTCAGCGTATCCAGCACCTCTTCGAGCTGCTCCTTCAGCATGGTAAATGCGGCTGCGTCCGCCGGAATCGGCGCATTGTCATCCCGGATGAAATCGCCAAGATGGCTGTCTTCCTCTTCACCGATCGGTGTTTCCAGTGAAACCGGCTCCTGTGAGATTTTCAGAATCTCACGGACACGCTCAACAGACATATTCATCTCTTTTGAGATCTCCTCCGGCGTGGGTTCTCTTCCGAGTTCCTGCAGGAGCTGGCGGGAAACACGGATCAGCTTATTGATTGTTTCCACCATGTGCACCGGAATACGGATGGTGCGCGCCTGATCGGCGATGGCACGTGTGATCGCCTGCCGGATCCACCAGGTCGCATACGTGGAAAACTTGTAGCCCTTGCGGTAATCAAATTTCTCAACCGCCTTGATCAGACCGAGATTGCCTTCCTGAATCAGATCCAGAAACAGCATGCCGCGTCCGACATAACGCTTGGCGATGGAGACCACCAGACGCAGATTGGCTTCGGCGAGACGTTTCTTGGCCTCTTCGTCTCCCGCCTCCATTTTCTGTGCGAGATCAACCTCTTCCTCTGCTGTCAGCAGCGGAACCTTGCCGATCTCCTTCAGGTACATGCGGACCGGATCCTCAATGCTGACACCTTCCGGTACGGAGAGGTCGATTTTCTCCATATCGACTTCTTCTTCATCAATGCTGCTGTCATCATCTTTCAGGAGAAGTACATCATCTCCTTCGTCCGAATCATCTTTGGGAACACGCAGCACATCAATGCCGTGTGTTTCCAGGTAATTCATAACCTTTTCCATCTGGGCATCTGAAATCTCAACATCCGAAAAGTGTTCCACGACCTCTTTATACTCAAGCGTGTTCTTCCTGCTTCTTCCCAGTTCATTCAGCTCGTGGATTTTTTCCATGAGTTTCTCTTTGTCCATCTTTTTCTCCTTCCGCTGCTTTGCCGTTTTTTAAGGGCTTATTGTTATCGTATCGCACAGAGCGTGCCGGAACCATTCCGCCGGCCCCCTTTGCGCTGTTCAGGTTGCAAATGTAACTGACTGCAGACCGGCCGCCTGCAGCTGGTCCAGCTTTCTGCGCGCCTCTGTAAGCTTCATCAGTCCCTCCAGATCTGTCATGGACAATTCTGAAAGCTTCTGATCCAGGGCATCCTTCTTGATCTGGCAGACCATATCTGTCAGTGCACGGACGCGTCCCTGTTCATCCTCCGGGCCGATCTCTCCGTGGAACAGTGCCGCTGCGCGGCTCTGCGCCTCACTGTCTTCAAAGTGATCAATAATACTTGCCGGATTCACAGGTTCTCCCGCTTCATTTCCATACAGCAGTTCTGCGATGGTCCGGTAAAATGGATTGGTAAATTCCTCCGGCGAGAGAATGCCCCGCAGCTGCCCGGTCAGTCCCGGCTCATTTGCCAGCCAGGTGATCAGCAGCTTCTGTGCCTGATCCGACTGTGTATCACGCCGGTTCTGCTTTTCGGCAGGACGCGCTTTCACAGGCTCTCTGGCAGGCACTCTTCCCGCGCCGGACAGCGCAAGCTTTCCGACCATTTTCCGCAGGGTTTCCCGCTCCACGCGGTACTGGTGTGCAACTGCATCCAGATGACTGTCCCGCTCAATCTCATCCTCGAGCGTCAGCAGATGCGCCGCTGCCGCGTGCAGGAAATCACTCTTGCCGCGCGGGTCATGCAGATCATAGTCCCGCTCCAGCATCCGGATCTCAAACATAAAGCTGTTCTCTGCCTGTTCGAGCCGTTCGGCAAATGCGTCCGGCCCCCGGTTCTTGATGAATTCATCCGGATCCTTATACGGTTCCAGATGCACCACCCTGCTCGCCAGCCCGGCCTCCCGCAGCATCGGGATCGCCCGCAGTGCCGCGCGCACCCCGGCGTCATCGCTGTCATACAGCAGTAAAATGCGGTCGGCGTAGCGTTTCAGCAAAGAACAGTGTCCGGATGTCAGCGCTGTGCCGAGCGAAGCAACTGCATTGGTAAATCCGGCCTGGTGCATGGAAATGACATCCATATAGCCTTCACATACAATCATATCCCGCTTTCTGCTGCGCCTTGCGATCTGCAAACCATATAGATTCCGGCTTTTGTCAAAAATCTGTGTTTCAGGGGAATTCAGGTATTTCGGTTTCCCGTCTCCCATCACACGGCCGCCGAAACCAATCACACGGCCGGATGGATCCATAATCGGAAACATGACACGGTTCCAGAATTTATCATGCGCGCCTTTCTGTTCATCCATAAAGAACAGGCCTGATTCCGCCAGCAGCTGATCATCATACCCCTTCTGCGTCAGATAGCGGTACAGATCATTGCTGTATTTATCTGCATACCCGAGACCGAACTGACGGATGGTTTCCCGGCTCAGCGCCCTGTCCGTCAGATACTGCATCGCGCGTCTTCCCTCGGGTCTGCGCAGTTTCTGATAATAATATGTCGCTGCTTCCTTCTGAATCTCCAGCAGCTTCGTCCGTTTATCTGCGGCGCGCCGCTCCGAAGCAGAATAATGTTCCTCCGGGAGCTGAACCCCGGCCCGCTCTGCCAGCGTCTGCACCGCTTCCTGAAATGTCCGGTTCTCATACTGCATCAAAAAGGTATAGACGTTGCCGCCCTGCCCGCATCCGAAGCAGTAATACATCTGCCGGTCCCGGCTGACCGTAAAAGACGGGGTTTTCTCGTTGTGAAACGGACAAAGCCCCACCCACGAGCTCCCGCGCCGCTTCAGCCTGACATAGCCGGAAATCACATCGACAATATCGTTCCCCGACCGGACTTCTTCAATTATATCGTCGCTGTAATACATAACACCCTCTGTATCTGTATCTTCTCACAGGACATCCCATGCGTGTGGTACATAGATTCCTTCAAATGTACGGATGCAGTACTGATCCGTCATACCCGAAATATAATCGCAGATCACAACCGCCGTGTCCTCTCCGTCATCAATCATCTTCCGGTATTTCTCCGGCAGGGCCTCCGGATGCTTCTCGTAATAGTGATAAAGTACCTCGAAAAGCAATACCACCTTTGCTTCTTCTTTCTTGGCCACCGGGTTGGTATAGACATCCTGAAACATGATTTCCCTAAGGCGCATCATGTGCGCCGCAATCTCCTCTGACTGCCGGATTTCTCCGCCGCCATAGCTGGAGGCAATCAGATCATGAATCAGTGTATTCAGACGCATTCTGGTCGTCACACCGAGTGCGTCGCGGATTTCCTGCGGAATATCCTGCTCAGAAATAATACCTGCCCGCATCGCGTCATCCATATCATGATGAATGTATGCAATCTTATCGCAGATCCTGACCACCTGCCCTTCCGGCGTCGCCGGATGTGCGTCCGTCTGATGATTCAGAATCCCGTCACGCACCTCCCATGTAAGATTCAGGCCTCTGCCGTCCTTCTCCAGCAGTTCCACAACACGCAGACTCTGCCGGTTATGTTCAAATCCGGCCGGCGACAGTTCATTGAGCACCTTCTCTCCCGCATGTCCGAAAGGTGTATGCCCCAGATCATGTCCGAGTGCAATCGCCTCAACCAGGTCAACATTCAGCCGCAGCGCCTTCGCAACGGTTCTCGCGATCTGGGAAACCTCCAGGGTATGTGTCAGTCTGGTTCTGTAGTGATCGCCCTGCGGAGAGAGGAACACCTGCGTCTTGTCCTTCAGACGGCGGAATGCCTTTGCATGCAGGATCCGGTCGCGGTCCCGCTGATAATCTGTCCGGATATCACACGGCTCTTCCGGCCGCGCACGGCCGCGGGACGCACAGGCGAGCGAAGCATATGGTGCCAGCTCCGTCTTTTCCTTTTTCTCCATGATTTCCCGAATATCCATGCAGTGTCACCTCCCGCTGCGGTGTCCTTCTACGCAAGTTTTTATTCGTCTCCATAAATAAATTACCGCAGGTTTTCCCCATTTCCTTTTTTTTGAATATTTTTTTTGAAATATTTGTTTTTTTTGTTGACGAATCGCACTGACTGGTGTTACAATACTTCTTGTCGTGCGGAAGTGTCGGAATTGGCAGACGAGCTAGACTAAGGATCTAGTGCCAGCAATGGCGTACGGGTTCAAGTCCCGTCTTCCGCATATGTTATTACAGTCCATCGTTGTAAATACGATGGACTGTTTTTTGTTAAAAAGGCGTTGAGAAAAGCAGCGGAAGTGTATTTCCGCTGCTCTTTTTACCGAAGCAGTTTTGCCACATCGTTGAAACACACCACCGCCATCAGCGCCATCAAAACGGCAAACCCGGCAAAGTGTACGATTCCCTCAATCGTTCTGTTCACGGGCTTTCTCCTGATTGCCTCGATAATCAGGAATACCAGCCGGCCCCCGTCCAGTGCCGGAAGCGGCAGCAGATTCATCACACCGAGGTTGACTGAGATCAGGACTGAGAAATTCATCAGGGAAAGGATTACTTCCAGCAGTCCGTAGGATTTTGCACTTTCATAGACCGTTCCGACTGCACTGACAATGCCGACCGGACCTGACATTTCTCTCACCGAGAACACCCCTGTAATCAGTCCCGATAGCGACTTCAGTGTCACATGGACCCAGTATCCCATCTCCCCGAAGCTGTATTTCAAAAGCTGCGGAAACGATACCTTCTCTCTAAGTCCACTCAGTAAAAATCCGGCATCTGCAACGGTCTGTTTCTCCGGAATCATCTTTGCCTCAAATGCTCTTCCGTTCCGGTCAAACTTCATGGAAACCAGTGATCCATCCATCGGATTTTCTTCGAAATATTGAATCAGCGCATCGTAGCTGTCGATCGCGGTCCCGTTGATTTCCGTGATGTGATCACCGGCCTCGACACCAGCCTTGTACATCGGGCTCTTATTCTGCACGAGAATGATCTCATTGTTGCCGTCCTCATCAGCAGAATATGTGAAACCGAGCAGATACCGCTCCGTTGTCGCCGGTTCAAATGCGATTGTCTGCTTTTTTCCGTCCCGTTCATAGGTCAGATTAATCTGATCGGTCGGAACGCCGTCGATGCTCATATCAAAGCTGAGCTCGCTGGCATTTGCGATCCCGTTTCCCTCGTAGCGGACAATCCGGTCGCCCGCCTGAAGACCTGCCTCTGCCGCCGGAGATCCTTCTGTGACCTCTGCGACATTTGCCGGATCTGCACCTGCGACTCCGATGATTACGGCCGCAAATACAAACGCGAGAATGAAATTGAAGACCGGTCCTGCCGCAACGACGCTGATCCGTCCGACCGGAGAAGCTGCGTTGAAGCTTCCCGGACTGCTGTCATCAAGATCTTCTCCTTTCATCGCGCAGGAGCCGCCGAACAATATCAGTTTCAGAGAATAACGCGTCTCCTTTCCCTGAAAAGAAAGAAGACGCGGTCCCATGCCCAGTGAAAATTCTTCTACAACGATATGATTGAGCTTTGCAAATAAGAAATGTCCGAACTCATGAAAGAGTATGACGATACTTAATACAACAAACGCTAATATAATTTTCATAAAAACAAATACGCCTCCATCTGCACAAATTCACAGATATGATAGCACGAAATTGTGTTCGGAATATGTCAGATCCATTTACTCCGGATTGCCTGCCGGACTGCCTGTTCTGTTTCCAGAATTGTATCGAGATCCGGAGCTTCTGTCACCTTGTGCCCGGTCATGGATTCCCCGATAATCTCGTAAATGTCAAGGAACCGGATTTTGTCATGCAAAAACAGGGCGACTGCCTCTTCATTGGCCGCATTAAAAACGGTCGGCATTGTTCCGCCGGTCCGCGCCGCATCGATGGCCATCGGAAGTCCTTTAAAGGTTTCCATGTCCGGTTCTTCAAAAGCAATTTCCCTAAGTTTCCGGAAATCCAGCCGCTCACCGGGCAGATCTCTGCGCTCCGGATAAAACAGCGCATACTGGATCGGCAGCCGCATATCAGGCGTGCCAAGCTGTGCCAGAACGGCGCCGTCAACAAATTCGACCATGGAATGAATAATACTTTTGGGCTGAACAACGACTTCAATCTGATCCAGCGTCACATTGAAGAGCCAGCGCGCTTCCATGACCTCCAGTCCCTTGTTTACCAGCGTCGCAGAATCAATGGTGATTTTCGCACCCATGCTCCAGTTCGGATGTTTCAACGCGTCTTCCTTCACGACATAGGCGAGCGTTTTCTCATTCTTTCCGCGAAACGGTCCGCCGGAAGCAGTGATCAGAATCTTGTGCAGTTCCCCGTGCGTGCTTCCCTGCAGGCACTGGAAGATGGCCGAATGTTCGCTGTCAACCGGAAGAATCTGCACACCATACTGCTCCGCCATCGGCATAATCAGATGCCCGGCCGTTACCAGCGTCTCCTTATTGGCCAGCGCAATATCCTTGCCTGCGCGAATCGCCGCCATCGTCGGGCGAATGCCGATCATACCGACAATGGCTGTTACAAGAAGATCGCTCTCTTCCATCTGTGCCAGTTCAATCAGACCGTCCATACCCGCACACACACGGCAGCCGGTATCCTGAATCCGCACTGCAAAATCCCGGGCCGCTGCCTCATCATAGACCGCCGCCAGCTTCGGGCAGAATCTGCGCACCTGCGCTTCCAGAACATCCAGATTGTGGCCGGCAGCGCCGATCCCCACAATCTCCAGATCCGCATTCCGCTCAACAACATCAATCGTCTGTACGCCGATCGAGCCGGTCGATCCCAGAATTGCGATTTTCTTTCTTCTATCCATGTTTCCTCCTGCGGCTCCAAATCAGAGGTTGTGGAATTCGCGACTATATCAGGATGCCTTTTCTAAAGCAGCGAATTCTATCTGAGCTGCGTAGAAAATGGCATCCTGTAAAACAGGCGCGTACTCGACAAACCCCGATTTATCCAATCAAAATCGATGACAGGAAAAAGATCACCGGCGCCGTAAAGATCACGCTGTCAAACCGGTCCATTACACCGCCGTGTCCCGGGATCAGTGTGCCGTAATCCTTGATCTCCATATTCCGCTTGATTGCAGACGCCGCGAGATCACCGACCATGGAAATCAGCGCGCCGATTCCGCAGATCGTTCCGTACTGCAATGCAGGTCCCTTCGTGACAACTGCATAGATAATGCCCAGCACAACTGCGCCGATCACGCCGCCGACAGCGCCTTCTACGGATTTCTTCGGACTCAGTACCGGTGCCATCTTATGCTTTCCAAACAGCATACCCACACAGTACGCACAGGTGTCACAGCCCCAGGAACACAGGAAAATCAGCCATACATGGTATTTCCCGCCCGGCAGCATGCGCGTCTGATAAATAAAGGAGAGCATAACACCCACATATACCAGGGCAAAGAAGGATGCCATCACCTGCTCCGCATGATAATCCGGATATGTGAAAACATAGACACAGAGCAGAATCATCATCGCCGCAACGACCGCCATCAGCTCATAGAACGGATCATTGAAACGAAGTGTCACATAAAACAGAACAATGCCCGCATAACCGGCCAGTTCCAGTTTGTTTGCGGACACTTTACCGGAAAACAGGCTGAAAACCTGTTTCCCGCCTTCTCTGACATGACATGCACGGTAAATTTCAAATGCGCCGATCAGCGAAAGAACCAGGACAGTAAAATACAGCACCCAGTTTCCCGTAATGATCGTCAATAATGCCAGCGCGACCAGTATGATCCCGCTGATTAATCTTGTAACAAACATGTTTTATTCTCCGTATAAAGCTGCCATGCAGCCATCGTCTCCCGGACGATTCTGTCTCACGCTTTTGTACAGCCATCCTCTCCCGGACGATTCTGTCCCGGACCGAAGCCCGGCCGTCACTTTGCGTCACCGAATCTCCGATCCCGGCCATTGTAATAATCAATGGCTTTCTGCAGTGCTTCTTCATCGAAATCCGGCCATGCCAGATCTGTAAAATAATATTCTGTATAAGCCATCTGCCAAAGAAGGAAATTTGAAATACGCTGTTCTCCGCCTGTCCGGATCAGGAGATCCGGATCCGGGATGCCCCCGGTATCAAGGTACGAATCCAGCAGGGATTCCTCCAGCTTGCCGGCAGCGAGCTGCTCATCCAGGAGACCGTTTCTGGCATCATTTGCCAGCCGTGTCACTGCGCGGAGAATCTCGTCCCTTCCGCCATAATTCAGCGCAATCTGAAAGTCCATTCTGTCATAGTCAGCAGTTACGCTTTCCAGAATGGCAATCCGGTCCTGAATATCCTGCGGAAGACCGCTCTTATCTCCGATGATGCGTACCTTCATATGACGTTTGTGCGCACTTTTCTCAATCCGCTTCAGATACTTCCGAAACAGATTCATCAGGGTGCGGACTTCTTCCTCCGCCCTTTTCCAGTTCTCGGTAGAAAATGCATAAACAGTCAGGTACCGAACACCCAGATCTGCGATGTAGTTGCACATCTTTTCCAGTGTGTCGGTACCGACTATATGTCCATAACTGCGCGGCATCCCGCGTCTTTTGGCCCAGCGGCCGTTTCCGTCCAGGATGATCGCAATATGATTTGGTAAATTCATATCAGACTGTCATGACCTCTTTTGTCTTAACATCAATCGCATCGTCAACTTTTTTGATGAAAGAATCTGTCAGCTTCTGGGTATCATTCTCAAGATCTTTGATCTCATCTTCAGAAATCTCACTGGCTTTCTTCATCTTCTTGAAGTTATCCATTGCATCGCGGCGGATGTTCCGGATTGCCACTTTGGCCTCCTCGCCTTTTTTCTTAACATCCTTGGCGATCTCTTTTCTGCGCTCCTCGGTCAGTTCCGGGAATATCAGACGGATTACCTTGCCGTCATTATTCGGATTGATTCCGAGATTGGAAGTCTGGATTGCCTTGGTAATCTCTTTGATCAGTGCCGGCTCCCACAGCTGAATCTGGATCATCCGTGCCTCCGGAACTGTCACATTTGCCACCTGCTGCAGCGGTGTCGGTGCTCCATAATAATCCACCGTAATCTTATCAAGCAGATGCGGGTTCGCACGTCCTGCGCGGATACCTGCCAGCTCATTGTTCAGATTGGCGATGGTCTTGTTCATTCTTGTCTCATAACCCTCAATACGTGCATTCATGTTACATCCCTCCTGAAATATTTTCATACATCAATTATGATTCATAAAAGCCCCAAAAGCAATACCTGTTATACCGTTACACGTGTTCCGCGGACATTTCCATGCGCGGCATCGATGATGCTGTCCGGATCATTCAGTCCGAATACCAGCATCGGCATGCGGTTCTCCATGGCAAGAATCGAAGCTGTCAGATCTACGACCTTCAGATGCTGGTCGACAACATCCTCAATCGTGATTTCGTCAAACCGTTTTGCATCCGGATTGGATTTCGGATCGTCATCATAGACGCCATCAACGGATTTTGCAAGCAGAATGCACTCTGCCTCAATCTCGATCGCACGCAGAACGGTGGCTGTATCTGTTGAGAAATACGGATGGCCTGTGCCGCCTGCAAAGAACAGCACCATTCCATGACCAAAGTATTTATTACAGCGGTCTTTTGAAAATGACTTTGTCATGCCGGTAATTTCCATCGGCGTCATAACCGCTGTCTTCATTCCCTGTGAACGGAAAATCTCAGACGTGTAAATACAGTTCATGATGGTCGCCAGCATGCCGATCTGATCCGCTTTCGTGCGGTCGATGTTCTTACTGGAACGGCCGCGCCAGAAATTTCCCCCGCCGATCACAATCGCGACCTGAACGCCTTCATCAACGAGAACCTTGACCTGCTTTGCCACTTCTGTGATAACTGCCTCGTCAAATCCGGTTCCCTTTTCACCTGCGAGTGCCTCACCGCTCAGCTTCAATAGTACTCTTTTCATTTTCGCTCCTTTTTGGGGCCGGAGGCGTATAGATGTCTTCCGGCTCAGGTGGAATTCGCCGGAGAGACATCTATACGCCTCCGGCCTTCAACACAGTATCTTCCCGCTCAGGTAAACCTCGCCGGAGAGACATCGATACGCCTCCGGCCTCAACACGATATCCTGAATCTTTTTTAAATCTGCGCATCAACGAAAATGCGATAAATCGCCTTGATTGCTGTCTCGAAATCGCGTTTCTCCACGCCGATGATGATGTTCAGCTCGGAAGATCCCTGGTCGATCATCTTGACGTTGACGTGGGAATGTGCGAGTGCAGAGAAGATTCTTCCGGCTGTACCGCGCATCCGCTTCATGCCGCGTCCCACGACAGCGATCAGTGCGAGATCGGACTCCAGCTCGATCAGATCCGGCCGCACCGCCCGGTGAAGGCCTGCAATGATCTGCTGCTCTTTCGGTTCGAACTCATGCTGGTTGACAAATACTGAAAATGTATCGATTCCGGAAGGAATGTGCTCGAAGGTGAGTCCCGCATCTTCGAAAACCTGCAGGACGCGTCTTCCGAATCCCACTTCCGCATTCATCATCGCTTTCTCGATTGTGACTGAAACAAATCCCTTCTTGCCGCCGATACCGGTGATCGTATATTTGGGCTTGTTGCAGGTGCCCTCGACGATCATGGTTCCCGGATCGTCCGGAATGTTGGTATTTCTGACATTGATCGGGATTCCCTCGCGCCGCAGCGGGAATACTGCGTCCTCGTGCAGAACAGAGGCACCCATATAGGACAGCTCGCGCATCTCGCGGTAGGTAATGGTTGAGATCGGCACCGGATCCTTGATGACATGCGGATCAGCCATCAGGAACCCGGATACGTCTGTCCAGTTCTCATACAAATCTGCATGGACTGCTTTCGCGACCAGTGAGCCGGTGATGTCGGAACCGCCGCGTGAAAATGTCTGGATCGATCCGTCCGGACGTGCGCCGTAAAATCCCGGAATAACTGCCCGTTCTTCATCACGCAGGCGAGCGCCGAGTTTCTTATCTGTCGCAAGCGCGTCAAAACTGCCATCCTCATCAAAACAGATCACCTCGGCCGCATCCACAAACGGAATTCCGAGATAATTTGCCATGACGATTCCGTTCAGATACTCTCCGCGGGAAGCCGCATAATCTTCACCGGCCTCCTCGGTAAAACGCTTCTCGATAATCTGGAACTCTTTTTCCAGTGACAGATCCAGTTCCAGACCGTCGATGATCTCCTGATAACGCGCCTGAATATTCTTCAATGTTTTATCATAACGCGCACCGCCCTGCACCTGATGGTAACAGTCGTACAGCATATCTGTAACCTTGACATCTCCGCCAAACCGCTTGCCCGGTGCTGACGGCACCACGTACCGGCGGTCTTCGTCTGCATGGATGATATCTCCGACCTTGCGGAACTGCTCACTGCTTGCAAGGGAACTTCCGCCGAACTTTACTACTTTTTTCATTACAAATCCAATCTCCCAGTCATTTTATTGATTCGCTCTGATTTCGATACTCCGCCGCTCTGCCGGACCTTCCATTCAGGCAATGGCAGTACAGACACTGTATCATCGTAAATCAGCACTTTTTAAGGTATCATATTTACCTCTGTTTTTCAACTCGGACGGAATTTTCCCGTCTGTTTTTGCCGGCTCCCTTTCGCAGGTAGACACAGCGGATATAGCGGAATGTTTCCTTCTCACCTCTGGCGCGAAGCATGCCCAGAAGGAATTTCAGATCCCTTCTGACATCCTCATGCACAAACCACAGCTTATCGCAGCTCTTCATGAGATAGATATAAGGCATCGCATCATTGTAGGAATCTGCCATGTAGACCTTGCAGGCCGCAATCCGGTCCATGACCATCTCTGCGATATATTTCCGCGGCATCGGCATGCCGCCGATCATCCGCTCTGTTCCGACCTCATAATCGATCCAGTACTCGAAATGATGCTTGTTCCGCCCCTTGTGATGCAGCCAGGAAAGCGAAACGCCCGTATCTTCACGCTCTGCATTATTCGGACTCCGGTTCCCCTGCCAGTATTTACAGCCTTTGGAGAACTCTGTCCACGAGTATTTTGACAGATCATGCGTCAGTCCCTGCCAGAACATGCCTGCACGAAAGCAGTGTATCATGACAAGCATGCGGTGTTTGGTAATGGTATTAAAATGCTGCCGGATATACATATATGTAATTTAACTCCTGTTAATGATCTAAAAGCCCTTCAGCTCTTTTTTCCGGACGATTTATCCGCTGTTTGATCTGCTGCTGCTTTGCCTGCCGTTTTGTCTGATGCTTTGCCGGTTGTTTTGTCCGCTGACTTTCCGGCACCTTCGGGGCTCATTCCCGTTTTCTTCTCTTCCTGCTTCGGTTCAGAAACCAGAATCACAATCGAACGGGGCGGAGCACTTACACTTTTATCCGTTCCGGTCTCCGGCATGTCTTTCCAGTTTTCCGGATGGAAACTATCCGTCTCGGCAGTATTGACCGCAATCTTCCATTTCATGTCGTCCGGAAGATCCGGCAGGGCAAATTCCTGCGGCTCCCAGTACATGTTATAGGCAAGATAAATGAATTCATCACTGGTTCCGTCTTCTCTCTTTGCATAAGAACCGCAGTACATCAGTGCAAATGCACATTTCATCTCGTAATCATCGATCTGCCATGCCATTTTCCCGTGGCAGGAAAGATCCGGATAGCCGACTGACCGGTAATCAACCATGCGCATCGGCAGATGCTGCCGCAGCACCGGATGCTGCATCCGGAAAGAAATAGCATCCTTTACAAATGCACGCAGATCCCGTGCAGCTTTCCCGCGGTTCCAGTTCAGCCAGCCGGTCTCATTGTCCTGACACCACGCGTTGTTATTTCCCGCCTGGCTGTTGCAGAACTCATCTCCTGCATAGATCATCGGTGTTCCCTGCGAGGTCAGCAGCATGAGAAATGCATTTCGCTGCTGGCGGGCGCGCAGCTGATTGACCGCGCGCTTTCCGGTAACGCCTTCTACGCCGCAGTTCCAGGAATGATTTTCCAGAATTCCGTCCCGGTTATCCTCTCCGTTTGCCTCATTGTGATGTTCATTGTAGGCGACAGAATCGTACAGTGTCATGCCGTCATGATCTGCAAAATAATGCAGCCTTGCGACCTCACCGGAATTCAGTGTCAGGAAATATCTTGCCTCCCCTGCGGACGCAAGATCGCCTTTCAGGAATCTGCGCATGCCGTTCTGATAATCCTGGTTCCACTCTGCGAGATTGCGGATCAGCGGTTTTCCGTAAGGATAGATCCGCGACCGGTCGTAATTCACATAGAAAATCTTTGTCCAGGAAAGGAGCGGATCATTCTGCACAGCCGTGATCCAGTCTCCGTAACCCACTAGATGAAATCCGTCCAGATTAAATGTCATCCGCCAGTAATGCAGGATATTGATGACCATCCAGCCCGGCACTGAAGCCTCAAAGAAAAATTCCAGAATACACTCAATCCCGTTATCATGCAGTGCATCTACCAGCGCACCGAATTCCTTGACAGGGTCATCCGTCGCACAATAGTCATTTTTGAGCGCATAGTAATAGCCTTCTGTGTATCCCCAGTAATTTTTGCGCGTCTCTGCTTCTGTCTTTGTATTCAGAACCGAATAAACGATCTCGTCCCCTGCATATTCCGCCGGAATCTGAACCTCCGGCTGGACAGGTGTCTCCAGAAATTCGTATACCGGCATCAGTACCAGCGAGGTGATGCCCATTTTCTTAAGATACGGAATTTTCTCCCGGACACCGGCAAACGTTCCCGGATGTCTGACGCCTGAGCCTTCTCCTTTTGTAAATCCCTTCACATGGATCTTATAACAGACGGTATCTTTGTACAGAATCTCCAGCGGCTGTGTCTCCGTTGTGAATTCGGGTTCAATCACACAGCGGACCTGTTCTGTCCCGTCCGCAAGTACATGTCTTCGCAGGACACGTGCAAAAGGATCCGGCTTCTCAACCCCGTCGATCCGGTAAGTGTATTCGAATTTCAGGCTCCTCGGAAGTGCCACGTGCACGGCGTCCACAAGACCTGTTTTATTCTCATCACGCATCTGTACCACCTGAAACGGCTCTGCGGCGCCCGGGTGATACAGCAGTACTTCAACTTTTTCATTTCCTTTTACATTCAGCGAAAAATTAACGCCGCGGATGTTGCGGAATACACCGAGCCGCATCGGCGTTCCTCTTCGGACCGGGTATAATTCCTTCCCGTTTTTCA
>JAFUCM010000158.1 GCA_017459675.1 Eubacterium sp.
AATCTCATTAAAATCAGTCGCAAGATAATATTTATGAGGATTAATGGATGGCTGCATTTCTCGTGCAACACCATTAAATTTTTTATCCCAGATAGTTACTGACCAGAGAGGTACAACCTCCACCCCGTCCGGGCTCAGCTTTCTAATCAGATCGTCCAATTTACTCATGCGTTCTCCCCTCCTTCGATCTCAGAGATGATCTTATCAATCTCATCCCGGAGGATCTGCTCACGAGCCACTATCTCTTTTATCTCTGCATTGAGCTTGACAATGTCTATCTTTTCTCGGGTATCCTCTTGCTCCACATAGGTGGAAACAGACAGGTTATAGTTCTGTTTTTTTACTTCATCGTAATCCACCAATCTGCATAGGTACTCGATGTCTTCTCGTTTCGCGAAAGCGTCTACAATAGTATCGATATGCTCTGGCAAGAGTTTATTGTTGTTTGTCACCTTTATGCATTGATTCGTGGCATCAATAAACAGCACCTTGTTATCTGCTTTGCCACGCTTCATAACCATAATGCATGTAGCGATAGATGTGCCAAAGAACAGGTTGCTCGGCAGCTGGATCACACAGTCTATGAAGTTATTATCTATTAGGTACTTCCTGATTTTCTGTTCCGCTCCGCCCCTGTACATGATACCAGGGAAGCAGACAATCGCAGCAGTACCATTGGGTGCCAACCATGACAGTGCATGCATGATGAATGCCAGGTCTGCTTTGCTCTTAGGAGCTAAAACACCCGCTGGAGCAAAACGAGGATCATTGATGAGCAGAGGATTGTCATCACCAGCCCATTTGATTGAATAGGGGGGATTTGAGACGATTAGTTCAAACGGTTCGTCGTCCCAGTGCTGAGGATTGATCAGAGTATCCTCACAGGCAACATCAAACTTATCAAATCCAACATCATGGAGAAACATATTGATACGACAAAGGTTATATGTCGTAATGTTGATTTCCTGTCCAAAGAATCCAGTCACCACAGCATCCTTGCCGAGCACCTTCAGGGCTTTCAAAAGAAGGGAGCCGGAGCCGCAGGCTGGATCATATACCTTGTTAACTTTCTTCTTTCCGACAGTACCAAGACGTGTCAATAGTTCTGAGACATCCGCTGGCGTGAAGAACTCGCCACCAGATTTTCCTGCATTGGATGCGTACATCGTCATCAGGTATTCGTAGGCATCGCCAAAAGCATCGATATCATGCTCATCGACAGACCCAAGCCTCATAAGAGCGATGCCATCCAGTAGCTTCGCTAAACGTTCATTTCTTTTGGCCACAGTGCTCCCGAGCTTGTTGCTGTTGACATCAAAATCATCAAACAATCCGGAGAAACTGTTCTCTGAAACGCTGCCCTTTGCAGACTCTTCAATATGATGAAAAACGTGTTCTAACGTTTCATTTAGGTTCGGATCCAAACTTGCACGTGCCCTAACATTGCAAAAAAGCTCACTCGGCAAAATGAAAAAGCCTTTCTCTTCGACAAGACCTTCTCTGGCTTCTTCAGCATCCGCATCTGACATGCGGGCATAGTCAAAATCAAGGTTTCCTGCAGCCTGTTCTCCACGATTAATGTAGTTTGTCAGGTTCTCCGAGATATACCGATAAAACATGGTTCCGAGAACGTAGTTCTTAAAATCCCATCCATCGACGGCACCACGGAGTTCATCGGCGATAGCCCATATTGCGCGGTGGAGTTCCTCCCGCTCTTGTTCTTTTTTGTTTTCAGCCATGTCCTTCCCTCCGTATGTTTACTTATCAGCATCGGCGCTCTTGCCGCTTGCGACCCACTCGTCAATTTCAGATAGTTTGAATTTGTATTGTCTTCCAACCTTATAGAAAGGGATAGTCTCCTTCTTGACCCACGCACGGATCGTATCTTTGCTCACACCAATATGGTTAGCAATTTCTTCTACGCTATAAAGTCTTTCGGTTTCAGCCATGTTCTTCCTCCTCCAGGTTTCATCATGTATCAGAAATCATCGTCATCCAAATTATCGCTGTCTTTATACTTTTCTTTCAGTTCCAGATAATATTGTTCCAACCTATGGTACATCAGTTTTAATTCGGCTTTTTCATCCTCCAACAGGACTTTTATATGCGCATATTTCTCTGGGCCCTCTATGATTCGAGATACATCTACACAGAAATCATGTCCTATTTCAATCGGTTTTCCGTTCTCATCTTTGTCTGAGAAATCAAACAGTGCGCTCTTTTCGAGTCTTGTCCTATCCCTGTAAAAATCAATTGGCATCGCCAAAACTGAAACCCTGCGTTTCTCATCCTTCTTTTTCTTTGGCATCTCCTGCGCAAGATACACGCTGATTTGAAATTCCGGATAATTAACAGGTTCCCCATTAAAGTCCTTTATGAATTCTGCCTGAATATCAAGAATGTCAAGCATCTTGCTCATAATTACAGTGGATGGTGTATTTATCAGATCGCCACGACCGTCAATATTGAAACCCTTGTAGTATTTATCAATTATTCCCCTATCTAAAATCGTATAACTGATTTCAGCATATCCATACTTCAGAAAAGTCCAATATGACTTTCCTTTATCCGGCTCGGAATAGATTTCTTCAAGAAGTGGGAGGAAAATAAAGCGCTCAACTTTATCTGAAGCCAGCTCATACAACATGTTGAAGGCTTCACTCTCGTCATATCTGGTCTGCATGGGCTTCCGTAGAGAAAGTCCCAGCTTGATCATGGTTGTATCATCCTGTCGGGAATAATACTCTGCAAAGAAGTATTCCTGGAATGACCGATGAAGGAAATGAATTCTCTGGGCTTCCTCGTACATAAGGCATGAGCTGTGAAGAGCATCAAACTTAAAGTTGTCCACCTTCATCAATGAGGCATCCAGTTTTTCTTTACTGTGAAGTATCCCAAAATAATACTTGAACTTATCGTCGTCGAACTCATAATCGCCCTTACGATAAGACCTGGCGCAGAACTCAGCAAACACGTCCGTAAAGTCAGACGTGTCTTTCACACTTCGGAATGCTCTCGTAAGTGTTAGTTTATCGCCATCATGCTTTTGGAGCAGCGTTTCATAAGCCTGTTTATAGAACTTATGCTGCTTCTCCGGAACGTCAGTAAAGATCCTGAAGTTCATGTACATCAAGGTGAGGAGCAGCGGGTTTGTGGCAAACTCAGCATGAGACTTAAACAAATCATTCTTCAGCCGCTGCTTGAATCGTTCCTTCAGTCTGGTTTCTTCTTCATGATATTTCAGCTTGTCAACCAGTTCGAGAGCCTGCTCATGGGAGAAGCGCTCCATCCAGAGAATCCTGTATCTGGACAAACCCACAAAAGATGAAAACCGGCGCGTTGAAATAACAATCTGATTGTTGGGATATTGATCAGTAAAGTAATCAAGCTGAGACAGAAAGCTCTTCATGTCCGTAGCTTTAATCTCATCCAGGCCATCGAGGAGAAGCTGGCATTTTCCCTGAAGGAGCAGCTTGTTTACAAGGTTCTTATCTACTGAGGAATCAAAGCGCTTGATGGAACGCACGATCAGATCAAAAGGGTCATCGGTCTCAACCCCATACTCGCGAAGGATTACCATCACCGGGAGCAGCCCTGTAGTTTTATACTGCTTAATCGACTCTAAGAAAAGGTGGCGCATCATCATCGATTTTCCAATGCCGCCCATCCCAACGAGCAGGCAATACCGAGCTTTCTCCAAAATCTTCTCTAAAGTGACGTTCTCTATCACCTTATCGGAGGAGGTCATTCTCCTCCGGAAATAATATTCCTCGGTACGAATCGTATTGCATACGAAGAATTCATCAAAGGGACGTTCCTCATTCGAGTAGAGGAGCGTCTTTAATTTTGAGAATTTATCATAGGATTTCTCTACATACTCCGGGAATTCTTCTGGCACAGAAGCACCATGATATGCCGAGACAAGGATCTCATCACCCTCTCCGCTGCCGGAGTAGATCAGTTTAAACTGCTCAGTCAGTGCAGTGACAAACACATATTTATCAGGCTCAGTGCCATTCGGCAGGGCAATCCCATACGCAGAGAACATGCGGTGGAGTGCCTTGTCGTTTATTTTTGCGGCAAGAGCCTTTGTAAAGCCTATTTCATCAAATGAATCCGATATCTCTGACCAGAGCTCCGGTGCAATGTTTCTGTCGCCCGTAAACCATTTCCGATAAGTGTCTTCTGAGTGCACCAAGAATTCATCGGCCTTAGCCCCGAGCGCAACTCTAATAAAGAATTCACCTATTTTCTTTTGGGACGTCAGTCCCTTTAAACCGCAGAGCCCATGCTCTCGCGCATAAAACGGGGCACAAAAATCGCTGTATTTCATTTTCTATCTCCTCTCAAAACGGGAGTTTTTTCTTTGTCCGTATTGTCCCTGAATGTCCTACGTTTGTCCGCGATTGTCCTATTTGCGGTCACCGAAAACTTGGACCAGATTTCCTATACTGAAAGCGTGATTTGAAGTAGACATGGCCCAGAGGGTGGTAAGCAAGAGGATTTCCGAATCCGGCCTTAATCGGCCCAAACACGGCTTATTCCCACTTATTATACATCGTTCTCACTCAGGATTCAACAAACAGATTATGAACACTGTAATACAGGGCTGTTGCTACTAATCACCGTCCCGGTCATGACGTTAAACTGACTGCCGGAGCTGCGGCTTCCCGCAAAGGCCACGCGGGATGTTTCGCAGTCACAGCGAAGGCATACGACAAAGGACAGGAGCCAGCAAGCGAACTGCTGGTCACCTTCAGGAAACGGGGACATCCCCGGGCGAGGTGACCATGAACAGAATACTGGCAAGCCGTGATGGTTGTCTCCGTTTCCGCAATGCGGAAAGGAGCCAATCTGAATGGCAAGAGCAAAAAAGGCTGGGCTTGAGGCCGAATTCAAGCATGGAACATCGATCGGCGCGAACGGTGAGATCTTGTATGACTGCCCGATCGAAATCAAAGACAAAGCGGACCTTGACAACTATGGCATCACTGATGCCGACTGCCGGTATCTGAACTTCAACGGCAGCCAGAAGATGCGGGTGTTCTTTTACAAAACCCCTGACCGGGTGCTTGCAGAATCGCAGTGGGAATACATCAATACCCTTCATTCCAGCGGCTACTTCAGTACACGGTGCATGGTCCCGGGCAAGCGTAAAGCCTTCACCCGCTGCAGAGACACGAACAAGTGCTCCGCCTGCCCGTATGGCCGTACCCCGGAAACCAAGCAGTCACCTGTAGTTTCTTGGGATGGACTTCTTGAGACAGGTTGGGAGCCGGACTCTACTGAATCCGTTGAGCACCAGGTGCTGGCCAAGATGGAGTACCAGGCTATCCGCTCCCTGATGGATGCGGAAGACCCGAGGATCGCTCTGGCCTTCGAAGCCAAAGAGCTGTACGGCGATTCCGTAAAGACAATCGCAGCAGACCTCAGTGTCTCAGAGCCGAGAGTCTATCAGTTAATCAAACGTGCCAAGGCAATCGGAAGACAATTTAGAGAGGACAATGACCATGAGTAAATCGGAGGTATTTGAGAAAATGATGAACAGTGAAAATGGCGGCCTGTACGCCACAATCGGTGGTATCGTTCTGGTATACAGTATTGACCGTATCACAAAGAGCCACTACACAGCCGATGTGAAGAAAGATTCCATCACCCTGGCTCCTACCGAAAATGTGAGCAAACCCCAGGACCCGGAAAAGAACCAGTAATTATGAAAGGCGGCATCGGATCGATCATTCCGGTGCCGCCGATTTTTGTTGAACTTTTCTTTACAATATGAAGTTTTCAAAGGTGCAGTTTCTGCATCATCATACATATTCAGATTACAGATATCGTAATTAGCCCATGCTGAGGTCAGCCGTGACCATCAGTAAAATCATAGCCTCGACCTACCACAAATAGTAAAATCGTTTTCTCGTTTTCCCCAAAATAGTAATATCATTGACTCGTTTTCCGAAATAGTAAACTCGTAGCCTCGACCCTCTCCATGGACAGGTTCCCACAGACATAAAAAGAGGGTTTTCATCACACGGAGCACAATCTGCTCCCCGTGACGGAAACCCCAGTAAATCAGGCTTTTTCAGCCCTTTTTCTTCAGGAATGTGTTAGTAGACACACGGTCTCGACGTGCGTGGTCATCGGAAACTGATCAACCGGCTGCACACTTTCAACTTGAAATCCGCTGTCGCATAGCACCTTCAGATCCCGTGCAAGCGTAGACGGGTTGCAGCTGACATAGACGATCCGGTCCGGCTGCATGGAGATCATTGTCTCAAGCAGCGATGCATCGCATCCTTTACGCGGCGGATCAACGACAACAACCTCTGCGCGGATTCCGGAAGTCCTGTAGAGCTGCGGGACAACTTCTTCCGCTTTTCCCACGTAAAAGCTGACATTTTCGGCACCATTGAGCGCCGCATTGTTACGAGCGTCTTCAATTGCCTGCGGAACGATCTCCACACCATATACCTGTTTCGCCTTTTCTGCCAGTGCCAGAGAGATGGTACCGATCCCGCAATAAAGATCAAATACCGTTTCCTTCCCGGTCAGCTGCGCCAACTCCACCGCTTTTTGATAAAGCCGCTCTGTCTGCTGCGGATTCACCTGGTAGAATGACAGGGGTGAAATCTGAAACTGATTCCGGCCGATCCGGTCTGTCATGTATTTTTCACCACGAATCACATGATAGTTATCGCCGAGGATCACATTTGTCCGCTTTGTATTGCAGCTGAAGCTGAGACTGACAATTCCGCATTTCAGGTCATACAGCATATCTGCCAGCACTTCGCTGTGAGGTAGCTTTCCGGCGTTAATTACAAGACATACCAGAACCTCATCGGTGTGATATCCGCAGCGGATCAGAACATGACGGACGATCCCCTCGTGTGTTTCTTCCCGATAAGCAGAGATTCTGTATTTCTGCATCCATGTCAGAATTGTCTTCAGAATCAATGTGTTTACTTCTTTGCCGATTCTGCAGGTGATATCTTCCGATGCTTCCGTTTCCCCGTCATCTGCCTTAACCAGCGGAATCATCCGATGGCTGTGTGCAGCAAAAAAACCCGCAGCAAGCCTTCCCTCCCTGTCATATCCGACAGGAAACTGGGCCTTGTTGCGGTAATGAAACGGCTCATCCATTCCGACAATCGGCAGCATCGGCGGGTTCTCGAATCCGCCGATCCGGATCAGATCGCTCCGGACCTGCTGTTCCTTCCATGCGAGCTGCGCTTCATACGATAAATGCTGCAGCTGGCATCCGCCGCAGGGACCCGCAGCAGGACAGACAAAGGATACGCGCGACGCAGATGCTTCCAGAATCTGCATCAGTCTGGCATATCCATAATGTTTTTTTAATTTCATCAGGCGCACTTCCGCGAGATCGCCCGGCACAGTGTCTCTCACAAAAACTGTAAAGCCGTCGATCTTCCCGATTCCCTCGCCATTAATACCGATATCTTCGATTCTGACAGTCACCAGATCATTTTTCTTCCAGTTCATATACACTCCATAATCAAATCCCTGCAGAATCTTTCTTCAAACTTCCGCAGGGATCTGTCACAAATCTGTTTCGCAGCTCACTGCGATGTTTTCCGCACATTTGAATCCAGCACACGGCTGAATCCCAGCCACTCATTGCTGCTCTTTTCATTCGCCTGAAACAGCTCTTTGAGCGTCTCCATCCGCGCATCTGTGATATCTGCCAGACTGAGTGCCAGTGCCTCGGCAAGTGCCGGCTTTTTGGGGGATCCATATTCCAGTTCCCCGTGGTGGGCAACAACACAGTGTTTTAATTCATTCGCAAGTCTGTCCGGAAAATCCGGGATCTCGCGAATGGCATCATGTATCATCTCTGTTCCGATCACAATATGTCCCAGAAGCTGTCCTGCATCTGTGTAATCATTTGCGGGCAGCGGCGAAAGTTCTGTGACCTTGCCAATGTCATGCAGCAATGCCGCACTGACCAGCAGATCGCGGTTCAGTATCGGATACGACTCGGCATAGAAATCACAGAGCCGGGTGACAGAAAGCGTATGCTCCAGCAGGCCTCCTATAAAACCGTGATGGATTGTTTTCGCAGCTGTGGCCTCACAGAAGCGGCGCACAAATGCTTCATCAGCCACAAAGAAATGCTCCAGTACCTGTTTCAGCCAGGGATTCTGTACACTGCTGACAATTGCCAGAAGTTCGTGCAGCATGGCATCCTGATTTTTGTCCGTCGACGGCAGATAATCCGCCGGATTGTATTCATCAGGATGCGCTTTCCGCAGACGTTTGATAGAAACCTGCAGCGCTCCGTTAAAGTTGGTGACATCACCGACAACATCTACATAGTCCAGTGCATCAAATTCGTCAATGCCCGGTGAATCCGGATCCCAGATTTTTCCGTTCAGTGTTCCGGTTTTATCCATCAGAATAACATTGTCGTATGCTTTTCCGTTTTTGGTGACAGCACTCTGCCGGTATTTACACAGATAGATGCCGGAAACTCTGCTTCCGGCATCCATTTCGTTAATATATCTCATCTGCTAATAATAAATCCTTTCTAAGATATCAGATTCAGATTTCAGCCAGAAGTACCTGGAATGTCATTTCCTCGTACACTTCCGGTCCCTTGCGAAGCGCAGTGATATGAATATCCTGCCCCGGTTTACATGCCGCAAGTGCCGCCATATAATTCGAGACGGTTGTAATATCCTGCTCATTCACCTTAATGACAACATCAAACTGCATCAGTCCGGCGAGCATTGCGGGCGCGTCTGCTTCGACTTCCCGGATCAGCATTCCCTGCGGAATTCCGGTTTTCTCTGAAATCGCTGTTGTAACTGTCTCGCCCCGGATGCCGGCGTAAGGCCGCGCCTCGTCATTTACAAGCGTATCAATCAAACCTGTAATTTCAGAAATGCCGAGGGCCTGTACAATCGAATTTCCGGAAGTGCCGAGTGACTGCCGGATAATACCGACCACCTTACCCTCCATATTAATCAGTGCGCCGGATCCGGTCTGCGTGCCAATAATATCCGTTGTAAAAAGATGATAATGGACATCATACATTGAGATATCACTTCCGGCAGATGTGATGGATCCCGCAGAAGTCATTCCTTCATAGCCCATCGGACTTCCGACTGCGATCACCGGTTCTCCCCGGACAAGTGAATAGGAAGAGCCCAGTTCTGCGATCTGGATTGTATTCTGAATCTCTTCGTCGATTTCTTCCTTGCTCACACGGATTACGGCGAGTCCCGTATTTGCATCGGCACGAATTACATCGGCATCATAAGACTGCTGATTTGCAAATCTTACAATGATTTTCTCTGCTCCTGACAAGGGTGTGTTTTCTGTCAGGATAAAATAATTCTCTTCATCTTCGGCAATGGTGACGCCGGAAACCTGCTGTTCGTTCTCATAACTTGCATTGAAGTAATCCAGCTCACTCTTGATGCCGGTAACCTGCACAACGCATTTCTCACTGTCAGCTGCAATCGAATTCAGCTGCTTATGCAGATCTCTGTATTCTGCAACCGGATCAATCTCCGCAGGCCCGGCTGTTTCCGGTTCCGAAACTGCGGAAACACCGGATTCTGCACTGCTCTGTTCTGCGGGTGTATTTCCGGACTCCTTTCCGGCTGTTTCTCCGGACGCTGTTCCGTCCTCGCCGGCAGAAGATGCACCCGCAGCACTATTCTTCTCAGAATCTGAAGATGTTTCCGCAGAACCGGAATTTTCCCCTGCATCTGAAGATCCGGAAGTCACGGAAGTACCGGCTGCTTTACTGTCATCTGTTTCGGCTGGTGACGAGGTGCTTTCAGAAGACGCACTGCTCTCAGATGCCACACGGATCCGCTCCCGTTTCTGGATCTCCGTTCCAAAAAGCCGCTCTGCAGTCGGAAAGAATTTCACAAATACACACGCGGCAATCAGTCCGGCCGCGGCTGCGCCTCCCACAATCCAGAGAATTCTCACAAGGATCTCCCGGCGGCTGCGTGAAGCCGGCTTGATGACTTCTCTGATAAACGGATATTCTTTTGTCTCGCCCGCTTCATTTTGTTTGGTAATATCACGTTTTTCGCTTGTCTCGTGATCTGAAGGATTCTGCGGCATACTACTCCTTCGGCAAACCGCCTGTTATTATAAATCGATATTGCCAGTAAGACTCATATATTCTAACAAAAGATTATGAACGAACTGTTAAGATTATAGTTCATATTTGCATGTTTTGTGGTAAACTAAAGGACATGAACGAAAAAGCTTTGAACACACTGGAATATCATAAAATCATTACGATGCTGGCCGAGTATGCCACCTGTGATCTCGGCAAAAAAGCATGTCTTGCGTTAAAGCCGGCAGAATATCCTGAAACCATTAACCGGATGCAAGAGGAAACCTCCGCCGCGCTTTCACGTGTTTTCCGCAAAGGATCGCCGTCCTTTGGCAATGCCAAAGACATTTTTGCGTCTCTGAAACGCCTGTCTGTCGGCAGTCCGCTCTCACAGCATGAACTTCTTCTCACGGCCGGCATTCTGGAAAATGCAGGCCGCGCCAAATCCTACGGGCAGACAGATGAAGATGCGGCACCTGACTGTCTTTCACATATGTTTTAACAGCTGTAGCTGCTGCCGCTGCTTTCCGGCCGGATCCGGCGATGCATTCTCTCAGAGGATGAGATCAGTTCCGACGCAAGTCCCGAACTGCGGAAGATCCGGCGCAGCATCAAGATCAACGGCGACCGGGTCCACACAGAACTTGTCTCGCTGATGAACGGGTCTCTGCGCACTTATCTGCAGGATGCCGTCATTACGATGCGTGACGGGCGCTATTGTCTGCCGGTCAAATCCGAATATCGTTCCGCTGTACCGGGTATGATTCACGACCAGTCGTCCACCGGCTCCACGCTGTTTATCGAGCCGCTCGCAATCGTGAAACTCAACAATGATATCCGCGCGCTGGAAATCAAGGAGGCCCGTGAGATTGAACGCATTCTGGCGGAACTTTCCGAGGAGACCGCGGTCTACACCGGTCAGATCCGTCTGGATCTGGAAACACTGGCTGAACTGGACTTTATCTTTGCACGGGCTGCCCTTGCCGCCGACATGAATGCGACGAAGCCGGTGTTTAACACGGACGGCCGGATCGCCCTGCGGAAAGCGCGGCATCCGCTGATTCCCAAAGACCAGGTGGTTCCGATTGATATTCAGCTCGGTGATTCCTTTGACCTGCTGATCGTCACAGGACCGAACACCGGCGGCAAGACCGTTTCCCTTAAAACCATCGGTCTGCTGACACTGATGGGCCAGGCAGGGCTTCACATTCCTGCACTGGACCGGTCAGAGCTTTCCGTATTCAAAGAAGTATATGCGGATATCGGTGATGAGCAGAGCATCGAACAGTCACTGAGTACATTTTCCTCACACATGACCAACACGGTCTCTTTTATCGAGAAAGCCGACCGTGATTCTCTGGTTCTTTTTGATGAACTCGGAGCCGGTACCGATCCGACAGAGGGCGCGGCACTTGCGATCGCAATCCTCTCCTATCTGCATGATCAGGGGATCCGGACCATGGCGACGACACACTACAGTGAACTGAAACTCTACGCCCTGCAGACCGAAGGCGTCGAAAATGCAAGCTGCGAATTCGATGTCTCCACACTGAAGCCGACGTACCGGCTGATGATCGGCGTACCGGGCAAAAGCAATGCCTTCGCCATCTCAAAGCGTCTGGGACTTCCCGATTACATTATTGATCTGGCACGCGCACAGATCGACGAGCAGGATGCTTCTTTCGAAGATGTACTCTCATCTCTGGAAGCGCGCCGGCTGGAACTGGAGCGTCAGCAGGAAGAACTCGCGCGCAACCGCGCGGAAGCTGCCGCTGCCGAGAAGAACTGGAAGGACCGGCAGGCACGTCTGAATGCCGCACGGGACCGCGTCATCCGGGAAGCCAACGAAGAGGCACGTGCAATCCTGCAGAATGCCAAGGAATATGCAGACCAGACTATTCGCGATGTGCGGAAACTCGGAAATCGTGCCGGAGCTGCCGGAGAACTCGAGAAACGCCGCACTGCCCTGCGCAATGAAATGCGTAAACATGAGGATGCCCTCGCGGCAAAGCCTGCACAAAGAACCTCGAAGAAACTGCGGCCGGGCGATGTGAAGCCGGGCGATTCTGTCAAAGTACTGAGCATGAATCTGAAGGGAATTGTCGCATCCACCCCGGACAGCAAAGGTTATCTGTTTGTCCGGATGGGCATTATGCGCTCCAAGGTACATATTGATGATCTGGAGCTCATCACAGAAGCCGATATTTTTACAGAAGGTCAGGCCGCTTCCAACAAAAGTGCCGGTACCGCCCGCAAGCAGACACCGGGTGCATTCGGCAAAAAAGGCGGCAGCTCCGCCTCCAATATCCGCATGGACAAATCCCGCACGGCCGGCATGGAGATCAATCTCCTCGGCAAGACCGTCGACGAGGCTGTTGCCGCACTGGATAAATTTATTGACGACGCATATCTGGCACACATCACAACGGTCCGGATTATTCACGGCAAAGGAACCGGCCGCCTGCGTGAAGGCGTCCACCAGTACCTGCGCTCGCACCGTCTCGTAAAGAATTTCAAGCTTGCGGAATTTGGTGAAGGTGATGCAGGTGTGACCATTGCGAATCTGCGTGAAGACTGATACAGGCGTGACCATTGCAAACCTGCGTGAAGACTGATGCAACAAAGAAACACAAACCAAAGGAAATCATAAAATGACTACAAAGCAGAAAATACTGATTGTCGACGATGACCAGAATATCGCAGAACTGATCTCTCTCTATCTGACCAAGGAGATGTATGATAATCAGATCGCAAATGACGGACGTGAAGCGCTTCAGCTCTTCAAGAGTTTTCAGCCGGATCTGATTCTTCTGGATATCATGCTTCCCGGGATGGATGGCTACGAAGTCTGCCGTGAAATCCGGCATACTTCGAATGTACCGATTATTATGCTCTCTGCAAAAGGGGAAGTCTTTGACAAAGTTCTCGGGCTGGAACTGGGCGCGGATGACTATATCATCAAGCCCTTCGATTCCAAGGAACTGGTGGCGCGTGTAAAAGCAGTCCTGCGCAGATACAAAAATCAGGCCGCCGTACAGCCTGCCGCTTCCGCCAACGAGAAGGTCGTGCAGTACACCGATCTGGTTGTCAATCTTTCCAATTACTCCGTAACTTACCGCGGAAAGGTGATCGACATGCCGCCCAAGGAACTGGAGCTGCTTTACTTTCTGGCTTCTTCACCGAATCAGGTGTTCACCCGCGAACAGCTGCTGGATCACATCTGGGGCTATGAATATGTCGGTGATACCCGGACGGTGGACGTCCACATCAAACGTCTGCGCGAGAAAGTACACGACAGCGAAAACTGGTCGATCGGGACTGTCTGGGGCGTCGGCTACAAATTTGAAGTGAAGTAAACAGCTGCCGTTCCATCTTTAAAACAATCTATTATGAAAAAGAAATTACTGATAAAAATATTGCTGGCATTTGCTGCCGCCGCCCTGATCTGCTTTATTCTGATCTCCACGCTGGGATCCTCGATGATCTATGATACACTGGTCCGCAGCACCAGCCGGCGGATGTATTCCGAAGCCACCAGCATTGCAAATGCTTCTCAGCGTCCCACGGCAAATGACGAAGAATCGCTGCACCGCTCTCTGACGGCACTTCGTCAGGTGGCTGTATTTGAGCGGGCCCGGATCTGGTACATCAGCACAAATGGAGAAATCCTGCTCGATACAGACACGGGCACAGCCAACGGCAATCCCGAAGTGCTGACAGATTTCAATCCTGTTAAGCTGGGCAGCAACTACTATACGGTCGGGCGCTTTTTCCAGTATTTTGAAACGGATACCTTAAGCGTCATGGTTCCTGTCTCTGCAGGCATGAAAATCGTCGGTTATATTGCGATTCATGTACCTGTAACAGAATTGATCGCCCAGCGTGAAGACATCCTCCGGGTTGTTCATCTGATCTTTTTTATCATCTTTGCGGTAATACTGGCTTTTGTCCTCTATTGTGTTTTATCCGGCTACATTCCACTGCTTCGAATTATTCAGGGCGTCAAGGACTGTGCCGGCGGCAATCTCGACAAAAATATCAATGTGACGAGCAACGATGAGTACGGTGACCTTGCGCAGTCTCTGAATTTCCTGCTGCGTGAACTGCGGGAAAGCAGTGAATCACAGCGGGCATTCATCTCAAATGTTTCACACGATTTCCGCTCTCCGCTCACATCCATCAAGGGTTATGTGGAGGCCATGCTGGACGGAACCATCCCGCCGGAAATGCAGGAACGTTATCTGAACATCGTTCTGAACGAGACAAAGCGTCTTGAAAAACTGACCAGCGGCATCCTGATGCTCAATAACATCAATGACAAAGGAACACAGCTGGACATGACCAAATTTGACGTCAACCGGGTCATCAAGGATATCGCCGCCTCCTTTGAAGGCACCTGCATGCAGCGACAGATTTCCATTGAACTGATTCTGGAAGGAGCCGAGCTCTTTGTCCGCGCTGATCACGGAAAAATCCAGCAGGTACTTTACAATCTGCTGGACAATGCAATCAAATTCAGTTCCAATCATTCTACGATTCAGATTGAGACTTCCGTGCGGCACGATAAAGCTTACATCTCTGTAACTGATCACGGAATCGGAATCCCGTCTTCTGAAATCACGAAGATATGGGACCGCTTCTATAAAATTGATACTTCAAGAGGAAAAGATACCAGAGGAACCGGCCTTGGTCTGGCAATTGTCCGCGATATTATCAACGCGCACAATCAGACCATCGATGTCATCAGCACGGAGCAGGCCGGAACGGAGTTCATTTTCACCCTCGCACGGGCATAATGGGGCTGTCGCGTTAAGCACCTTCATGCATTAAACATACATCACCGAGACCGCTCTCGCTCCGGTCCTCGTGCAGCGGTACTAAGGCTCACGCAGGCATTCGCCAAGTACCGGCACTGCGGATGTCCCTTTGATGTATGTTTATGCATTTGGATGCTAATTGCGGCAGTCCCTTCTACACCCGGTACAGCTCATCTGTCTTCGGCCGGTCCAGATAACGCACCTCTTCCCCATTCCGGAGAATTCTGTCATTTCCTGCAGTCATTCTGCCGATTACCACGGCCGGAATACCCGCCGCCTGCAGTGCATCCGTCATCAGCGTTCCGTCTTTTGCTGCAATCAGCATCGACCCGCTGGACATGAGCTGATACGGATTTACATCGAAGAACTCACAGACTTCAACCGTTTCCTGCCGGATGGGAATCGCTTTCACGTCAACTTCCAGGCCACACCCGGCTGCCTCTGCCATCTCCCACAAAGCGCCGAAAACGCCGCCCTCTGTGACATCATGCATTGCCCTGGCACCTGCCTCCCGGGCAGTCCGCGCATCCGGAACAACGGAGAGATACTGGATAAATCCTGCCGCTGTATGAATCAGGTCTTCCGGCAGTCTGGTTTTCAGCTTTTCCGCATGATCCACAGCCAGAATCGCAGTTCCCTCCAGGGCGATCCATTTTGTCAGAACCAGTGCGTCCCCCGGCTGAATATCTGCCGGTGAAAGCAGTTTCATACCTGCAGGTATTTTCCCGATCCCTGTGACCGAAAGCAGCGGTTCCCTGACAGCACATGTGACCTCTGTGTGCCCGCCGATAATTTCCATATTCAGTTCCCGGCAGACAGCCTCTGCATCCTGTACAATCGCACGAATCTGCGGTTCCTCAATCGTTTCCGGCAGCAATGCCGTCAGCATAACCGCAACCGGATCTGCACCGGATGCCGCAAGATCATTTGCGGTGACATGAATCGCAAGCGAGCCGACATTGCTGCCGGTTCCGGTAATCGGATCTGTCGAAAAAACAAGGATCTCTGCATCATTTACCTGTATCGCGGAACAGTCAATTCCGATGCCCGGCCCCGCGAGCACCTCCGGTCTTCTGTGTCCCGTCTGGCGGATCACTGAGCGCTCCAGAACTGTTTCGGGCAGTTTTCCGATCTTCATCTGCTGTATTTCTCCAATCTTAATATTCAAGTCCCGCCCTCGCGGGACTTGGCGCGGAACCCGGGTCGGCTCTGCCGACATCTTCCATTCGGGTTCCTGCGCATCCCCGCGGAGCGTATATCTCAGTGGGGGATTGAGACCCGCCACTGAGAATGGTTTGTTGCCCACCGCCTATAGAGGCGGGGGTCATCTTCCACTGAGATATAAACCCCCGCCCGGCATATAGCGGCCGAAACGGGGATTTTCAGTGTGTTCAGGAAAATAATATGATTCCGGCTCAGCCGCCCAGCGCAGATTTGACAGCGTCCGGACTCTGTGTCGCAATGGCATCGTCCATGCGGGCAATATATTCTTCTGATGCCCCCTGGATGCCGATATGATAGGTCAGCGGTGCCATGATATATTCGCTCTCATTGACCTGTACCTCATCGACGTATTCGCCATTTTCGTAGATCAGCTTCCAGAGTTCCGTGACAAGTCCATATCTTCCGCCGGTAGATTTAATATCGCCGGCTTCCATCTCTTCGTCATAGACAAACTGTGTTGTATACTCTGTCTCACTGATTGTGCGGCTCTCAAATGTCAGTGTGCGTGACGGGTCGCGCGTCTCTTTTCCGTATATTTCAAACCGGACGACGCCGCCGCCCGCGGTCCCGTGAATATAGATCGGCGCATTTGTATTATTGATAAAACGGAAATTCTTAACGTCTTCTGCGATCGCCGCGTCAAATGCGGGCTCCACGTATTTAACTGTCATGGAATGCGGATGACGTTCTGTGACATCCAGTTCCGCCTCCAGTACCGCGCGGTAGAGCGTTGTGGAAGCCTGACAGTTGCCGCCGCCGAATGAATCGACAATTTCACCGTTTTCATAGGAGCCGGCGCTCACACAACCGTTTTCTTCGGTCGTATCACCGACAATCTTGTTGAAGTCAAATTCCTCTCCCGGATACAAGACCGTTCCGTCAATGATTTCCGCGGCAAGTTCGATGTTGTGGAACCGGTCGGTTTCGCTCTCATCGTATTCGGTAGAGCCGTCTCCCAGCAGATCCTTGACGTCAGCCAGCTGGGAAATGTCACCTGTCGCCGGAACAACTTTGCTGACCACTTCCACAGACGCCGGTCCGCCGTGCCAGTCCTGATCCAGAAATGTCTTGATCTTTTCTGCAGACTCTTCGATCTGCATCTTCAGTCCGTCGACCTTATCAACAGCTGACATCGTCTGATCATCGTTAAGAACCATTTTCACCGGAATGGGATCAATATTGATGTGATCCTGCTCGCCGGTCAGCGTCTTACGGATTTCTTTTTCATCAAATGTAAGATCAAGTGTCAGAACGACACTGCCGTTCTGCGCAAGGTACTGATCCGCCCGGTAACGGCGCAGAACATTTCCCTTCTGTCCGATGATCATTGCGAGATCGATAATCTCCGGATTGGTACAGAACAGTCCCATTTTCCATGCGGGAACGGTATCTGTCTCCTCATCCATGTGCAGCGTGATCTCTGCATTGGCCAGTGCAAGCAGTTTCGTCTCAAATGCATTCTGCACTTCTTCCCGTGTCATGCCTGACACATTGATGTCTTCGATGTAAACGCCATCGGCCGCCCGGAACGTGTCAGCACCGTTCGGAAGGTTCGACGTTCTGTCCTGCTGCTGATACAGTGTGGTCACATCAACCTGCTCCTCCGGTTCCTGTGCATCTGTACCGGAAGCGGATGATTCGGTCCCGGATGTATCTTCGGAAGATGCGGACGGGTCGGCCGGATCCGCATTCTCTGACGCGTCGGCCGGATCTGCAGCTTCTGATGTCTCACCGGATCCGTCAGTGGATTCAGACGAATCCGTATTATCCTCTGTTTCATCAGACCCGTCATAGGATTCCTCTGCCGAATCATCGTAATACGTTTCTGTATCATCATAGGATTCCGCTTCCTCCTGATCGCTGTCATACGTCTCCTCATAGCCCGATGTTTCTTCTGTATCATCAGCCGGTGCCGCCGGCACCAGAGAGACCACCATCGGGACGACAAGGACGATCGCCAGTATGATGCAGAGGATGATTGTAAAGATTCTTCTCTTCTTCTGATTCATCAGCATACTCCTGTATCCGTTCAAAACAACTGACTGCGGCAGTGCGCATTTCCCCGGAGGGCTTTGCCTTTTCGGTAATCCGGAGAAATTCCCGGTAAAGTAAAAAGACCGCTTTCAGCGGTCTTTAGCGAGCGCGAGACGGGATTCGAACCCGCGACCCCAACCTTGGCAAGGTTGTACTCCACCCCTGAGCCACTCGCGCATATATAGATGCGTCATCCGCACCAACAAGATGTATCATACAATGAAATGAAGCAATTGTCAAGAAAAAAGAAACATTTTTTTATACAAATCATCGAAGGAGGTCTCAGGACTAAGAAACGCTGCCGGGACGTTGATCCCGGCAGCCAGCATCTGTCTTTTATTTCGCGTAATCAGTCACGCGACTTTCACGAATTACATTCACTTTAATCTGTCCCGGATAATCCAGTTCATCCTCAATTTTTCTGGATATATCCCTCGCAAGGAGTACCATATCCGCATCAGAAACCTGCTCAGGCACTACCATAACGCGTACTTCTCTTCCGGCTTGAATAGCAAAAGATTTTTCGACTCCCTTAAAGGAGTTTGTAATATTTTCGAGATCCTTCAGACGGTTCGTATAAGCTTCCAGTGTCTCTCTTCTTGCGCCCGGACGTGATGCGGAGATCGCATCTGCGGCCTGCACAATACAGGAGATCAGAGATGTCTGCTCAACATCGCCGTGATGGGATTCGACTGCATTAATAACAATTTCAGGTTCTTTGTATTTTCTACAGAGATCTGCACCGATCTGAATGTGAGATCCTTCTACTTCATGATCGATTGATTTGCCGATATCATGCAGCAGTCCTGCACGCTTTGCCATACGTACGTCAAGACCGATCTCACCGGCAAGCAGCCCGGAGAGCTGTGCGACCTCGACCGAATGGCGCAGTGCATTCTGTCCGTAGCTGGTACGGAAAATCATGCAGCCGAGCAGCCGGATCAGTTCGGAATGAATGCCGCGGACGCCGACTTCCATCGCAGCGGCCTCGCCCTCTTCCCGGATGCGTGCATCCACTTCTTTTCTGGCCTTTTCGATCATCTCTTCAATTCTGGCCGGATGGATTCTTCCGTCCAGAATCAGTTTCTCAAGTGCAATCCGCGCAACTTCACGGCGGATCGGATCAAATGAGGAAAGGATGACTGCCTCAGGTGTGTCGTCAATAATCAGATCAACACCGGTTGCATTCTCCAGTGCACGGATGTTGCGGCCCTCACGGCCGATGATCCGTCCCTTCATCTCATCGCCCGGCAGCTGAACAACCGAAATGGTCGTCTCGGAGACATGATCAACAGCACACTTCTGGATCGCGGTAACGACGTATTCCTGTGCCTTGCGGTTGGCTTCGTCTTTCGCCTTGTTCACATACTCTTTGTAGAGGCGTGCTGTGTCTTCCTTGACATCTTCTTCTACTGTCTTTAAGAGGAAATCTTTTGCCTGTTCGGAGGTTAACCCGGAGATTCTCTCCAGTTCCTGTACGCGCTGTTCTCGTAATTCGTCGACCTGCTTTTCTTTCTTCTTGAGCTCTGTTTCTTTCGTATTGAGTTGGTTCTCACGGCGTTCCAGCGACTCAGCTTTTTTGTCCACGGATTCTTCCTTGGACAGGACACGCTTTTCATACTTCTGCAGCTCGGCTCTCTGTTCGCGGTTCTCCTTCTCATGCTCTGCTTTGAGTTTCTCATGCTCGTTCTTGAGCCGGATACTCTCTTCCTTCGCTTCGAGAAGTGCCTCGCGTTTGTGAGACTCTGCTGACTTGATCGCATCATCTATGATGGCTCTTGCCTTTTCTTCAGCGGATCCTACTGTTTCAGAATCTTCTCTGATCTTCTTGGCAACAGCAGCTTTGCCGGCGAGCGGCACTGCGACCAGTATGGCGATAACCACTGCAACGACTGTAACAATCACCCCGATTGCACTCATTACAGGAGCACCTCCTATTCAATTTTCATTGTACAATTACAACTATTTTATTCTATACTGATTTGACTGCTTTGTCAAACAGATGTTTCCTCTTCCGGCCCTGTTTCGACACACAGCGGGACTCTGCACTGCATCTTCGGATCCGGACAGAGCACACCCGGGTTTTTCAGTCGATCTGGCCGATGGAAAACCGTGCAATATGATCCTTGTCGATGGTCATCAGAACATAGGTCGGTTTCCGTCCGATCTGACGCGGATAACCCAGTGATCCCGGATTGACGAGAATCAGATTGTCCTTCTTCTCGATCATCGGACGGTGCGTATGCCCGCAGATAACGATATCGGCGCGGCGGCTTATCGCCTCATCCCGGATCATCTCTGTACCGAGTGCAATTCCATAATTGTGGCCATGTGTCAGGAAAACGCGGTAATCTTCCAGCATGAATGTAAGCTCCCGCGAGAGATTTGAAACCCAGTCATTGTTCCCCGAAACCATGTAAACCGGACAGTCACAGGTGCGGATCACATAGTCCTCCTGTCCCTCAATATCACCCGCGTGAATCAGGACGTCTACCGGACCTGTCTTTTTCAAAACCAGTGGAAGCCGCTCGGCATAGCCATGCGTATCACTGATAATTAAAATCTTCATCCACAAGCCCCCTCATTTAAGAAACGCTCTCATGCAGAAGTGTCTTGATTCTGCGCAGTGCTTTTCCCCTGTGACTGACAGCGTCCTTCTCATCGGGTGTAAGCTCTGCGGTCGTACAGCCGCGTTCCGGCAGATAGAAAATCGGATCATAGCCGAATCCATTCGCCCCGCGTTCTTCATATCCGATCTGTCCTTCAATGGTTCCGTCTGCCTCCAGAAGTGTTCCGTCCGGCATCGCAGCCGCGATCGCACAGACAAACCGCGCGGTTCTTTCCGCATCCGGAACGCCCTCCAGGCGTTCGATCAGATTTGCATTCTTGATCCGGTAGGAAGTATCCTCTCCCATGTAGCGCGCCGAATAGATTCCCGGTTCCCCGTTGAGATAATCAATCACAAGGCCGGAGTCATCTGCCATCACGACCGTCTCTGCCGGAGCGGGCAGCCCGTCCTTCTCTTCTGCAGACGCAGACTGATAAAGGCTGCGATAGGCATCGGCAACCGTTCTGGCCTTGATCGCGGCATTTTCCGCAAATGATTTTCCGTTCTCGTCAATCTCCGGATCCAGTCCGAATTCCTTCATGGCATAAACACACAGTTCCGGATTCGCCAGAATCTGTCTGATTTCCTTCATTTTGCCGGCATTTCCGGTCGCAAATATAATATGGTACATTCTTAACTTCCCTGTTTATCAATCGGGGGACTTCCCCTCATCTGATTTGAATCGCGATCTCTGATCGCGCGCGAACTGTGCGACGCACTTGTGCGTCTTCCTCCGCAAGCCGCCGGCAGCTTTCTCCTGCAGGCAGTATTTGTGCTATCGTATCTTAGTTTTCTCTTTTTCGCAACGGTTTTGGTCCCGGATACTGATAAAAATATGTTTTCAGCATGCCGTTATAGATCTTCCGGTTCTTTGCCGCCTTCTTTCCGATCGCTTTTTCTGTATCCGGATAACCGGAAATCAGATACATGGACCAGGTATCCAGTTCCGCAAACCGCTCACCGAGCGTCCGGTACAATTCTTCCACCGCATCGCGGTCCTCAAGACGCTCACCATAGGGCGGATTGGTGACCAGAAATCCATATTTCCCGCTGTGGGACAGCTGAGAAACCGGACGCTGCTGAAAATGAATCAGATGGCCGACGCCGGCACGCTCTGCATTGGCCCGCGCCGCATCAACCACGTCTTTGTCGATATCATAGCCCTGCAGATGTGTGGTGACGTTAAGATCCAGCAGATCCTGCGCCTCTTCGCGCGCATCTGACCAGCAGGATTCCGGAACAAAATTGGTCCACGTCTCTGCGAGAAATGAGCGGTTGATCCCGGGCGCCATATTTGCAGCCATCATTGCTGCTTCAATTGGAAAGGTTCCGCTTCCGCAGAACGGATCAACAAGAATCCGGTCCCGCTTCCAGGGCGTCAGCATCAGCAGTGCAGATGCCAGCGTCTCGGTAATCGGCGCCTTTGCTGTCTGTACGCGGTACCCCCGCTTGTGCAGAGAGGTTCCGGTCGTATCCAGGCCGACTGTCACGACATCTTTCAGAATCGAGACGCGTACCGGATAGGAAGCCCCGGTTTCCTCAAACCATTCGGTATGATAGACCTTCTTCAGCCGCTCGACAATGGCCTTCTTCATAATGGACTGAATATCAGAGGGACTGAACAGTTTACTTCTGACGGAATTTGCCTTTGCGACCCAGAATTTCCCGTCTTTCGGGATGTAGCGCTCCCACGGAAGCGCCTTCGTCGCTTCGAACAGTTCCTCAAATGTCCGTGCACGGAACGCACCGACTTTCAGCAGCACGCGCTCGGTTGTCCGCAGAAACATATTTGCATCCGCAATGGCCTGCAGGTCGCCGGCAAACGTCACTTTCCCGTCTTCTACCTGCGAGATCTCATATCCGAGATCTGTAATCTCACGTTTCATGACAGATTCCAGGCCGAAGTGACACGGTGTAATCAATTCAAACAATTCCATATTGCTGTTCCTTTATATAACAAATGCAGGCCCTGTTTTTTTTCCGGACAGAAAACATTCTCAGTTCCTGTCTCTTTTTCCCGGACAGAGAAACACCCCGGTAGGGGAGCTACCGAGGCATTTCGAGGGGAGTATAAATAATTAATAAGGGGTTATTAATTGTAAAAAAAATTTTTTGAAGGGTAAATTCTTTTTACAAAGACGATTATATAACAGCCTACATAAAAAATCAACAAAAAATTAAAACAATTTGCGCACTTTTCAGCAAATCATAACGGTATGTATTTTTGACATGCGCTTTTGTTCTGTGTATAATGCTTCAGGGAAACAGGTCCCTTATCAGTCGATTGCCACAGGAGTTATATCACCATGCTGCTTGCCTGTCAACAGATTTCAAAAACATATTATACGGAACCGGTTCTGAAAGAAGTTTCTTTCCATATGGAAGCAAATGAGAAGATGGCCCTGACCGGAATCAACGGGTCCGGAAAATCAACACTTCTGAAAATTATTGCCGGGCGTGAAAATTACGACGGCGGCCGTCTGATTCTTCCGAAGGAATGCCGGATCGGCTATCTTCCGCAGATTCCTGAAATTGACGGGGACGAGACCATCTATGAAATTCTCGAAAGTGCCAAAGCCGATATTTTCCGTATGGAATCCTCCATGCGCTCCATGGAGGAAGAAATGCATCATCTGTCCGGTCCGGATCTTGATACACTGATGCAGGCCTACACCGACCTGACCCATCGCTATGAGCAGGCAGACGGCTATGCGGCAAGAAGTGCTATTGAAGGGGTTTTCCGCGGTCTCGGATTTGCCGAGCAGGACCGGAACCGCCCTGTCTCATCACTTTCCGGCGGTCAGAAAACCCGCGTTGCACTGGGCAGGATCCTGCTGGAGGAGACAGATCTGCTTCTGCTCGACGAGCCTACGAACCATCTGGATATGAATTCCATAGAATGGCTGGAGTCGTACCTCTCCTCTTACCGGCATGCCGTATTAATCGTCTCACATGACCGGTACTTCCTGGACCGGGTTGTGACGAAGGTTGTGGAACTGGAGCACGGCACCGCACTTTCTTTTACCGGAAACTATACACAGTACAGCCAGAAAAAAGCTGAAGTGCGCAAGGCGATTCTGCGCGCCTGGGAAAAACAGCAGGATGAGATCCGGCACCAGGAAGCTGTCATCAAAAAGCTGAAACAGTTTAACCGTGAAAAGAGTATCAAGCGTGCGGAAAGCCGCGAAAAGGCACTCTCCCGCATGGACCGGATTGATAAACCAGTTGATGAACATTCGGAAATGCATCTGCAGCTGCAGCCCCGGACGGAAAGCGGAAAAGATGTTCTGGAAGTCGCGTCACTCACGAAAGCATTTGGAAATAATCTGCTCTTCCGGGATCAGAATATTTCCATCCACAAAGGAGAACGCGTTGCCATCATCGGCCGGAATGGAACCGGCAAAACCACCCTGCTGAAAATGATCTGCGGCCTGGAGCCGCCTTCTTCGGGCAGCTGCACGCTCGGCACAAATGTGCAGATTGGGTATTTTGATCAGGAGCATCAGCTGCTCCACCCGGAGAAGACCATTTTCGAAGAGCTATCTGATCAGTATCCAACCCTGACCGCTACCGAAATCCGCAATGTCCTCGCGGCATTTCTCTTTACCGGCGACGATGTATTCGGTCTGGTCGGAAACTTAAGCGGCGGTGAGCAGGGCCGTGTGGCACTCGCAAAACTGATGCTCTCCGAGGCAAATTTCCTGCTGCTGGACGAGCCAACCAACCACCTGGATGCCATTTCCCGCGAAATCCTTGAGGATGCGCTCCGGCAGTACACCGGCACGATTCTCTGTGTCAGCCATGACCGCTATTTCGTCAACCGGATCGCCACCCGGATTCTGGATCTGGAAGGCGGGAATTTCGTCAACTATATCGGCAATTACGACTACTATCTGGAAAAGCATGAAGAACTGCGCGCGCAGCTGGCTGCTTCCACTTCGGGCGAACCCGGTTCCGGTATGTCCGAATCCAAGCAGGCACGCGCCGAACAGAAGCAGCGCCAGACCGAAGAACGGCGCCGCAAAAACCAGCTGGCATCTGTCGAAAACCGCATCGCCGAACTGGAAGCGCGCAATGAAGAAATCGACGCACAGTTCGCACTGCCGGAGACCGGCACCGATCTCCCGCTCTGCCAGAAGCTGTCCGCCGAGCAGAGCGCGATCAATGAAGAGCTGGCCGGACTGTACGAACAGTGGGAAGTGCTGGCAGAGTAAATCGGGGTTTGTAGAACTCGCGCCTGTATCAGGATGCCTTTTCTAAAGCGGCGAATTCCACCTGAGCCGCGTAGAAAATGGCATCCTGTCAACCCGGCGCGTACCCGACAAACTCCGATTTATAGCATACTCGAAAGACCCGGATCA
>JAFUCM010000159.1 GCA_017459675.1 Eubacterium sp.
CATGATCACCGGTGCTGCACAGATGGACGGCGCTATCCTCGTTGTTGCTGCAACTGACGGCGTTATGGCACAGACAGCTGAGCATATCCTTCTTGCTCGTCAGGTCGGTGTTCCGTACATCGTTGTATTCCTGAACAAGTGCGACATGGTTGATGACGAAGAGCTGATCGAGCTCGTCGAGATGGAAGTTCGTGAGAAACTCTCCGAGTATGGCTTCCCGGGAGATGACATTCCGGTTATCCAGGGTTCCGCTCTTATGGCTCTCGAAGATCCGAACTGCGAGTGGGCTGACAAGGTTATGGAGCTCATGGACGCTGTTGATGAGTACATCCCGACTCCGGAGCGTGACTCCGATAAGCCGTTCCTGATGCCGGTAGAGGATGTCTTCACAATCTCCGGTCGTGGTACTGTTGCTACAGGCCGTGTTGAGCGTGGAACACTTCATCTGAATGACCCGGTTGAGATCCTTGGTATCAGCGAAGAGAAGAGATCTTCCGTTGCTACAGGTATCGAGATGTTCCATAAGCTTCTTGACGAGGCTATGGCTGGTGATAACGTAGGTGTCCTGCTTCGTGGTATTGAGCGTACTGGTATCCAGAAGGGCCAGGTCGTTGCTAAGCCGGGTTCCGTTACCTGCCACACCAAATTTACAGCACAGGTTTACGTCCTGACAAAGGATGAGGGCGGCCGTCATACACCGTTCTTCAACAACTATCGTCCGCAGTTCTACTTCAGAACAACAGACGTTACCGGCGTTATCACACTTCCGGAAGGCACAGAGATGTGCATGCCTGGCGATAACGTAGAGATGACCATCGAGCTGATCCATCCGGTAGCTATGGAGCAGGGTCTTACCTTCGCGATCCGTGAGGGCGGACGTACAGTCGGATCAGGCCGTGTTGCTTCTGTCATCGACTAATACGTAATCAGGGTATAATCTATCTGAGTACCGGGTATAATCCGGACACAGGATATTGAAATCCTCATTATATGATTAATTGGAGTTCCGGGATGAACAATCCCGGAACTCTTAATTACTCTTTCGCGGGATTATGTCTATTAATTAACTTTTTCCTTTCTTCTTTCACCTGAAAACAGGCGAAAATCTCAAAACAAGTCAAGTTGCTTGCCTTGCGGAAGCGTGGTGGCAGGCGGAAATCCCAAAACAAATCAAGCCGTCAGCCGCGCGGAAGCGTTATGGCAGGCGGAAATCACAAAACAAGTCAAGCCGCTTGCTACGCGGGAGCGTAGTGGCAGGCGGAAATCACAAACCAAGTCAAGCCGCTTGCTATGCAGTAGCGTGGTGGCAGGCGGAAATCACAAAACAAGTCAAGCCGCTTGCTACGCGGGAGCGTAGTGGCAGGCGGAAATCTCAAAATAAGTCAAGCCGCTTGCTGCGCGGAAGCGCTATGGCAGGCGGAAATCACAAAACAAGTCAAGCCGCTTGCTACGCGGGAGCGTAGTGGCAGGCGGACATCACAAAACAAGTCAAGTCGCTTGCTGCGCGGTAGCGTGGTGGCAGGCGGAAATCTCTAAATTAAGCAAGCCGCCAGCCGCGCGGTAGCGTGGTGGCAGGCGAAAATCTCAAATTTAAGCAAGCCGCCAGCCGCGCGGTAGTATAGTGGCAAGCGGAAATCAAAATATAACAAATATCACAGCCTATGGAGGAAACAAAATATGTGTACACTCGAAAAAGCCATTCTCAGGGAAAAAGAAAGACTCGCCCAGGAAATAGGAATCCTCAAAGAAAGACAACAACAGTATCCACAGGGACGTCTGAAAATTAATCAAAAAGGGAAGCGAACCCAGTTTTGTATGCAAATGCTGCAAAAAGAAAACCTAGAAGGCGTAGAAAAGGTGAAGGAAAAAATCATATATATCAAGAAGGAGAATCCAGAAACTGTTGACAAGCTTGTGCAGCGTGATTATGAGAAAAAACTATTGAAGGCATTGGAGGCACGATATAAAGTAATTAAAAATGTTCCAAAAGTATATGGAGAAACAGATTTGATAAGAATCTATTCCGAGAGTCATCCAGAGAGAAAGAGCAGAATTAAAACAGAATATTTGCCCGACGAAGAATTCGCCGAAAACTGGCAGAATATCTCGTATAAGGGCAAGCCACTGGGTGAAAACGTCCCGGAGATTTACACCGTAAAAGGTGAACGTGTCCGATCAAAATCTGAGAAGATCCTGGCAGATCTCTTTGAGAGGAGCAAGATTCCCTACAGATACGAACATCCGCTGGAATTGCAGAACGGGAATGTTATTTACCCTGATTTCATGCTGCTGAATAAACGCACCAGAAGGGAATACTATTTCGAACATCTTGGTATGATGGATGATCCGCAGTATGCCGAAAAGGCGATCAAACGGATTGCCTTATATGAAAGAAATGATATGTATCCCGGAGAGAAGCTGCTCATCACATCTGAAACAAGGAACACACCTCTTAACACAGCGCTGGTTACACAGCTGATCCGTCACTATCTGCTCTGACATTTCCTTTTCCAGCATATTTCATGGTATAATTCAGTAACACATAAAGTGAACGAATTCATGTTATCATTCAGTAGCGAATGAAGTGAACGAATTCATGTTATCATTCGGCAACGCAGAAAGAATATTCCATGAAGAATATAGAGATAATAATAAAAGTGATCGCTGAAAATCAGTAAGGAGGAATGTGAGAACTATGATTCAGGTTTATTGTTATGAAAGATGTTCGACGTGCAAAAAGGCTCTGAAATGGCTGGATGAGAATAAGATTGCGCACGAAGTGATTGATATCAAGGGAAATCATCCAGATGCAGAGCAAATCGAGAACTATTATAAAAAGAGCGGTCTTCCGTTAAAGCGATTTTTCAATACGAGCGGCATGCTTTACCGCGAGATGGAATTGTCGAAAAAGCTGCCGGAAATGTCAGAGGAAGAGCAGATTCAGCTGCTGGCGACAGATGGTATGCTGGTGAAGCGTCCGCTGCTTGTCGCAGATGACTACGTACTGACAGGATTCAAGCAGGCGGAATGGGAAGAGAAACTGTTATAATTGTCAACTCAGATGGGTAGCCCCCGCCTCTGCGCGCGATCGGTGATCGCGATTGAACTCAGTGGATCAGTCCCCCGCCTCAGGCACGTAAAGCGCCAGGCGGTGGTTTGAAGGAAGGGATATATCAGATGAACAGGAAACCCGGGAAAGTGAATAAAATAATAATCATCTTTCTGATTATGACGGTTTGCTTTTTGTCTTCCGGGTGCAGATGGCTTGAAAAGCCCGGCTATGAACCAGACGCCATTTCTAATGTAGAGGAAAAGGGTTCTGACAGTGTTCCGGGTGAAATATCCGGCAGTACAGCAGGCAGCGCCGGTCCTACAGGGGACGGCAGTACAGCAGGCAGCGCCGGTCCTACAGGGGATGGCAGCACAGCAGGCAGCGCCGGTTCTGCAGAGGACGGCAGCACAGCAGGCAGCGCCGGTTCTGCAGGGGACGGCAGCACCGGCAGTGCATCAGATCCGGCAGATTCTTCGGATACCTCTGGTGAATCTGATTTTCCTGCATATACATATCCGGGAACAGATGCATTGTATCGCGCAATCTGCGAATACATCGTTAGTGATTTTGCGTCAGAATCCGAGACATCAGAATCCGAAACATCAGAGTCCGAACCGTCAGAATCTGAACTGGCAGAGTCCGAACCGTCAAAGTCCGAATCTCCGTATTCTGATCAGGGGAATCCTTATGTGTGCATTCCCTGCCCGCTCATTGTGGATATTGATGAGAGCAATCCGGAAGATATCCGGATCTCGGGCGAGTTTTGGTGCCATAAGTATACAATAGAAGAAGATATTCTTCAGACTGTGTCTTCCGAATGTGTTTCCGGCATGCTGCATTTGCGTACCATTGTCTCTGATGATGACTTGGAAAACGGTGTAAAATACGAAATGATAAAATTTGATGAGGCTGTGGATGAAACTGTTGAAGAGATTTTCGGCGAAAATTATCAGGCGTACATCGCCCTGAATTCATTTATCAGCATCCGTGAGATCTTCCGGACGCAGATGCTGGAGGATTACCTGTTACTGAATGAAATCCCTGCAGTAAAGTACCAGGACGGTGAATACAAATCAGTTGATCTGATTCCTAAAAAATCATCCCTCACATCAGTTGAGCAGCTGGCAATTCAGGATACTGACGGATCTGGTCAGAGGTATACATTTTCTTATGACAATCAGACATTTAACGCACAGTATACAGAGGACAACTGGAAAATCGTTGATTCCTGGAAAATCCGAAACACCGGTGATATGGAGCTGATTTGCGGTGCACTGCTTGATGTCCATTCGATTCACAGCCGTGACGGCAATGGAATCAGAACAGCAGAAGATATGGCATTTGAGTGGATGCAGCATAATTTCGCATATGAACATCTTCCGGAGGATCATCCGTGGCGCGAAAATGCAAAGGATGTCGATTTAAACCCTGCTGACCAGGGAAAAACATTTTTTGAAATCTACGAAGACAGGGCGCAGGACCGGTTCCGGATCGGGGATTTTCTGGGTGATATGACTGTATATCTCCAGATGCTTCAGGAAATGGATCCGGAGCAGCTTGGGATAGATTCTGAACAGTAAAAGAAAGTTCCGGGAATCAGGCAAAATCCGGAACAGAACAACTGAATCCCGGGAATCAGGCAAAATCCGGAACAGAACAACTGAATCCCGGGAATCAGGCAAAATCCGGAACAGAACAACTGAATCCCGGGGAATCAGTCAGATCCCGCAGCCTGCAGGTTTTACCATAGGAAGGAGGGCAGTCATGGAGTCTTACATCTTTCATATTGATGTAAATTCAGCATTTTTGTCATGGTCTGCCCTGAAGAAGCTGCAGGAGGAACCCGGGTCGGTGGATCTGCGGACCATTCCTTCGGCTGTGGGCGGCGATGTGGAGACGCGGCACGGTATTATTACGGCAAAATCAATTCCGGCAAAGAAATATGGCGTGCAGACAGGCGAGCCGGTCGTGAAAGCACTGCAGAAATGCCCGCAGTTGGTGATGGTAAGGTCAGATTTTCAGACTTACAGAAAATACTCCCATGCATTTATAGATATTTTGCATGAGTACACGGATCAGGTCGAGCAGGTTTCCATTGATGAGGCGTATCTGGATACAGCTGGTTTGGAGAGCGTATTCGGAAAGCAAACTGGAAGGGAAGCGGAATCGCAGCGAGCAGGACAGCAGAAAGCGGAGCAACAGGAAGCTGTAAACCAGGAAGCCGCTCAACGGGAAACTGCAAACCAGGAAGCCGCGCAACAGAGAGCTGCACAGCAGTACCATGTGGGTGAGGAAAAGGCATCCGCTGACCTCGAATACAGCCACTATCCATACCCGCTCAATCTCGCTTATCATATCAAAAATACAGTTTACCAGCGCCTCGGCTTTACCGTAAATGTCGGCATCTCAACCAATCGTCTGCTTGCGAAGATGGCGAGTGATTTCACAAAGCCGGATAAGGTTCATACGCTGTTTCCGGAGGAAGTTCCGGAAAAAATGTGGCCGCTTCCGATCCGGGAACTGCATGGCTGCGGCCGTGCAACTGCAGAAAAGCTTGAAAATATCGGGATCCGCACGATCGGGGATGCGGCGCATGCGGATTTGAAGATTCTGCAGTCGCTGCTCGGAGACAAGGGCGGCAGTTATATACACAGAAGTGCCAACGGAATCAGCCGCGCGTCCGTGACGACAGACCGGGGGGATGCGAAAAGCTATTCCAATGAGACAACAACGGCTTTCGACATTACAGAGGACAATTTCGAGAAAGAAGCACTTCCGATTATCCGGCATTTGTCGGAGAAAGTTGCAGCCAGAATGCAGCGGGACGAGGTTTATGCCGGGACGATCGATGTGAGTGTCAAAACCGATGCATTTCAGCGGCGGTCCAGACAGATGAAACTGCAGGTATCCACGCATGATGCAGAATTGATATATCAAACTGCGGAAAAACTGATGCGGGAGCTGCTGCTGGGACAGAATGGCCTGTTTGCAAAAGGACAGCATATTCGTTTGATCGGTGTGGGCGGTTCCGGGCTGGACCGGGGAGAATTCCGCCAGGTCGGATTTCTGGAGGCCATGACGCAGCTGCAGGAAATCCGTAAGCAGAAGACGCAGCTGCAGGAGATCCGTCAGCAGAAGACACAGCAACGGGAGATCCGTCAGCAGAAGACGCAGACACAGCAGGCTGCGGACAATACGGATGAGCGGCAGAAACGTCTTGAAAGGATGCGCGCTGATATCACAGGCAGATTCGGAGCAAAAGCAATTCAAAAGGGCGCGGATGCAATCCCAAAAAGGCACTGATGTAGTTCGAAATAATGGAGACAGAATTCAAAAGGGCGTACAGTCCGATTGACAAGTTCAGGGAGAATTACGATGCGTGTACTATTTTACGGAGATTCCAATACATATGGATTTGATCCGAGAGATCCGTTTGATGACCGTTATCCGGCTTCTGTGCGGTGGACGGACCGGCTGGCTGCGATGTTAAATAATACGGCGGATGCCGCATCAGCAGATGACGGGTCAGAAAATGCCGGATTCGTGAATGCACCAGCCGGCCGGGACAAGTGGGAAGTCATTGCCCGCGGCCAGAACGGCAGATGCGTCCCGGTGATGCCGCAGATGACGGGATATATCCGGAGTATGATCATGGAAGTATGGCCGGTGGACCGTTTTGCCGTGATGCTCGGGACAAATGATCTGCTGCAGACCCATCACCCGGATGCGGCGCTGCCGGCTGCGCAGATGCGCCAGTTTCTGCTGTATCTTCAGAAAGAATTTCCGGAAATGGAGCGCATGCTGATCGCGCCGCCGGTTCTGTTTGAAGGGCTAGGTGACGGCGTATTTTTCAGAAGAAGCCGTGAAGAGAGTTTGAAACTGACGCGGATGTACGAGCGAATCGCAAAAGAAACAGGAGCCATGTTTATCAATGCGGGAAAATGGGAAATCGATCTGGCGGCGGACTACGTCCATTTCTCAGAAACGGGACATGCGCAATTTGCGGAGCAGATCAAAAAATATTTTTTAGTTTAAAAATAAGCACCCCGGATCATCGCGATCCGGGGTACATGTTTTTGTATCATAATTTTTACATCATATTTTTGCATGTGATGATCAGAAGCTGTTTCCTTGATGATCAGAAGTTGCTTCCTGCTTCCGCATCCTGTCCGCTGAGTTTCAGATACAGTGCAGCATTGGTGTTCTGGCGGTATGGCTCGGTCCAGAAGATATTGACAATGCCCAATGTGATGATGCCGAGAATCATCCATCCGAGGAATGAGAGATCGAGTACAAAGGTATTCCACTTATGTCCGTCCATCATACGACGGGATTCTGTGATGGCTTCTGTCGCTGAAAGCTCCGGGCGGTCTTTGATGATAAATGGAACCATCCGGTAGGAGTAAGATTTCACGATCGCCGGGATGATAAACAGGAATGACCAGAGGATAAGGAACAAATCCCGCAAGAACAAAGTTGCAAAGGTATGTCCGTATTGTCCGAAGCCTGCTTTCAGATTGTCCAGGCCGGCCTGTCCGTCTGTGCGGATATTTTCTTTAAAGAACCGGTAGCATCCGACTTCAAGCGGATTGAACAGGAAGATTTTCAGAACAATTCCGATGATGATGAAGGTCAGACCGACCGCAGCGACGATCCCGGCGATGGCGCCGAAGGTTGCCGGATTCTGCTGTGCAAATTCCTGAAGCGTGCGCACTGCATCGGATGCTTCCGGATTATTTGCGGGCGTCCCTGAAGAATTGGTTCTGGAAGCGACCGTACCGGCAGAAATCAGAAATGACAGCAGAAATGCTGACAGGACACATCTCCAGTAATTGACTTTGAAAGCAAGTTTCCCTTTTTCTTTTAATTCTTTACGATTCCACATAGTTCTTTCCCTCCTGAATGTGATAGCAGATGTTTGATCTGCATTGTTGTTTTCTGTGATCTCAGAATAACAGGCCATGTCGAACACATGTCCAACAAAAAAAGAAGCCAGCCAGACAGCCTGCTGCATGTATAGAAAAAAACAAGTTGAAATGAATGAATTATCCGATAGAATTGTATTAAGTGGTGAGCACTTGTATGTGATGAGGAGGTAAAACATGCAGTACAGAAAACTCGGACAGTCAGATATTGAAGCAACAGCGATCGGACTTGGAACATGGGCGATTGGCGGAGACAGCCAGTGGGGACACAGCGATGATAAAACGTCCATCTATGCGATTCATGAGGCAATTGATCAGGGAATCACGCTGATCGACACGGCGCCGGCTTACGGACTTGGTCACAGTGAAGAAGTCGTCGGCAAGGCGATTGCCGGGAAGCGGGATGATATTGTCCTGATTTCAAAATGCGGCCTGATCTGGGATAATACCGAAGGATGTGCGCTTCTGATGCACCGCGACGGTGTGGATGTGTGCAGAAATCTGGCAGCCGGCAGCATTATTGAGCAGGTAGAGCGCACACTGAAGCGTCTGAATACAGATTATCTGGATGTTCTGCTCACACACTGGCAGGCAGTGCCGCCGAACAAGACACCGATTGAGGAGACAATGGGCGCCATGGACCGGTTGATTGAGCAGGGGAAGATCCGTGCCGTCGGTGCCTGCAACGTGACGCCGGACGAGATCCGTACCTATGCATCCTGCGGGAAGGTTGCAATTATTCAGCAGAAATACAGTATGCTGGACCGCACGGTGGAGCAGAACGGTATCATGGACACCTGCGAGGAACTCGGCATTACTTTCCAGGCGTATTCCCCGCTGGAGCGCGGTCTTCTGACCGGCAAGGTTACGATGCAGACAGAAGCGGTCGGCAACGCGAAGAAATCGCTCCGGTTCTATGCGCCGGAGGAGCGGCAGAAGGTTCTCGCAATGCTGGAGCAGTTTAAACCGCTCTGTGAGAAATACGAGACATCACTGGCAAGCCTGGCCATTGCGTGGACCGTCGCGCGCAAGCCATTCATGAATGTCCTCTGCGGCGCGCGCAAGCCGGAGCAGGTGAGCGACAATGCGGCAGGCGGCAGCCTGATCCTGGAGCAGGAAGATCTGGAACTGATGGACAGATTGTCGGCATGGGCGTCGGAAGAGGCCTGAGATATCGCGATTGAACATGGAAGCCGAATATGAGCTGAAAGAAAACAGAAAATATAAAAGCAGAAATATGTTGCATGAAATAATAATCCCGGGCACTTTCACGCCTGGGATTTCTTTCACTGCAGTGTATTGAAATGATGCTGCACGTTTGAAAGATGCCGGTACATCATTTCGCCGGAGAGGAGATTACCAGATTCCGCGGGCAGCCGGTAGCGGCAGTTGCGGCGGAGATGCAGGAGCAGGCGCTGGATGCGCTGGCGAAAATCAAAGTGGATTATGAGGAACTTCCGGCCGTGCTTGATCCGGAAGAGGCTTTGAAGCCGGATGCACCGCAGGTGCGGCGGAGGGCAATGTTCATATGTATCAGGTCGGCGATCACAAGGAGGATACCAGAAAGATCCGCAGAGGCGATATCGAGAAGGGATTTGCGGAGGCAGATTATATCGTTGAGGGAAGATATACCATTCCGTGTATCGAACACGCTCCGATTGAGACCTGCTCGACACTGGCGTATCTGGACGAGACCGGCACGCTGGTCATTCACAGCAAGACACAGGGCCTGTACTTCGTAATGGGCGACCTGGCAAATGTATTCCAGATTCCTTTGAATAAGATCAAGCTGGTCGGCAATACGCTGGGCGGAAGCTTTGGCTCCGGCAACAGTGTTATGACTGACCATATCGCAGGTTTGCTCGCGCTGCGCACCGGCAAACCGGTCAGCTTTAAACTGACCCGTAAAGAGGAGATGATGGCCAGCACGATCTCAACACCGTGGATTTTTGAGATCAAAGACGGTGTTCGGAAAGACGGCAAGATCACGGCGCGTCATATTCATGTACTGCATGACTGCGGCGCATTTACCGAGCTGGGTGAATATGCAAGTGAGAAAAATGCAAACCTGGCGGCGGGCGCAAACTATATTGAGAATCTCGCAGTTGATTCACAGATGGTATACACAAATAAGGCACCGAGCGGTTCCAAGCGCGGATTCGGCGTCAATGTCGGACAGTTTGCAGAGCAGGTACAGCTCGACAAGGATGCCCGCGCATGCGGCATTTCTCCGATGGAGATCCGTTTCATTAATGCATTCCACGAGGGCGATCATACCCATGCAGGTGACCAGCTTCGTGCAGTATCAACCATAGAGAGGCTCCAGAAGGTCGCTGAAATGGCGGATGAAAAACTGGATGAAAAATATCTGCAGATGAATTCCAGGGAGGTGACGAAATGATTCGAAAAGGTCGCAGCACAGCAACGGTTTATTATCCTTCCGGATTTAACGGAGGAGGCGATCCGGATCTTGCTACAATCCGTATCAAGACAGACGGGACGCTGGATGTTTCAAATGCTACCTGTGAAATGGGTCAGGGATTCAAAAAAGTAGCAGTTCAGATCGCGGCGGAGACACTGGGCGTAGACGGGGATCTTATCAAATTTGATAATAACAACTCAGATACGGCGGCATTCAGCATGGATACCGCGGGCAGCCGATCCACAGTTATTTCCGGAAGTGCTGTCAAGGCCGCAGCAGAAGATCTAATCGTACAGATTAAAGACTTTGCGGCAGGACAGCTGGGTGTACCGGCACAGGAACTGAATTCTGCGTACAGCACGGCATTGCCGGGGATGCACATGCGGGCGCGTGGCATCGCCAGGTCAGCCTGCTTTCTCTTGAGAAAATAGAAGAATTCCGGGCTCGCGGGGCAGAAGTGGAATTTGGTGCTTTTGGAGAAAATATCGTGGTGTCCGGCTATGACCTGAAGAACGTGCCGGTCGGCAGTGTTTTCCAGTCCGGGGAAGTCCGGCTGGAAATCACACAGATCGGGAAAAATTGCCACAGCCACTGTGCCATCCATCATAAAATGGGGGACTGCATTATGCCGCGGGAAGGCATTTTTGCCCGCGTACTCAGCGGCGGTACGATTTCCGCCGGCGATGAGATCCACCTGGTTTCCGGACTCGCGGAGAGTCCCTTGCGCGCAGCGGTGATTACGCTCAGTGACAAGGGCGCAAAAGGCGAGCGCGCGGATCAGAGCGGACCGCTGATCCGGGAGCTGCTCGAACAGGAGCAGTACGTGGTTGAAGAGATGCTGCTCCTGCCGGATGACAGACGTATGCTGGAGACAGAACTGGCCAGACTCGCCGACCAGCGGCAGATCGATCTGGTTCTGACAACCGGGGGAACCGGATTTTCGCCCCGTGACATTACGCCGGAGGCAACGATCGCGGTCTGTGACCGGATGGCACCGGGGATTGCAGAAGCGATCCGGATGAAATCTCTGCAGATTACGGACCGCGCGATGCTCAGCAGAGCGGCTTCCGGGATCCGGAAGCGGACGCTGATTGTCAACCTGCCCGGAAGCCCGAAAGCTGTCCGCGAAAGCATGGACGTAATTATGCCGGCACTCAAACATGGAATCGGAATTCTGCGCGGGACGGACGGAGAATGCGGCAGCATTCAGTAACCCATTTCCGGAACAAATGGATGACGGACATAATTCACAAAAATGGGTCAGAATTATTGTGCATTATTATATTGGAACAGAACCTTGACAACAAGGAGTGGGTAATAATATCATATAATCGATGATCGATAAAATATTCTTTGGAGGTCTCTTATGAAGCTGATGCGCACAGAAGACGCAGTCGGACAGGTACTGTGTCACGATATTACGCAGATTATCAAAGGTGTGACAAAAGATGCCGTTTTCCGGAAAGGACACGTGATCCGGGAGGAGGATATTCCGGTCCTTCTCAGCGTCGGAAAGGATCATATTTATATCTGGGAAAATGATGAGTCGATGATGCATGAGAATGAGGCAGCAGAGGTTCTTTATGAGATGTGCCGGAATGAATATATGCATCCGACTCCGGTCAAAGAGGGGAAAATCGGGATTGTTGCAGACTGTGACGGTGTCCTGAAGGTAAACCGGAAGAAACTGAATGCGGTTAATTCACTCGGCGAAATGATGATCGCCAGCCGGCATGGAAATTTTCCGGTGAAAGCAGGCGATACAGTTGCAGCGACGAGAATCATTCCGCTTGTGATCGAAAAAGAAAAAATGGAGCGCGCACGCTGGGAGGGCGGAACAGAGCCGGTATTTGAGATCCTTCCTTATCAGCACAAGAAAGTCGGAATTGTTACGACTGGAAATGAAGTGTTTTACGGAAGAATTGAAGATACATTTACCCCGGTGATCGAGGAGAAGCTCGGCGTATTTGACACAGAGATCATTGGCCATGTTGTCAGCGACGACGATCCGGAGCACATTATCAGCGGAATCCGGCAGATGATTGATGCAGGAGCAGATGTTGTTGTATGTACCGGCGGCATGAGTGTTGATCCGGACGACAAGACACCTTATGCAATCCGCAAGGTGGCCGGCGAGGTCGTCACATACGGCGCTCCGGTGCTTCCGGGTGCCATGTTCCTGCTGGCTTATTATGAGAACCGGATTCCGATTATGGGTCTACCGGGCTGCGTCATGTATGCGAAGCGCACAATTTTTGATCTGGTACTGCCGCGTGTTATGGCGGATGATATGCTGGACCAACGCGATATTTCCTGCCTCGGAGAAGGCGGACTCTGCCTGTCCTGTGATGTCTGTACCTTCCCGAACTGCGGTTTCGGAAAGGGCGGCAGTCATCTGGCCTGAGGCAGATGATGCGGCGGGCCTGTAAGGCGCGCCTCTGAACGGATACAACCCCGGCTATGTGAATTTCTGCAAAAATGACGGAGGAGCAGCATGCAGGAATACATTTATATGGATTATGCAGCCACAACACCTGCCGCGCCGGAAGTTCTGCGCGGGATGACTGCGGCGGCAGAAGTGATGTGGATGAATCCTTCCGCAGTTTACCGGCATGCGGAACCGGTCCGTGCGGCTGTCGAGAAGGCCCGCGGTCAGACTGCGGATTTGATTCATGCAGCGTCAACGGAAATATTCTTTACGTCCGGCGGGACAGAAGCAGATAATCAGGCCCTGACTGCGGCACTGGAATACGGCGGCCGTAAGGGAAAACACATTATTACTACAAAGATGGAACATCCTGCGGTGCTCAGAACCTGCGAATATCTGGAGCGCACAGGAAGAGCGGAAGTCACTTATCTGGATGTCCCTTCTGACGGTGTTGTCAGACCGGAGCAGATTGCACAGGCGGTGCGGCCGGATACGGTGCTGATCTCGGTCATGCTTGCAAACAACGAAGTCGGAACGATTCAGCCGATTCGTGAGATCAGTGAAATTGCCCGGGCAAATGGTATTTTGCTGCATACAGATGCCGTTCAGGCAGTCGGACATATTCCGGTAGACGTGAAGGAACTGCAGGCAGATCTGCTGAGTGCAAGCGGGCATAAGTTTTACGGACCGAAGGGGACAGGTTTTTTATATGTGCGCAAAGGGCTGCGTCTGCCGCCGCTGATTCATGGGGGCAGGCAGGAAAAAGGCCGCCGTGCGGGCACGGAAAATATTCCGGGCATGACCGGTATGGGAATTGCAGCGGAGCTGGCAGCCGGCAGTCTGGATCAGCATATGAAACAAGAGAGAAAACTGCGTGATTACATGACCGGGAAAATGCAGGCGGAGATCCCGCATTGTATTGTGAACGGATCGATGGAAAAACGTCTTCCGGGCAATGTAAATCTGTCATTTGAAGGCGTGCCCGCCGAATACATTCTCGTAGCGCTGGATATGCATAACATCTGCGCGTCGGCGGGATCCGCGTGTTCGGCAGGACTCCCGGATCCCTCGCATGTGCTCCGTGCGATGGGGAGATCCAATGAGGAGGCCTACCAGGCGGTTCGTTTTTCGCTCTCTTACAGGAACACAGAAGAAGAAATTGATACAGTTGTTTCCTGCACGGCAGAAGCGGTTCGGCGTTACCGCGCGGGCGGACGGAAATAAAAGTTTCTGCCGGCCCGGCGAGAGATAAAAAGGCGGACAGAGACCATATAGACGCGAAAGCCGGCGGGAGACAGTAAGACCGGGACAGGCAGAAAGACAGAGGGAGAAGGCATGAAAGAATTATACGAACTGCTGACATCACTGAATCCGAATTGTGACAACAGATTATTGACTGTGATTGACGGCGAATACAGAGGAGAAAAACTTCTGCTGTCGGATCATAAATGTGTCTGGCAGTCATCAGCGGACGGATTCTTTGCAAAGCATCCGGAAGTAACAGAACAGACAGATTCAGGTCTTCTGCAGACGGATGAGGCAGGTGTGTATGCAGAGCAGATTACAGGCGGCAAGAAAATCGTGATCTGCGGCGCGGGGCACGTGGGCATTGCAATTGCCAGAATCGGCAAAATGATCGGCTGTGATGTCACGGTGATTGACGACCGCATGAGTTTTGCGGATCAGGCCAGAGAGGCCGGCGTGAACGTGATCTGCGACGCGTTTACCGAGGCACTGAAGCAGATTCCGGGCGATGCGAACACATGGTTTGTCATTGTGACGAGAGGTCATAAATGGGATAAAGTATGTCTGAAGGAGATTGCACAGAAACCGCATGCGTATATCGGGTTGATGGGCTCCAGAAGGCGTGTGAAAATTGTCATGCAGAATCTCGCAGAAGAAGGGATTGATCCGGAAGTGCTTTCCAGGGTATATACGCCTGTCGGTCTGAAAATCGGCGCGGAAACACCGGAGGAAATTGCAGTTTCAGTCATGGCAGAGATTATTCAGGTGAAAAACCAGTCCGGGAAGGACAGCGGATATCCCAGGGATATCCTGGAGGCAATTCTCGGCGATCATCATGAAGAACAGGCGGACAGCAGTGCTCCCAGAATTCTGATGACAATTGTTAACAGAAAAGGGTCTGCGCCACGTGAGGCAGGCGCCAAAATGGTATTGCTGGAAGACGGTTATACGACAGCCGGAACGATCGGCGGCGGATGTGTTGAGGCAGATACGCTTGTCAGAGCGAGACGCATGCTGCAGGAACCGGAGTGCGGTGCGGAGCTTCTGCATGTAAATATGACTGCGGAGGAAGCAGAAGAGGAAGGCATGGTCTGCGGCGGTACAGTAGATATTCTCCTCGAAAAAATCTGATGCGGTAAAAGCCTGAAACATATGTTATAATTTATGTAATTGATTTTGAATAATCGATTGCATTGTTAAATGTAATTGATTTCAGACAATCGATTACATGAATAAAACAGAAATGAAGAGGTGAAGTTATGCCAGGATCATCGAAATATAAGATTGATAAACGGCCGCTGTACCGCGATGAGATCAAATCAGCGCTCATGGATGCGATAACAAGCGGCGAGCTGAAACCGGGTGACCGGATTGTAGAGACACGCTGGGCCAAAGAGCTGGGAGTTTCCCAATCGCCGATCCGCGAAGCCATCCGCGAACTGGAACTGATCGGTCTTGTAGAGAGTATCCCTTACAAGGGCTGTGTTGTGCGTCAGATTACCAAGAAAGATATCGCTGACACCTATAAAGTGCGCATCGCACTGGAATCAATGGCGATCACGGATGCGATTCAAAAAGACGACCCGGAACTGATCACAACCATGCGGGAGCATCTGGAGCAGATGATCGCGGCTGCACAGACAGGAGATATCAGGCAGTTTGTTGAACATGATGTCCAGTTCCATGAGGCATTCATAAATTGTTCGGATAACGGGATGATGAAACGGCTCTGGGAACAGTGCTATGTGCATGATAATACAAAAGTGTCCGCAATTCTGTCAGGGGATTCTATGATTGAGCTGGCAAAGCGGCATGAATTGCTGCTGAATGCCATTGAGAGCAGAGATGAAACACTTGGAAAGCAGGAAGTCTATATGCATTTTACGATGCTGCTGAATAGTCTGGAGGCAGCGGACGCGTAAAAGCAGACGAATTACAAGAAGCTAACAAAATTCAAAAATGCTGTACGGAATGATAAAGTCCATACAGCATTTTTTTGTACAGATCGTAGATCGTGATTTA
>JAFUCM010000160.1 GCA_017459675.1 Eubacterium sp.
AGCAGAAGCATATGATGCAAACGCAACTTATTATTCTGATGCTGAAGGAACCACACCTGTAGAAATCGCAGATGAAGCTGCATTTACTGCTTACGATGGAACTCTCTATGTTGCATCTACTGGCGAGGCTTCCAAGCTGTATTACAAGTGGGCAGACAACAAGGTTACTTGGGTAGATACTCAGGAAGCCGGCGATAGCTTCGTAACTAATGATCAGGGTAAACTTACAACTCAGGTTCGCGGCCTTGACCAGGGAACCTATTATCTTGAAGAGACTGTTGCTCCCGAAGGTTACAACCTGCTTGATCAGCCAGTTGCAGTAACAATCACAGCAACACATACTACTGAAGGCACAACTGATCAGGTAACGTATTCTTCTTCAACCGGTGCTACAATCACTGATGGCACTGTTGATCTGACAAAGGATGCGAACGCAAAACAGCCTGTTGCTACTGTCCAGATCATCAACCAGTCTGGTTCCGTACTTCCGAGCACTGGTGGCATCGGTACTACAATCTTCTACATCGTCGGTGCAATCCTTGTTCTTGGCGCTGGCATCCTTCTGGTAACTCGCCGCAGAATGAACGCTAAGTAATTAAGGATTTGCTCAAACCGGAAAGTTGGTCTTAATTATAAAATGAACTAAAAGGCCATGCGCCGAGCACTCAGGTTACTGCGGGTGCGAGGCGCATGGCTTTTTGTTTTTAACTAAGACAATTATGGAACGTCTACTCTCAGATTACTCGCGTTTGGGATGATGGGTTATTACAAATCGGGAAAAGAGCAGCACTGATATCAAGAGTGTTGTGGGGACAAAGCGAAGTGAAAAATAGAAAAATTCAAAAATTGATTTTTCAATATACGTTAGCGTTTTTCGGCACACTCCTGCTTCTCTATGTACTTACTGTCATCGCCCCTCTTGTGCCGAAAAAACTGATCAAGAGCCATATGACTGAATCTGCAGAATACATGGTTGAGCAGGGGGCTGCACATAGGATTTTGAATTTTGTAGATGCGAGCTTTCTGGACTATTATGCTGATTCCGTTACTTTATCGATCGCATACAGTCTTGATGAAAAGCATCCGGTGAGATCTTCCATGTGGTCAAATTATTATGGAGCATGTTCAAATGCGATGCCGAAGTACTTGAAGGAATCTGTTGAAAATGATCTTGAGCCAAATACAGAATACATGCGATACTGGCACGGCTCTGCTTCGTTGATGAGGATCATGCATGTTTTTTCCAATGTAAAGCAGGTGTATATCCTTAATTATGTCCTGATGATATGTCTGCTGATTATTCTACTTATAATTCTATGGAAAAATGGCCTGAGGGCGGAGGCTCTCTGTTTCATCATTTCTATGATATCCGTCAGTTTTTGGTATGTGCCGCTTTGCCTGGAATATACCTATACATTTTTAATTATGATGGCAGGCAGTATTGCCGCCGTTTCAATCGCATTGAAGAATGAGACTGATCTCATAGGCCCTTTATTTCTCATCACTGGAGTCGTTACAGTCTATTTTGATTTTTTAACCGCAGAGACTTTGACTCTTCTCGTCCCGCTCTTGCTGATTCTCCGAGTTCGGAGTCGGCAAGACATGAAGAGCACAAAATCCGAGATAATCCTTTCATTAAAAGCAGGAGCATGTTGGTCTATCGGCTATATCGGTATGTGGCTAATGAAATGGGTAATAGCGGCTATCGTACTTAAACAGAGCATGCTCCCTTTCATAACCGGGCATATAGCAGAACGTTTGGATGGAGACGTTGTTTCCGGAATGAGGCCCGATAATTATGTCCTTTCAACAATTATAAAAAATGTAAAATGCCTGTTCCCTTATGAATTCGGAATTTCCGGGGCAATTTTGGTGTTTGTATTTATATTTGTGCTCATCATTCCGGTGGTTTTGAATAAGGTCAAAATGAAGAAGACCGTAAGTAAAGAAGTGATTTTACTATATATGGTTTTAGCATTTGTACCCTTTTTCCGCCATGCTGTCCTGCACAATCATGCGTATAGACATTATTTTTTTACTTACAGAGCTCTGGCGGCAACTGCACTGGCGATTTGCTTCATGACATTGGAACTATTAGAAACTGTACCACGAAAGGCGGTGATCTCTGATGTCTGAGCTTACGATCCTTATGCCATGTCTGAATGAAGAAGAGAATATCGCTTTCTGCATTGAACAGGCACAGAAGTATTTGTCATCCAGGAATCTTTCTGGAGAAATCCTTGTTGTAGACAATGACAGCACAGACCGATCTGCAGAGATAGCGGCTGCGAATGGAGCTACCGTGATCACTGAACATCGACGTGGCTATGGCCGGGCACTCCGCACTGGACTGGCAGCTGCAAAAGGCAAAGTGATTATTTTCGGAGATTGCGACAGCACTTATGATTTTGCTAACCTCGATCCGATCTACCTGCCCCTTTCGGAGAACAAAGTAGACTTCATGACCGGTGATCGTTTCAGTGGGCAGATGGAAGAAGGAGCAATGAGCTGGTCACACAAGCTGGGCGTGCCGTTTCTGTCGTGGTGCGGTCGAGTCAAATTTGGTGTGAAGATTCATGACTGGCACTGCGGTATTCGGGGCATCCGGAAGGATGCTCTGCAGAAGCTGAACCTGCAGACTGACGGCATGGAATTCGCGACGGAGATGATCGCGGAAGCGAGTAGGAAAAGGCTGCGGATTGGAGAGGTCAGCGTACCGCTGAAAAAGGCACAGAATGAGCGGCAGGTGAAACTGCGGACAATCCGGGACGGATTCAGGCATTTGTGGTATATAGTCAGAGCGTAAACGACAACATATACATAGAGGGTGAATAAACTGGCAGAAATTTATATATGATAAATAGTACCATTACACAAGTATCTCTAACTTTGCCTTGATAATGAAGAATAGAGCCTTTTGTTTTAATACTCTTGCCAATATGGATGATCGCAGGTACCATAGAATCAGCTTTCAAAGCGCGTATCAGAATGTTGAACTCAGTGGATCAGTCCCCTGCCTTAGACGCGTGGAGCCTCAGGAATCTATGACAGAACATCAATGGGACAATTTATTACGTATTAAGACCTCCGGTCGTGACGATTCGCATTCGGATCAGTACCGGTATCCGTATGAGCCGACGCCGTATGCCGTGCTGGAGCGGCTGGCGCAGAGTGGTTATCTGTCGAAGAAGAATTCGCTGATTGACTATGGCTGCGGCAAGGGGCGTGTCAGTTTTTTCCTGTCGTGGCAGGTGCGGTGCCGCTGTGTGGGCATCGAGTATGATGAGCGTATTTTTCATGCGGCAGTGAAGAACAGGGATTCTGCCGTGAGCGGTGCCAAAGTGGAATTCCTGCATACGAAGGCCGAACAGTTCACGGTTCCGGAAACGGCTGACAGGATGTATTTCTTTAATCCGTTTTCTGTGGAAATCATGCAGAGTGTCATGGGACGGATCCGGACATCCTGGTATGAAAATCCCCGGGAGATTCTGCTGTTTTTCTATTATCCTTCTGATGAGTATGTCGGGTGGCTGATGACGGTGGATGAACTGATGTTTGTGGATGAAATTGACTGCCGGGATTTATTTGAAGGCGAAAATGGCCGGGAACGGATCCTGGTATTTGAGATGAGCTGAGTGATTTCCTCAGACGATAGGGAGACGTATTGTAAGTGATTTTATTGATTTTAGCGATTATCGTGAGTTTTATTCCGGCGATTGCGCTTTACCGCTGGCTGAAGAACCGTATCAAAGAAGAGGAAGCTTATCAATCGCTCTGCAGCAGTGCACTGAAAAGGGGAATCCTGAGTATATTTCCCATTCTGCTGGTCTCTGCGATTTTCCAGATTATTATCCGGCTGACCGGTATAAAGGATACAAATCCGCTTCTTTATCAGGCGCTGTACAATTTTATTGTTCTGGCATTTGCTGAGGAATTGGTGAAGTATCTGGCGTTCAGACGTACGCTTAAAAAGACGGACTATATGGTTTCCTGGCTGGATGTCACGATCCTCATGACGATCGTGGGAATCGGGTTTGATCTGATCGAGAGCATTGTGTATGCAATCGGAGCGAGTGTTCCGGTTGTTCTGATCCGCGGAATTTGCATTCCGCATGCCGGCTATGGTTTTCTCGTCGGGTATTTTTACGGCAAAGGCGTGAAGAACGGAAAAGCGGGTACGAAGTGGATCGGATTTGTGCTTGCCTGGCTGATGCATGGCCTCTATGATTTTTCATTAAAGGAAGAGTTGGTCGCAGTGAATGACAATCTGGTGGTCATTCCGCTTGCGCTGGCGGTTATAGATATTGTGTTTGTAATCCTGCTGGTCAGATTTGTCAGAAAGGTGAAGGAAAAGGAACTATATACAGAGCCGCTTCCGGCAATCAGAATAGCCTGAGGCGCAGCTGGGGATCGATCCAGCTTTTCTGTTTTGATTCGTGGATGATATCATTTCCGGTCAAATGACCGATCAGCAGAGGCGATTTGTGGTTGTGCTGCTGCATGCTCTTATTGCCATTATCAGGAACCGTAACGCCTCAGGGTGCGCTGCACGGAGCCAAGATAACTGCTTCCAAACATATTCAAATGATTCAAAAGATGGTACAGGTTATAGAGGTCCCGTCGATCGGCGTAGCCGGGGTCTGTATGCATACACGCCTGATAGGTCTGGTAGAAGGATCGGGGGAATCCGCCGAAGAGCTCCGTCATCGCCAGATCTGCTTCTGCATGGCCGTAATAAGCTGCCGGATCGATGAGCCATGCGGTCCCGTCGCTTCCGGTCATGACATTTCCGGCCCAGAGATCACCGTGCAGGAGTGAAGGCGCATCCGGCTCCGCCAGGTATTGGTCAAGATGATCCAGCAGATGCGTGATGCGCCGGTGATCCGTTTTCTCAAAATAGCCGGAAGCCATTTGAAACTGTGGTGCAAGCCGGCAGTCGCGGAAGAAATCAATCCAGTTCTCATGCCATGTATTTTTCTGCGCTGTGTGTCCGATATAATTATCTTTCGGAAATCCAAATCCCAACGCATTTTCTGCACCGTGCACATCGTGCTTGTGCAGATTTGCGAGATTCTCCGCAAACTGGGACCAGTAGGAAGAATTAGGGCGGCAGTGACTGCCATCTGCAAATTCCATCAAAAGAAACGCATAGCCTTCGGGATCCGTACCGAGCCCTAGCAGCTGCGGCACACGGATACAACCGGTCTCGGCAATCGTTTCCAGACCAAGGGCTTCCGCCTCAAAATTAGGCAGTGCATCCGGCCGGTTCGATTTCATGAACAGTGCTGTCTGATCATTCAGCGTGATTTTACAGGCTGTATTGATATCGCCGCCGAAGACAGGCTGTTTGTTCGCGATGCTTTTCTCATTTCCAAATAGATCACGGATCGCTTCAGAAAGTGATGTGTATGATTGGAGTTTTTTCATGGGTGCTGTACCATACGATATTTCTTTGCCATGTTATATTAGCATAATG
>JAFUCM010000161.1 GCA_017459675.1 Eubacterium sp.
AATTATGCTTGCTGATCCGTTCCTGAACGATGACATGGCTGCATGGGCAGAAAGCATTGGCATTCCGGCCTGCACAAAGGATGCTGACGAAGTATTCGCAAACCCGGATGTTGACGCAGTATTTATCTGCTCTTCAACCAATACACATGCTGAGTTCATCATTAAGGCTGCAAAAGCAGGAAAGAACATTTTCTGTGAGAAGCCAATCGCAACTGAAATTCCGGATATCAAAGAAGCAATCGCAGCTGTTGAAGAAGCAGGCGTAAAACTTCAGGTCGGATTTGTCCGTCGTTTCGACAAGCATCATAAAGCAGTCCGTGATGTCGTTGCTTCCGGTGAACTCGGAAAACCGTACGTTGTCAAAGTCAGCTCCCGCGATCCGGAAGGCCCGCCAATGGCGTATGTTAAAGTTTCCGGCGGTATCTTCAAGGATATGACCATTCATGATTTCGATATGATCCGTTATCTGTCCGGCAGTGAGGTAACAGAAGTCAATGCAATCGGTGCTGTTCTGACAGATCCGGGCTATGCAGACTATGATGATGTTGATACAGCAATCATCACCTTCAAGTTTGAGAATGGCGCACTCGGCGTGATCGATAACTGCCGTACCGCTCCGTATGGATACGATCAGAGAGTCGAAGTACACTGCGAGAAAGGCTGCGTACAGGACAACAACAACCTTGAGAACATGGCATTTGTCAGCACGGGCGAAGGCGTTAAATCTGCTAAGCCGACCTGGTTCTTCTTGGAGCGCTACAACGATGCATTCGTCGCAGAAGAGAAGGAATTCATCGACTGCATCATCAACGACAAGCCGACACCGGTTAACGGAAATGACGGTCTGCAGCCGGTTCGTATCGCAATCGCAGCGAAGAAGTCTCTTGACGAGGGACGTCCGGTCAAGATGTCCGAGATCGAGGGCTGATTTCACGGATCAGGACCCGGGAGGTCTGAAAAAGCGGTACATTTCAACAATGAAATAAACGGGAAAAGAGCAGCATCATGGCTGCTCTTTTTTTGTAACAGATGGGAATCATACCTATTTCAGGAAAACGAATCTTTGGTAAATAAATAACAGAAGATACCCATGATATTTGTGGTTTATTTGTTATAAAAATAACCGGATCGCAAGATTTTAATGGTTTCTCAAAGCAATATTTTGAAACATGCGGTTTTTTTGGCGAAAAGCGGCAAAAAAAATATTGTTTCCAGTCTAGAAATTGCTATAATTAAGTCATGGTTAGCAAACAGAACGCAACACTAATTGGAGGTAAGAGATGAGAGCTTTTTATGTTGAAGCTGAGCATTGCCCGAAGCCGGGTTACGTGCTTTCCGAGCGTGAGAAAACAACTGGCAGAGCCCTTCGCGGCAACCAGATCTGGAAGAACATCCGCGGCCATGTAACAGATCGCCCGATGCCGGTATGCGGCGACACCCAGGTTATGGTTAAAGTCGGTGCAGCTGGTATCTGCGGAACAGACGTACACCTTCTCCGCAAGGATGAAGAAGGATACTCTATGTATGATGGCCACAGCAAATACCCGATCATTACCGGTCATGAGTTCTCCGGAGAGATCGTAGAGGTAGGCAAAGACGTCAAGAAACTGAAAGTCGGCGATCTGGTCAGCATCGAGTCCATGCACTGGTGCGGCAAGTGCGATGCCTGCAGACGTGGTTTCTTCAACCAGTGTCTCGACCTGGAAGAGCCGGGACTTACCTACGACGGCGGTTTCGCAGAGTATGCAACAGTTGATGAAAAATACTGCTACCCGCTGAACGCAATCGCAGAGTTCTACGGCGACAAGATGACAGCTTTTGAGCTTGGCGCTATGATCGAGCCGACAGGTGTTGCTTACAACGGACTGTTTGTCCGCGGCGAAGGCGTACGTCCGGGCGGACATGTATGCGTATTCGGATGCGGCCCGATCGGTCTGGCAGCAATCCAGCTGATGAAGACCTCCGGTGCAGGCAAGCTGATCGCAGTTGAGAGCGTTCCGGAGCGTGTAGAACTTGCCAAGGCATGCGGCGCTGACGTAGTTATCGACCCGACATCCTTCGCAACACCGGAAGATGAGGCACAGTGCCTCCGCGATCTGACAGACGGACGCGGCATCGACCTCTTTGCAGAGTGCGCAGGCGCAACCAAGTTCACATACCCGGTTATGGCACACGCACTGGCAATCGGCGGCAAGACCATCCAGATCGGACATACCGTCGGTATTACACCGGTTGATATCTTTAACTGGCAGTGGAATGCAGCACGCATCAGCGGCTCCAACGGACAGTCCGGCTGCGGTATTTATCCGGATGTTATCTCTCTTATGGCAAACGGCCGTATCGATATGAGAAAGATGGTTACCGCGCGCTTCAATCTTGAAGACATCGAAGAAGGATTCAAGATCATGTCCGGTAAGGTCCTGATCTCCACCGAGTATCCGAGACTGAACAAGTAATTTCGTACTGCAACAGCCTTCCGGCTGTAATATATAGCAACTGATGATTAAA
>JAFUCM010000035.1 GCA_017459675.1 Eubacterium sp.
GCCGAAACTGCATGGCTGATCGCTGAAGGCGTCAGGCCAAGCACATCGGCGGCCTTGTGAAAGCTGCCGATTTCCGCAACTGTCTTAAACACCTGATAGGATAATAATGTCATGGTATGAATCCTCACAGGAGACAGGGGACGGTTCTCTGTCTCCCCGACAAACCCTGATCCGATCAGCCGCGTGCGCAGAGGTACTGCAGATCCTCCCAGCGGCGGTCGACTTCTTCCTGGAACTGTACAAGCAGATCTTCATTCCCCTTCTTAAAGAGGTGTTTGAAGCGTCCCTGCGGACGGAGGAAGTCTTCGATCGGAAGTTTCTTCTTCGGCTCATAGGAGAGGCTCCACTTGCCGTCACGAACTTCGAACAGCGGCCAGTAGCAGGTCTCAACTGCCAGACGGCAGATCTCCATGATATCTGACATCTCATAGCGCCATCCGCGCGGACACGGTGCCATGACATTCAGGAATGCCGCGCCTTCTGTATAGATTGCGCGCTCGGCCTTTCTGTGGATATCCTTGAAGTCTCTGGTAAAGGTTGTCTGCGCGACATACGGTACGTTGTGTGCCGCGATGATGCTGGCAAGATCCTTGCGGTTCTGCATTTTTCCGACGGATTCTTTTCCGACCGGTGTTGTGGTGGTATCTGCAAACATCGGCGTCGCAGAGGAACGCTGGATACCGGTATTCATGTATGCGCCGTTATCATAGCAGACATATACCAGATCATGTCCGCGCTCCATTGCGCCGGAGAGTGACTGGAAACCGATATCATAGGTACCGCCGTCACCGCCGAATGTGATGAATTTGTAGGTGTCTTTTTCACCCAGACGGCCCTTTTTCTTAAGGACACGATAAGCAGTCTCAACACCGGAAAGGGTTGCGCCGGCATTTTCAAATGCGTTGTGAATATAGCTGTCTTCCCATGCAGTGAACGGATACATGTATGAAGATACCTCAAGGCATCCTGTCGCATTGCCGATGACCGCATGATCTTCTTCCTTCAGTGCACGCAGGACGGCTCTGACTGCAATCGTCGCGCCGCAGCCGGCACACATGCGGTGACCGGGAGAAAGGCGTTCCGGTTTTTCCATCATTGTTTTTAAGCTGTGATCACTCATTTTCGATTCTCCTGACAAACAGACCGGACCATTTTATGGATCCGCTGTGTTAAATTCGTGTTAACAATGCACCGATCAGACACGCAGTCCGATGTATTTGAACTGTTCGATTTCTTTTCCGTCTTCTACGAGACTTCTCAGATCTTCAAAGATGCCTTCCGCATCTTCTACTCGGAAGTCACGTCCTGCAAGACCATACACATAGCTGACGGTCTCGATCATGACCTTGCTGCGGTACAGGCCGGCCGGAATTTCGCTCGACAGCGGTCCGCCGTTGCCGTTATAACTCTCGCAGCGGTCCATAATTGCGACAGCTTTGCAGTTCTTCAGTGCTTCCGCAATTTCTTTCTCCGGGAACGGACGGAATACACGGAGTTTCAGGACGCCGACCTTCCAGCCCTGCTCACGCAGCTCATCGACAGCTGTCTTTGCCGTTCCGGCTGCAGAACCCATGATAACCATGATATAATCTGCATCCTCTGTGCGGTACTCTTCAAAGAGACCATACTGTCTGCCGGACATCTCACCGAATTTCTTCGCGACCTCCAGGATGACGGCTTTGGAACGTTCCATTGCCTCTTCCTGCAGTTTCTTCGCTTCCATCGCATAATTGGAAACAGAGTACGGTCCGACCGAAACCGGCTTGCCGGGATTCAGCATGAACTCTTCCGGATCATAGGTTCCGACAAATTCTTTAACCGGCGCATCCTCCATCAGTTCGATATTCTCGACTGCATGGCTCGTAATAAATCCATCCTGGCAGATCATAACCGGCAGATGTACGCGCGGGTCTTCTGCAATCGGGAACGCCTGAATGTAATTGTCATATACTTCCTGGTTGTTTTCTGCATAAATCTGGATCCACCCGGTGTCACGTGCACCCATACCGTCAGAGTGGTCACAGTTGATGTTGATCGGTCCGGAAAGGGTACGGTTCACCAGTGTCAGGACGATCGGAAGGCGGTTGGATGCCGCCAGCAGCAGTTCCTCCCACATCAGTGCAAGTCCTGCGGAGGATGTTGCCGTCATCGTGCGGGCACCTGCCGCTTCCGCACCGATTGCGGCAGACATTGCGGAATGTTCACTCTCGACCGGAATAAACTCGGTATCCAGTTCGCCGTTGGCAATGTACGTGGAAACCATCTGCGGGATTTCCGTTGACGGTGTAATCGGGAAGGCCGGCATAACTTCCGGCGCCACCTGGCGGATCGCATAGGAAACCGCCTCATTGCCGGACATTCTTTCTTTGATTGCTTTTACACTCATGGTTCAATGCCCTCCTTCATAACGATCGCATCAAACGGACAGACTTTTACACAGATGCCGCAGCCCTTGCAGTGATCATAATCAAAATCCAGGCGCTTGCCGTCCTTTACCGGAATACTGGAATCCGGACAGACCGGGCAGCACAGCAGACACTGCCGGCATTTGGACCAGTCCATCACCGGTGTGTTGGTACGCCACTCACCTGTATTAAAATTCTTTGCCGTTCCGGCAGAAATCATCTGGAGACGTTCTGGAAGATCTGTATAAGGGCTCCGCTCATTAATTTTTGTTGCGTCAGTTCTCATGGCTCCTCCTTACGATACTGCCTCATACGCCATCTCCAGCGCCTTCATATTTCCATCGATCACTTCCGGTTTCTTTGCAAACTTATGTTCAAAGGACGCGCGCATATCATTGATAAACTGATCCCGCTCCAGAACCTTTGTAACCGCCACCGTCGCCGCGAGCATCGGCGTGTTCGGGAAATTCTTACCGAGTGTCTGCTCGGAAATCGCGCGCGCATCAATTGTAACAACACGCCCTTTATAACCGTTCAGCTGCGGAAGCACCTCTTCTTTGGAACGGGGTGTATTGATAATAATAGCGCCCTCTTCCTTCAGGCCGTCTGTGACGTTGACGGAATGCAGCAGCGTCTCATCGACAACGACCACATAGTCCGGTTCATAGATATTGGAATGAACACGGATCTTATCTTTGCTGATCCGGTTAAATGCCGTAATCGGCGCGCCCATCCGCTCCGGGCCGTACTCCGGAAAGCCCTGTACATTCTGTCCGGTCTTAAAGGCAACATCCGCCAGCAGCAGCGCAGCTGTTTTTGCACCCTGTCCGCCGCGTCCGTGCCATCTGATCTCAACTGTGTTTTTCATCTGTCTTTTCAACTCCTTCTCTCGTTCCGCTTTGGAAATAACATCCGGCATTTCATTCTGTTCACCGCCAGGATGCTGAAAATTCAACATTCCCATTGTAACATGCTTTTATATCTTGTAAACAGAAAAATTTAGTTTTATTCATATTTAAGTTGAATACTTTTCATCTATCCTGGAAATAAAAAACACCTGTTTTAATCCCTTCTTTCCTTCTCCATCTCTTCTATATAATTCTGCAGATTATCTGAAATCTGCTGCATTCTTTCATAAAACTTACTGCGCTCCGCATCTGACATATCAGCAGAACCATTTTCAACGGCCCGGATCACCATTCCTGCCGTTTCCTTTGCGACACGCATTCCCTCATCCGTCAGGCAAATCTTCCTGTTATATCTTTTATCCGCTCCGATTTCCGTTATAAAACCACGCTCGCGCAAAGTTGTGACATACCTGGAAACCGCTGCCTTGTCCATTTCACACAGTTCTGTCAGCTGTTTATGTGTGATGCCGTCCGGATGCTGAAACAGCAAAAGAAGACAGGTCACATGTCCTGTCTTTAAATCAAAATGATCCATCTCCATCGCTCTGATCTTCTGTACACTCTGATAGAGCGAAGCAATGGTATTGGTAAAAATCATATAGCGGTTTTCCATTGCATTCCCTTTGCTTCACCGTAATTATATATGTATTTTATATTTTACGACCTGTTTGTTGCAATGTCAACAATTATGGAGACAGATGATGCTTACACGAAGCTGCCGCAGGAAGCAGATTCCTGCGGCAGTCCACATATCATTGTCCGGCACGGATGTATCCCGCGCCTCAGACTTTTTAGCAATGCACGGTCCCACAAATACTGTTACGCAGCCCGGCCGGGTAGCCTTCAGATAGCGTGAAATCGCACACATCGGCGAAACAGTTTCTGACATATTTGCCTCGTATACTTCCGGGAAATGCTTCCGCAGCATGTTGATAAATGCCGGACAGCAGGAGGTTGTCATCTTGCGGCCTTCCTTCTTTGCCTCAGACCACTCTTCCGCCTCATATGCAGCCGGCAGATCTCCTCCATAACCTTATGCTTAAACTGAATAATACCCTTATCATTTGTTGTTACCATACAATATCTCCTGTCTTACTATCTGTATCCTTAACCGTGAATTGGTATTACCAATTATTATAGCATATATATTTTATTTCGGTATACAAACATGGGGCGGTCGCATAAAACATCCTCATGCGACAGCCCCAAATAACCCCTGAAAAAATCAGGCATACGATTTACTAAACGTACTCTTCCACAGGATATTTGCCAGCACCACTGCCGTGATGCCGCCAATGAATTTGGCCGCCATCATCGGCACGATCAGCTGCTGGTTCTGGCCGGCAACGAAGCCGAGGTGGTCGCCTAAGACGAAGCAGGCGGATACGGTGAACGCACAGTTCAGGATTTTCCCTTTCGGGCGCATGTCTTTCATCATCTGGAACATCATGATGTTGTTTGCCAGGTTTGCGATCATGCCGCCGACACTGTTTTCATCCAGATCGAATTTTCCGCCCAGACGCTGCAGCGGCGCGCTGAATTTCTTTGTGATAAATGCAACCATCGGAAATGCGCCGAGCAGAACAATTGCGATCTCGCCGATGACGAGGAAGCCGTCTTCGAGCGGAATCACACCCTCCGCGTTTGCCTCGACCATGACGTGGAACAGCGGAAAACGGATGCCTGTAAGATACTGGAATACCGCGATCATTGTGCCCGCCGTTACAATGGCCGTGACACCTTTTCCGAATGCAATGAATCCCTTCAGCATCTTTTCCTGTGCCAGGATCAGGCCCAGAATAATCAGGACAGCGACGACTGCAACCGGGATGGTATTCATGATGATGTCCCTGACAGTCAGTTCAAAGCCGGATGCCTTCATGACAAAGCCGCCCGCGAGGCAGCCCACCGGTACCGTTGCGAATCCGACCAGCATGCCGGTTGCAAGGAATTTCCGGTCTTCTACTTTGATGATGCCCATGCCGACCGGAATGTTGAAGACGACATTGATTCCCATCACAGATGCGATGATCATGCCCGTGTAGCTTCCGATCGCAGGAGATTCTGCCAGCTCCATGGCCAGCGGATAACCACCCAGGTCGCAGCCCAGAAGAATGCCTGCAAAGAGAGACGGGTCTGCGCCGATCGCTTTAAAAAATGCACCGAGCACGCCGCCCAGTACGATCTTGATGACCGGCACGAGCGCGATCATACCGATCATGGCCGTTGCGAGAGATCCGAGTGCCTGGAAGCCCTCTTCAAACTTTTCGCCGTAGCCCAGTTTATTGCCGCGGATCCGGTCGATGCCGCCGACGACCATGAAGACCATCATGACCATCATGATCGCCTTGTTGATGGAAAAAGATGCAAAATAAGCCTGCAGTGATTCTGTCAAAATGTTCATATGTGCACTTCCTTTTCAGTACGTTATTTTCCAATGAACACTTTAGCAGAATCAGAGCAGACTTCTTTGTTCTCGTGTTTGCTTAATTTTGCATATTCTCAGGTGTTAAGCAGTCCGGATTTTCCAGCCGACCGCTTCCTCTCTGGATGCGATGAAATTCCGGTAAATACCCGCTTCCCGCATCAGTTCTTCGTGTGTTCCGTGCTGTACGATCCGGCCCTGGTCTACGACATAGATCTGATCCGCATGCCGGACGGTTTTCAGTCTGTGCGCAATCATGAGAACCGTCTTTTCTCTGGTCAGCGCCCGAATTGCTTCCATCAGCTCTTTTTCATTCTCCGGATCAATGTTGGCTGTCACTTCATCCAGGATGATAACGCCGGCGTCCTTGAGAATCGCACGCGCAATGGAAATCCGCTGCCGCTCGCCGCCGGAGAGCGATGCGCCTCCCTCTCCGATTACCGTCTCATATCCGTCCGGAAGCGCCATAATAAACGCGTGGCAGCATGCTTTCTTTGCCGCCTCCATTACCTGCTCCATCGGGATCTCCGGCCGGCCGAACCGGATATTGTTGGCGATCGTATCATGGAACAGATACACATTCTGGAATACGAAGCTGAAATTCCTCATCAGCGCATCCATGCTGTAATCCTTTACGTCTGTTCCGTCCAGTCGCACTGTGCCGGCCTGTACGTCCCAGAATCTTGCGATCAGATGGCAGATGGTTGTCTTTCCGCCGCCGGAAGGACCCACAAATGCAATGCACTGGTGCTCCGGCACCTGAAGTGATACGTCGTCGACAACCTTGCGCTTCTCATACGCAAAATCCACATGTTCCATTGCGATATTGAAGTGGTCCGGCACGATATCTTTCCCGTTAATGTCCATTTCCGGAAGGTTCAGGATTTCAGAGGCGCGGTCCACTGAAACATCCACTGTGCGGAGAAGGGCCGAGTAATTGCCCGCCGACTCCAGTGCAGCAAATACGATAAACGAAGCGATCAGCATGACAATGCACTCCGGGAGCTGCATACTGCCGTCCAGATAGAATTTTACAGACAGCGCACACATCGCAATGCCTGTCATTTTGATCAGCCAGCTCTGGATCCCCATCACCGGTACAAATGACAGTTCCATATCCGTATTGATCTTTGAAGCGTCATCAATCGCCCGGTCCAGCTTCCGGTTGGTTTCCGTCGTAATATTATAATTTTTGGCCTCCGCGATTCCCTGAATAAACTCAAGAATCTGCTCGACCAGATGGGTATCCGCCTGCAATTTACGCGGAGAAAGTTTTGCCGACCGCTTCTGGATCACGCGGTTTGCCAGGAAAAACAATACAATACCTGCCGTCGCCACAAGACCGATCCGCCAGTCAAAGAAATAAAGAAGCACTGTGATCAGTCCTGCCTCCAGCACGCCCATCAGCGTCATCATGACAACACGCGTCGCCACGTCTGCCAGATTTTCCATGGTGTTTGTCGTCACGCTGGTGATATAACCGAGTGAGTTCGCATTAAAATAACCCATCGGCAGATAGCGCAGATGTCCCGCAATCTCCATGCGCTTATCCGCGCACGTTGTATATCCGGCCTCTGTCTGCAGCATTTCCCCCTTTCCGGAGACGCAGATCTGCACCAGTGCAGCGGCTGCTAGGATACCAAATCCGAGCCATACTGTTCCGGCTGTCAGATTTTGCCATACAATGCCGCGTATCACCAGATAAATCGCGGGAATGCGCATCGCCTGGCAGACCGCTTCTATGATGCCGAGGATGATTGAAACAATAAATTTCCGCTTATTCTCTTTCCCGGAGAAATCAAAGAATTTTCTCAGAATTCCGATCATTTTTCCGGCCCTCCTTTCATGGATTCAGCCTGTGCAGCATCTGATGTGCCTGTCCCGGTATTCGCGCCTCTATCCTCTGATCCTGAAAGTGCAGCATTCTTTTCTGCTGTATCGCCGTCATATGCATCCTCAGCCGTATCTCTTGCCGCAATATGCGCCTCCCACATATTCCGGTAGAGGCTGTCGGCCGCGAGCAGTTCCTCATGCGTCCCTGCAGCATGCACACTGCCGTCACTGATGACCACAATCTGATCTGCATCTGTTACAGTTGACAGACGGTGCGCAATGACAATCAGCGTCTTGTTCTGAATCATGCTGGCGACTGACTGCTGGATCAGCGCCTCATTTTCCGGATCCGTAAAGGAAGTCGCCTCATCCAGAATGATAATGTCTGCATCCTTGAGCATCGCCCGTGCGATCGAAATGCGCTGCCGCTCGCCGCCGGAAAGATGCCCGCCGGCATCGCCGACAACGGTATCATAGCCGTTTTCCAGTCCCATAATAAAGTCATGGCAGCCGCACCGCTTCGCCGCTTCTTCCACTTCTGCGTCCGAAGCATCTGCCCTTCCCATACGGATATTGTCCCGGACACTCCTGTTAAAGAGATAATTATCCTGCGAGACAAATGCAATCCGCCGGCTGTAGTCCGTCTGTGAGATATCCCGGATATTGACGCCGCCCAGCGTGATGCTTCCTGCATCGACATCCCAGAGCGATGCAATCAGACGCGCAATGGTTGTCTTGCCCGAACCGGACGGTCCGACAAGTGCATTGACTGTCCCGTCTCGGAAAGTCAGACTGACGCCATGCAGGATTTCACGGTCCTGGTCTTCCGCTGTGTCCGCACCTGAATTTGTGCCGAGACTTCCTGCCTTCGGACCGCTGCGATAAGCAAAATGCACATCTTCCAACACAATGGTATTGTCCCGCGGCACTGCCGCCGACTTTTCAGGCCTCTTCATCTCCTGCATATGCAAAATAGCGTCAACTTCCTCAAAAATCGTCCCTGCCTTTGTCATATCATCGTTATAGGACATAATTGTAAGAAACGGCGTAATCAGTCCGGAGGCCAGAATCATAACCATAACAAGATCTGCTGCAGCAACACTTCCATGCAGGTACATCATTCCGCCGGCCGGCAGAACAGCAAGCATGGTAGCCGGCGCAATGACAAATGCAGCAGTAAACGGAACAATACTCCTCCGCATCCAGTCAATATAGCAATTTGCGCCGTCCCGCGCCGCCGTCTTAAACTTCTCATAAGAACTGTCAGCCTTTCCGAACGCCTTAATCACCTCGATGCCATTGATGTACTCCACAGCCGTATCATTCAGGATTTTTGTCTTTTCAACGCAGTTTGCCCACTGCTCCGCCTGCCCGCTCATCATAGACGCCATACACAGTAAGCCGACCGGCAGTGTGATCAGCGAAGCCAGCGTCAGCTTCCAGTTGATCGTCAGCAGATAAATAAAGATCAGAAGCGGCGCGGCAATGTTTGCCGTAAACTCCGGAAGGATATGCGCCAGCGTGGTCTCCATTGAATCGACACGCTCAACAATCACATTTTTCAGTGCGCCGGAAGGGATGTTCTGTACGTCACCCAGCGGCACACGGACCAGCTTCGCGATCATCGCTTTACGGATGTTGCCGAGTACCGCAAATGTCGCAACATGTGAACACGAAGTTGAAAACGAGTGAAATACAACCCGCAGTGTCCAGAATACTGCCAGCATGATAAAATACCCGCGCAGTGGTGCAAAAGAATGTGTTCCTGCAAGCAGCTGCTGTACAATTCTCCCGATACAATAGTAAGGAACCATACTGCAGATGGTTCCGCAGATTGCCAGGATCACACTGGCTGTATAGAGCTTCCGCCTGCTGCCGGCATACGCCATGATCCAGACAGCCAGGGATTTTTTCTTCTCTTTGCCAACGGTTTCGTTCATTCAGATATCCTCCTGTTGCTGTAAATAAATTCCGGTGTCAACCACACAGTGTGATTTCAGGTGTAACATTTTTGCATTTTGTTATATTTGACTAACTCATTCCCCTTTTAAAAGGGTTGCCGCATTACGCATTCGCCTGCGCAGTGCGACAGCCCCATCAAAAAGCTTTGTAAACACCACCGCTACATCATGATCGCCTCTCCCAGCAGTTTCTGCCAGCCGGCAGTGTAGAACCGGCGCAGCTGCGCCAGATATTCCAGCGCTTCTTCCAATGGCTTATCATGCAGAATCAGCTCTGTAAATGCTGAAAACATGCCGGTTATCAGGATATGCTGCAGCGATGCATTGACCACCGGGGCAGGATAATCCAGTTCGATCATGACATCCTTGTACCGGTCCGTTGCTTCTTCTTCGATCCTCACCATTTCATCTACCAGATGTGCATAGGATGTTCCCTCTGCTCCTGTCATGATCAGCTTGAATACATCCAGATTGTCATATGCATAGCGGAGCATCCAGTCCATGCATTCCCCCGAGACAACTCCCATCTGTTCCGGCTGCAGCTCTGCCGGCAATTCGGCAAACTCCTGCTGTACACGCTGATAATGATCCAGCATCGTATGAAAGCATTCTCCGACCAATGCGTCGAATAGTGCCTCTTTACTGGCGTAATATCCGTAAAATGCACCCGTCGTCACACCGGCGTCTTTCACAATTTTGCGCAGCGATGTTTTGCGAAATCCGTTTTTCAGAAATTCAGACATTGCGGCCGTATGTATTTTACGTAACGTATCCGGCTGATCCATGTATCAATATCCTTTTAGCGAAAACGAAACATCTAAACTACAGTAACCACATTTATGAATCATCTATAACAACGTAATATAACACCGTTATATAACACTGTTATATTATCATGACATTTTATTACACGCAACAAAAAAATGGATCTCATCTGACTTGAAATCCATTTTCATTCGGTACATATATAATTCATTCATTGTGATAATAAGCTTACTCCCGAAACAGAATTCCCGCCTGTTCCAGCTTCTGTACTGCCTGCTCATAGGCCCTCTCATCCGGGCAGATCAGCGTATGCATGTGCACACCGTCCGTCAGTTCCGAGAGTGAATGCGCCTGTTCTTCTTTTACCTTCTTCATGAACTGCATGACATCATATCGGGACCGGATCTGCAGTCTTCCGGAGAGCTGTCCGTAAACAGGATGGTCAATAATCACATCCAAAACTTCACATCCGTAGTCTACGCAGATATTCAGCTCTTCCTCGATCTGCTCAGCCGTATGCAGCGAGACAATCTGCCTGCGGATTCCCTCTTCTGCCTGGTCAAGCAGCAGATATCCGCGCGGCGTCGCGGCAATATCGTGACCGGCTGCCCGCAAAATCGCTACATCACCGACGATAATCTGACGGCTCACATGAAATGTTGCCGCCAGCACATTGGCACTGACCGGATCATTATTCTCTCTGAAGTAATTCAGTATGTTCTCTCTGCGCTGTTCTGTGGTCATGAACCCCTCTTTCTTTATCGCTTTCTTGCGATAAATCATTTCGATCCTGATAATCTTGTTTATTTTATTATACTCTGTTTTATTTCATTGACAATTCACATTTATTCTATATAATTGACATGATACCTGTCAAGACACCTGTTTATACAACAGACTTCCGGAAATATCAAACACGTATATCTCTCCGGACAGAAACGTAACCGCAGATGTCGGGACAATCTCGCTCTATGAAAAAGGAGAAAAAAAATGAGCAAGCAAAACAAGGGATTTCGTGCATTTCTGAAACGAAAAAACATCGAAATTTCCGCAAAGCGCTATGGCATTGACGCACTCGGTGCGATGGCGCAGGGACTGTTCGCGTCCCTTCTGATCGGAACGATCATCAACACAATCGGCACACAGTTTCATATCGGTTTCCTGACCAATCCGGTAGCAACGGTCGGAGAAGCGAGCTACACCGTCGGCGGACTTGCATCCGCCATGAGCGGACCGGCCATGGCGGTCGCGATCGGATACGCACTGCAGGCACCGCCGCTGGTATTGTTCTCACTGGTTACCGTCGGTTTTGCTTCCAATGCACTTGGCGGCGCAGGCGGACCGCTTGCTGTTCTGTTTGTTGCAATCTTTGCGGCAGAATTCGGCAAGGCTGTATCCAAAGAGACAAAGGTAGATATTCTCGTAACACCGCTCGTCACCATCGGCGTCGGCGTCGCGCTCTCTGCATGGTGGGCACCTGCACTTGGCAAAGCCGCGATGAAATTTGGTGAACTGATCATGTGGGCAACAGATCTGCAGCCATTCATTATGGGTATCCTCGTCTCCGTGATTGTCGGTATCGCACTGACTCTCCCGATCTCCTCTGCTGCGATCTGCGCGGCTCTGGGACTGGTCGGTCTTGCAGGCGGCGCCGCTGTCGCAGGCTGCTGCGCACAGATGGTCGGATTTGCCGTTATGAGTTTTAAGGAAAATAAATGGGGCGGCCTTGTCGCACAGGGCATCGGTACCTCTATGCTGCAGATGGGCAACATCGTGCGCAATCCGCGCATCTGGATTCCGCCGATCGTCACCTCCGCCATCACCGGACCGATTGCCACCTGCCTCTTCAAGATGCAGATGAACGGCACACCGGTCTCCTCCGGAATGGGCACCTGCGGTCTCGTCGGCCAGATCGGTGTTTACACCGGCTGGGTCAGTGATGTCGCAGCAGGAACCAAGGCTGCCATCACAGCAACCGACTGGATCGGCATGCTCCTGATCTGCTTTGTACTGCCGGCAGTGATCACGCCGCTGATCGCAATGCCGATGCGTAAGGCAGGATGGATTAAAGAGAATGATCTGAAGCTGGATCTTTGATTTTGTTGGAGCTGACCCAGAAAACATATTTGTGCAACATATATCATCACCGGGACCGCTCCCGCTCCGGGTCTACGCTCCGCTCCGGTCGGCGCAGAACCAGACGTCCACTGGACGTCATGCGCCCTCGTGCAGCGGTACTAAACTCGCACGATAGTGCTCGTTAAGGACCGGCACTGCGGATGTCCCTTTGATGATATATGTTGCACTTATTTGTTTTCTGGGTCAGCCCTTTTTTATATTAGCCGAGGACTACATCCAGCACCATCATCAGCGTGAAGCCCGCAGCGAAGAGAATGACGCCGATGTTGGAGTGTTCTCCTTCTGACATTTCGGGGATGAGTTCTTCTACGACGACGTAGATCATGGCGCCGGCCGCGAAGCTGAGCAGGTAAGGCATGACCGGCACGAGACGGGCTGCCAGGAAGATGGTCAGAAGGGCTCCGGCAGGTTCAACTGCGCCGGACAGAACGCCGTCCAGAAAAGCGCCTCCCTTTGATTTCCCTTCTGCGTGAAGCGGCATGGATATGATCGCACCTTCCGGGAAGTTCTGGATGGCAATGCCGAGTGCGAGGGCGAGTGCGCCGCCTGCTGTAATGTCTGCAGATCCTGATGCCCAGCCGGCGTAGACAACGCCGACTGCCATTCCTTCTGGGATGTTGTGCAGCGTAACTGCCAGCACCATCATCGTTGTTCTGGCGAGATTGCTTTTCCGCCCTTCTGCCTCCTCTGCATGCTGGTGCAGATGCGGGATGATCCGGTCCAGGACAAGAAGCAGCAATGTCCCGGCCCCAAACCCTCTGACAGCAGGCAGCACTATCATAACTGCAGCCGCTCTGCCGCTGTTCTCTGCTCCTGCAGCTGCCTGTTCCAGCGCCGGAATCAGCAGACTCCAGACCGATGCGGCAACCATAACGCCGGCCGCAAACCCTGTCAGCGCACGCTGCATATTTCTTCCCATTTCTTTTTTCATGAAAAATACGCAGGCCGCTCCGGCCGCCGTTCCCAGGAACGGGATCAGAATTCCCTGTATGATTTCTATTTTCATAACAGACACCTCTCTGTATTTGTATTATTAGCAAGAGTCATTATCCAACCCTTTAGTTAGTTATTTCTAACTTAATGGTAGCAGTATTCTGCTTTATTTGCAAGTATCTTTATTACATCAGGACTCCCACGCTGCATTGACAGCGCTTCCGGGGTTCGTTATAGTTTACACATATACCGGAGGAAATTCGATGAATCAGAATCACCACGTCCGTAAACGGACCGTCATTCTCACCGTTGCTCTGGCTGCTGCATTGCTTGCAGCTACCGGCTTTATTTTCCTGCGCACCTCCGCACGGAAAGGGAGCTCTGCGAGATCCGGGCTTGATACATCTGTATCCATCCTGTTTATCGGCAACAGCCACACCTACTATAACGACCTGCCCGGCATTGTGCAGCATCTGGCTGCGGAAGACGGATATGACTGCCGTATCACAATGCTTGCCCACGGCGGCTGGTATCTGCGACAGCATGTTGAACAGCCCGAAGTAAGGTTTAACATTCTTTACGGCGGGTATGACTATGTTGTGCTGCAGGAATACGCACAGCCTTTCGTTCAGGAGGCAGAATACCGGGAATCAGCCAGGCAGCTGAATCAGTGGGTCCGCGAAGCAGGCAGCATTCCTGTCATCTACGAAACCTGGTCCGTCCAGTCCGCACCGGAAAACCAGAATTATATGAATGAAGTCCACCACAGAATTGCAGATGAAATTGACGCACTGCTGGCGCCTGTCGGCGAAAAATGGTGGGATTACCAGGAAAGCCATCCACAACTGGACATGTTCGATCCTGATGGAGAACATGCTTCTGCAGAAGGGTCTGCATTTGCTGCGGAATGTATCTGGGAGACCATCAGACAATCGCTTTCATAAAAGAGTCCATAACAGAGTATCTATAAAAAGAGCATCCATAAAAGTATTTAAAAATCCGGCCCGATTCTATACAATATACTTCAGCTACATAACGGAGGTTTTATTTGAAATGAAGCAGCAAATGAAAACGATTCTTCCCTATGCCATTTCTGTCTACGCCGGTGCCGCGATTATGAATATGTGCACCAATCTGACCGGATCTGTCCTTTCTGACATCATGACGCACTACCATATGAATCTGGACCGCGGCGGCATGATGTCTTTCTTTCAGTTTCTCGGCGGCATCGCAGCGATATTAATAGCTGCCGGTATTGCCGACCGGATGAAAAAGCCGTTTCTCCTGATGCTGGCCTTCCTGCTCACGGCGCTGGCACTTCTCGGAATCGGCGTCAGGCCTCCCGTCAGCCTTTTTATGGTACTTTATCTGCTGCTGGGTGCTTCACTCGGTCTCATCGATATGAATAATAATGCTGTCCTGAGTGATCTTTTCCATGACAGCCGCGATTCTGCTCTGAGCGTACTGCACGGGATCTGCGGTCTGGGTGCCACTCTGATTCCGGTCATCACTGCTGTAATCGGAACCGGAAACTGGGGAACGATCTACAGGTCCGCTGCCATTATTATTCTGATCATTCTGGTTCTGCATCTGTTTTTATATTTCCGTGCACGGAAAGCGATTGACAGCCGTTCCGTTCCGCTTCAACACGCAGAAACCGCTTCCGGTTCTGCCGGAAGCCGCGAAGTATTTCGTAATCCCGCAGTCTGGATCGGTGCCCTTTCTGTCATCTGTTACGGTGCCGCTCAGGGCGGCATTACGGTCTGGGGCGTAAAGTACTGTAAAGACATCTTTGCGGATAAAAGTGCCCTGGCCTGCGCGATGGCCCTGTCTCTGTACTGGTTCGGGACGATGATCGGCCGTCTGTCCGTCGGACTCGTACCGGCTTTGCGTGCCATGAAATCAAGAACACTGGTGACCTGGGGCGGCATATTTGCCGGAATTGTCTTACTGCCGGGTGTACTTGGAAAGAGTTACGGCCTGCTTATGGCGGGAATTTTTCTGTTCGGCATTTTAAATGCTCCCACACTCCCGCGTATTATCAGTCTCGTCGCAGACTGGTACCCGCATAAAACCGGCCTCATCTCCGGGATCAACTGCATCTCCCTTTACATCGGTCTGGCCGTCATTCCGCTGCTGATGGGCGTCATCGGCGAGTTTGCCGGGATGAAAATCATGATGCTCACGCCGGTCGTGATGACGATCGTGTCAGGGCTGTTCGGGATGCTGCTGCCGCGCAAGTAATATGCCACAAATATAAGGCGCATCTATAAAAAACTGCCGCATGAAACCTTCAAAGCTTCATGCGGCAGTCTTTTTATCTTGTGTTTAAATTCAAATAGCCGACAGATTTATCAGAACTTACCTTCGTCTGCTGCCTGCTGAACAGCTACTGCGACTGCAACCGTCATACCAACCATCGGGTTGTTTCCTGCACCGATCAGGCCCATCATCTCAACGTGCGCCGGAACGGAGGAAGATCCTGCAAACTGTGCGTCGGAATGCATACGGCCGAGGGTATCGGTCATTCCGTAGGAAGCCGGACCTGCAGCCATGTTGTCCGGATGCAGGGTACGGCCTGTGCCGCCACCGGATGCAACTGAGAAGTACTTCTTGCCTGCCTCAATACGCTCTTTCTTATAGGTACCTGCTACCGGATGCTGGAAGCGGGTCGGGTTGGTGGAGTTGCCGGTGATGGAGACATCAACGTTCTCTTTCCAGAGGATGGCAACACCTTCCTGTACGTCGTTAGCACCGTAGCAGTTAACCTTTGCGCGCGGGCTCTCCGGATCCTTGGAATAGCATTTGCGGAAGACTTCCTTCAGCTCGCCGGTATGATAGTCATACTCTGTCTCAACGTGTGTAAAACCGTTGATACGGGAAATGATCTGCGCAGCGTCTTTTCCAAGACCATTCAGAATAACGCGCAGCGGTTTCTGACGGACTTTGTTTGCCTTTTCAGCAATACCGATTGCGCCCTCAGCTGCCGCGAAGGACTCATGGCCTGCCAGGAATGCGAAGCATTCGGTATCTTCTTCCAGAAGCATCTTGCCGAGGTTGCCGTGGCCGAGACCGACTTTACGTCTGTCAGCAACAGAACCCGGGATGCAGAAGGACTGCAGTCCCTCGCCGATTGCTGCAGCTGCATCAGCAGCCTTGCGGCAGTTCTTCTTGATTGCGATTGCCGCGCCGACGGTGTATGCCCATTTTGCATTTTCAAAACAGATCGGCTGAATATTCTCTACCTGATGATAGACATCAAGCCCTGCTGCTTTCGTGATCTCTGCAGCTTCTTCGATTGAGCTGATTCCGTACTCAGCAAGCTTTGCCAGAATCTGTTTTTCTCTTCTTTCATATGATTCAAATAAAGCCATCTTTTACGTCCTCCTCTCAGTCTTTTCTCGGATCGATCAGTCTTGCAGCATCAGCGACACGGCCGTACTGACCCTGTGCCTGCTCAAATGCTGTATTTGCGTCATCACCGGCTTTGATGAAATCCATCATGCGTCCAAAGTTAATAAACTTGTAGCCGATGATCTCATCATCTTCATCCAGCGCGATATCTGTTACATAGCCTTCTGCCATCTCCAGATAACGTGGTCCCTTTGCAAGTGTTCCGTACATAGTTCCGACCTGAGAGCGGTTGCCCTTGCCGAGGTCCTCAAGACCTGCGCCGATAACCAGACCATCCTCTGAGAATGCACTCTGGGAACGTCCGTAGACGATCTGCAGGAACAGTTCTCGCATAGCTGTGTTGATTGCATCACAGACAAGGTCTGTGTTGAGTGCTTCCAGAACCGTACGTCCCGGAAGAATCTCGGATGCCATTGCTGCCGAATGTGTCATACCGGAACATCCGATGGTTTCTACCAGTGCTTCCTGAATGATGCCTTCTTTCACATTCAGGCTCAGCTTACAGGCACCCTGCTGCGGTGCACACCAGCCAATGCCGTGTGTGAAGCCGGAAACATCCTTGACTTCTTTAACCTGAACCCACTTTGCCTCTTCCGGAATCGGGGCAGCGCCGTGGTTTACGCCCTGGCGGACAGGACACATATTCTCAACTTCGTGTGAATAAGTCATTATGCCATACTCCTTTCATTTTAAAGCCACTTTACTGATCTATTTTATAACAAGTTACCATGAATCGTAAAGAACTTTCGGGAATTCTTTGCAGATCCTCTGCTCATGTTTTCGGAACGATCCGGTTCCCGTCTTTTAGAATACTGTCTGCCGGAATGACACCGCGCACACTGGAGAGGGGGTAAATGTTTGTATTCGGGCAGATGACACTGCCGGGATTGAGGATACTGCCGCACCCGACCTCAACATGGTGGCCGAGCATGCAGCCGAATTTCTTCAGACCTGTCTCGATCTTCTCATCCCCCTGCTTTACAACTACCAGAGTTTTGTCCGACTTCACGTTGGATGTGATCGATCCGGCACCCATATGTGCATAGTGGCCGAGAATGGAATCCCCGACATAATTATAGTGCGGAACCTGTACATGGTTGAACAGGATCACATTCTTCAGTTCTGTAGAATTGCCGACGACACAGTCCTCCCCCACCAGTACGTTGCCGCGGATAAATGCACCCGGCCGCACCTCCGTGCGGTGACCGATGATACATGGTCCGAGAATGGTCGCCGTCCCGTAAACAAGCGCATCTTTTGCAACCCAGACATTGGATTCACGCTGTTCATATTTATCAGCAGAGAGTGTGACGCCCAGTTCCAGCACAAAATCATGAATCAAAGGGAGCACTTCCCAGGGATATGTGGTCTGTTCGAACAACTGTGACGCTGCTGTTTCAGAAAAATCATATAAATCAATGTTCTTAATATTCTGCATATTACAATTCCTCTTATTCTGTTTCATTCACTTGTTCCATCAGCACCCTGTACAATTCCGGATAGTCCCGTTTGAGCCGGACAGGTCTGCCGTCCGCATCCAGGAAGCAGTGTCTGGAGACAGCTTCGCAGACAAGAATACTTTCTGAATCATCCCCGCTGATTTGATCTGCCTCATGAATCTCTTCTGTATCTTTGCTCACCTTTCTCATCGAATAGGCAATTTCCATTCTGACACCGGTAAACGAATTGACAGAAATATCAATCGCAACAACATCGGAAAAGGTTGTGCCCGCCTTATACTCGCAGGAAAGTCCCAGCACCGGCGAAATAATTCCCAGTTCCTCCAGTTTCGCGTATTCCCACCCGATCTGCTTCATAAAATCAATCCTGGCTTCTTCCATCCACCGGATATAATTGGAATGATGGGTAATTCCCATCCGGTCTGTCTCGTAATACTGAACGGTATGATGATATGGTTTCATCTTTTTGTCTCTCTTTTTATTTATTTTATTGTAGTGTAATCAGCCTCTTTAAACCCGACAAGCACTCTGTCATCTGTCACCAGGATCGGCCGTTTCACCAGCATTCCGTCTGTCGCAAGCAGGGCCAGCTGCTCATCTTCTGTCATGTCCGGAATCCGGTCTTTCAGATTCATGGATTTATAGAGCTGTCCGCTGGTATTGAAAAATTTCTTCAGCGGAAGACCACTCAGTCCA
>JAFUCM010000162.1 GCA_017459675.1 Eubacterium sp.
CAATGAAAATCAAAAAAGGTGATACCGTAAGAGTAATCGCCGGCAGAGATAAAGACAAAGAAGGCAAGGTGCTCTCTGTAGACGCAAAGAACCATAAGGTGATCGTTGAGAACATCAACATGGTTACGAAGAGTCAGAAGCCGAACGCTATGAACCAGCAGGGCGGTCTGATTCAGAAAGAAGCACCGATCGATGTATCGAACGTCATGTATCTTCACAAAGGACAGGTTACCCGCATCGGTTATAAGATGGACGGTGACAAGAAGGTCCGCGTTGCCAGAAAGACCGGCGACGTTCTGGATTGAATGGAGGACGTAAGAGTTGAGCAGATATAAAGATTTATATAAAAACGAGATCGTCGATGCGATGAAGAACAAATTCGGCTATGAGAACATCATGCAGGTTCCGAAGCTGGAGAAGATCGTTGTCAACATCGGCGTTGGCGAGGCAAAAGAGAATGCTAAGGTTCTGGATGCTGCCTGCGCAGATCTGGAGAAAATCACCGGACAGAAGCCGATCATCACAAAAGCAAAGAAGTCCATCGCAAACTTCAAGCTTCGTGAAGGTATGCCGATCGGATGCAAGGTTACACTGCGCGGCGAGCGTATGTATGACTTTGCAGACCGCCTGATCAACCTGTCTCTGCCGCGTGTCCGTGACTTCCGCGGAATCAATCCGAATTCCTTTGACGGAAGAGGAAACTATGCGGTTGGTATCAAAGAGCAGCTGATCTTCCCGGAGATCGAATATGATAAGATCGACAAAGTACGCGGTATGGACATTATCTTTGTCACAACTGCGAACACGGATGAAGAGGCGCGTGAATTACTGACACTGTTTGGCATGCCGTTTGCCAAGTAATTGAGGAGGAATTTATTCATGGCTAAGAAAGCAATGAAGATCAAACAGCAGCGTCCGGCTAAATTCTCCACAAGAGAGTACAGCCGCTGCAGAATCTGCGGCCGTCCGCATGCGTATCTGAGAAAATACGGAATCTGCCGTATTTGTTTCCGCGAGTTAGCATATAAGGGCCAGATCCCGGGCGTTAAGAAGGCCAGCTGGTAATTAGAAAATAAGGAGGAAACAATCATGTCAATGAGCGATCCGATCGCAGATATGCTTACAAGAATTCGTAATGCCAATGCTGCAAAGCATGATACCGTAGATATTCCGGCTTCCAGAATGAAGATTGCAATCGCTGACATTCTGGTCAACGAGGGATATATTACAAAATACGATCTGGTTGATGATGGCCCGTTCAAGAGCATTCATGTCACACTGAAGTACGGCGCTGACAAGAATGAGAAGATCATTACAGGTCTGAAGCGCATTTCCAAACCGGGTCTGCGCGTATACGTCAACAAAGATGAGCTGCCGAAGGTTCTCGGCGGACTCGGCATCGCGATCCTTTCCACAAACAAGGGCGTGATCACTGACAAGGAAGCAAGAAAGCTTCAGGTTGGCGGCGAGGTTCTCGCATTCGTCTGGTAAATAAAACGAAAATAAATAACTGAAAACAGAAGGTCCGAAAGGGACTTTCCGAGAATTTAAGTTAATGGAGGAATTGATAATATGTCACGAGTTGGCAGAATGCCTGTAGCCGTTCCGGATGGTATAACGGTTGATATTAAAGCAGGAAATGATGTTACGGTTAAGGGCCCGCTTGGAACACTGCAGCGTGTCCTTCCGGAAGAGATGGAAATTAAGATGGAAGACGGCCAGATCATCGTTAACAGACCGAATGATCTGAAGCGCATGAAATCGCTTCACGGCCTGACCAGATCCCTGATTGCAAACATGGTTGAGGGCGTCAGCAAGGGCTATCAGAAAGTTCTTGAGATCAACGGCGTCGGCTACCGTGCAGCAAAGAGTGGAAAGAAACTGACACTGAACCTTGGTTACTCTCATCCGATCGAGATGGATGATCCGGAAGGCCTTGAGACCATCGTTGAGGGCAACAAGATCACTGTAAAGGGCATCAGCAAGGAGAAGGTTGGACAGTATGCAGCCGAGATCCGTGAGAAGAGAGCTCCGGAACCCTACAAGGGCAAGGGCATCAAGTACAGTGATGAAGTCATCAAACGCAAAGTCGGTAAGACTGGTGCGAAGTAAGGCAGGAGGAGAGAGTTATGATTAAAAAAGCATCGAAAGCTGAGATTCGTCAGAAAAAGCACTGGAGAATGCGTCATCATCTCGCCGGTACATCTGCCAGACCGCGTCTTGCTGTGTTCCGCAGCAACAAGCATATGTATGCGCAGATCATAGATGATTCAGTCGGCCATACACTTGTATCCGCATCCACACTTCAGATGAAGAACGATCTGGAGAAGACAAACGATGTCGCTGCAGCTGCAGCACTTGGCGAGCAGATCGGCAAAAAAGCCATCGAAGCCGGCATCACAGAAGTTGTTTTTGACAGAGGCGGCTACATTTATCACGGCAGGGTTCAGGCAGTTGCTGATGCAGCGCGTGAAGCCGGACTGAAATTCTAAGGTAAGGAGAAGAACGCATGAGACACGTAATTATTGATGCCAGCCAGTTAGAGCTGGAGGAGAAAGTAGTTGCCATCAAGCGCGTCACGAAGGTCGTTAAGGGCGGACGTAACATGCGCTTCACAGCACTGGTCGTTGTTGGCGACAAGAACGGACATGTCGGTGCCGGACTTGGAAAAGCAACTGAAATTCCGGAAGCAATCCGTAAGGGCAAAGAAGATGCCATGAAGAAGCTGGTTACAGTTGCACTGGATGAGAACCACAGTATCTCTCATGACTTTATCGGAAAGTATGGCAGCGCAAGCGTTCTGATGAAGAAAGCTCCGGAAGGTACCGGTGTGATCGCAGGCGGTCCGGTTCGTGCCGTGGCAGAGCTTGCAGGCATCACAAACATCCGTACAAAATCGCTTGGATCCAAGAACAAGCAGAATGTCGTTCTCGCAACGATTAACGGCCTTTCACAGCTGAAGACTCCTGAAGAGGTTGCGAGACTTCGCGGAAAATCCGTCGAAGAGATCATTGGCTAAGGAGGAGATACGAAGATGGCTGATAAGAAATTAAAAGTGACCCTGGTAAAGTCGACAATCGGCTGTGTCGCAAAACACAAAAAGATTATCGAGGGCCTCGGTCTTCGCAAGTTAAACAAGACAGTGGAGCTTCCCGACAATGACGCAACACGCGGCATTATCAGACAGGTCGGCTATCTCCTCAAGGTAGAAGAGTAATACTGACTGCGGATCATAACCGGTCCGCAGCAGAGAAGAATCGAAACGACAAAGATTTCAGACAATCTGAATCATTTCGATAAGTACAAGGAGGATACCAGAATGGATTTATCAAATTTACATCCGGCTGAAGGATCCGTCCACAGCGGAAATTTCCGCAGAGGCCGCGGTCATGGTTCAGGCAATGGTAAAACAGCAGGTAAGGGCCACAAGGGTCAGAAAGCCCGTTCAGGTGCTCCGCGTCCGGGATTTGAAGGCGGACAGATGCCTCTGTACAGACGCCTTCCGAAGCGTGGATTCAAGTGCAGAAATTCCAAAGAGATCGTTGGAATCAATGTTGCTGAACTGAATCGTTTTGAAGACGGCAGCGAAGTATCAATCGGCGCAATGATCGCAAGCGGACTGGTTTCCAATCCGCGTGACGGCGTTAAGATTCTCGGAAACGGAGAACTGACAAAGAAGCTGAATGTCAAGGCAAGTGCATTCAGTGAGAGCGCAAAAGCTAAAATTGAGGCAGCAGGCGGTACAGCTGAGGTAGTCTAATGTTTAAGATATTACGCGATGCGTTACGTATCCAGGAAATTCGCCGCAGACTTCTGTATGTCCTGTTTATGCTGGTTGTCATCCGTCTGGGATCACAGATCCCGGTACCGGGTGTTAATACAGAATTCTTTAAAAGCTATTTCGAGGGAAATAATGCAAATGATGCATTTAATTTCCTGAATGCTTTTACCGGCGGCGGATTTTCAAGCTTTTCTATTCTGGCGTTGAGTATCACGCCTTACATCACGGCTTCCATTATCGTACAGCTGCTGACCATTGCGATTCCGCAGCTCGAAGAGATGCACCGTGACGGTGAAGACGGAAGAAGAAAGCTGACAGCAATTACACGTATTCTGACAGTCGGTCTTTCCCTGTTTGAATCAATTGCAATGTGTATCGGATTTGGTAACCGCGGTCTGATCACAAACATGAATGCAATCAATGTGATTGTTGTAGTCGCTGCACTGACTGCAGGCTCAACGCTGCTGATGTGGTTCGGCGAGCAGATCAACGAAAAGGGTATCGGCAATGGTATTTCCATGGTACTTTTGATCAATATCCTGTCACGTGTGCCGATTGACATGGTCACACTGTATGAGAACTTTGTACAGGGCAAGACCGTGGCGCGTGCAACACTTGCATGGGTGATCATCATTGCCGTAATTCTGGGCGTTGTAGTGCTCACACTGATTCTGAATGGCGCAGAGCGGAGAATTCCCGTTCAGTATTCACAGAAGATGGTAGGCCGCCGTCTTGTCGGCGGACAGGCATCCCATATTCCGCTGAAGGTTAACACCGGCGGCGTCATTCCGATCATTTTCGCGTCTTCGATCATGTCCTTTCCGGGCATTATCGTGACCATGACAGGAAAATCCCCGGCAGGTGTCGGCGGAAAGATCATCAACATGCTGAGCTCCAGTCACTGGTTCAACCGGTCCGACTGGCTCTCATCCATCGGTGTGCTGATTTATATTTTCCTCGTCGTATTCTTTGCATACTTCTATACATCGATTACATTTAATCCGATGGAAGTTGCAGATAACATGAAGAAATCCGGCGGCTTTATTCCGGGTATCCGTCCCGGCAAGGCAACAGAAGATTATCTGAAGAATGTGCTGAAGTACATCATCTTCATCGGAGCGGTTGGACTGGTTATCGTCGCAATCATCCCGCATATCTTCAATGGTCTTTTCAACGCGGATGTCTCGTTCGGCGGCACAAGCCTGATCATTATTGTGTCTGTCATTCTTGAGACACTGAAGCAGATTGAATCCATGATGCTGGTAAGAAATTATAAAGGATTTCTTGGTGCTTAAATAACAGGTTGTGGTGCCCTGGCACCACAGCCTTCTCGTCATGTTAGAAGGAGTTTTCAGATGAGAATAATTATGCTTGGCGCTCCGGGCGCCGGAAAAGGAACACAGGCCAAAATGATCGCTTCGGAATATCAGATTCCGCATATTTCCACAGGAGATATTTTCCGCAGCAATATCAAGAATGGCACAGAGCTCGGCAAAAAGGCAAAGGAATATATGGATCAGGGACTTCTGGTTCCGGATTCTCTTACCTGCGATCTGGTTGTCGACAGAATTGCCCAGGATGACGCTAAGAACGGTTATGTGCTTGACGGATTCCCGCGGACCATTCCGCAGGCTGAAGCACTGACAGAGGCACTGAAGGCACGTGGTGAGGCCATTGACTACGCCATTGATATTGAAGTCCCGGATGAGAACATCGTAACCCGTATGTCCGGACGCCGTGCCTGCCTGGGATGCGGTGCGACCTATCATATCAAATACAATCCGCCGAAAACAGAAAACGTCTGTGACGCATGCGGCAAAGAACTGGTTCTGCGTGACGACGACAAGCCGGAGACAGTACAGAAGAGACTGGATGTCTATCATGAGCAGACACAGCCGCTGATCAGCTACTACACAGAGGCAGGCGTGCTCAAAGAGCTTGACGGAACACAGGATATTGATGTGATTTTCGGCCAGATCAAAGAACTGTTGAAGTGATTATTAGTACGGGAGACGACAGATAACGCTCTCCCGGCTCAGTTAGAATTCGCCG
>JAFUCM010000163.1 GCA_017459675.1 Eubacterium sp.
AGATTCTTGCAAATTTCTCGATTTCTTCTCTTCCTGTAAGTGCCAGCGCATCCATGAGCGCCACATGATAACTGCCGAGTGCGCCTTGCTGCGGCAGTTTTGTTTCTGCAATTTCACCTGCGACACCCAGTAGTGTTGTGGCATAGCATACTGCCTGCAAAACTGAAGGGCAATCGGGAAAGCGTCTGTCGCACACAGATTTCGCTGCATTTGAAGACATGGAATCCTCCCACTGCGCCGCTGCGTCCGGAGACACAACATCCCCCCACGGCGCCACAACGCCCGAAGACGCAACATCCCCCCGCGGCGCCACAGCGTCCGGAGACACCGAACCGTCCCCTGTCTCCAAAACGCCAAGACAGGATGCGATCAGGCAGTTCAGGATGCATCCGGTCCCGGTGACGCGGGCCAGCATCGGGGAACCGTTCTCGACCAGCCATACTGTTTCTCCGTCACTGATGACATCGATGATGCCGGATGCAAGAACAACTGCGCCTGTGCGCTTTGCAAAACACCTCACCACTTCGGCAGCTGCTTCAATTGACCCCGGGTTGTCCCGGCTGACGCGGTCAGCGACCGCCGTATCAATGCCTGCTTCTCCATAGGCTGCGCCGGCGATTGCCCGGATCTCAGAAGCATTTCCTTTGATCACCGCGGGTCTGCAGTCCCGGATGAACCGCTTTGCCAGATCCATACGGAATGCACTGCAGTTGACGCCGACAACGTCAATTACGGAAGGCAGTCCGTCCTGCAGCGCCTGCCGCCCGGAAATCATAATTGATTCCGCACGGGCATCTGTGATATTGGCAAGGCTCACCCCCAGCGCCCGTGAAATTGCCGTAATGCCGGCGACTTCTTTCGGATGCTCTGCCATAATCGGACGCGCACCGACTGCCAGCACGGCATTTGCACAGTCATTGACCGCGATCGGACTGGTAATGCAGTGAATCAGTGGATTTTCCTGTCGAAGTCGTTCCGCCAGCATCAAATATGCACCTCTTTTTCACGGTTTACTGCCCAGTATATAATCCCGGCCAGAACAAATCCTGCCAGCACCAGATATTTCAGGCTGTTTACCAGCGGTGACGGATCCGTCACGAAATTTTTCACGACAATCAGCATGGCCAGATATCCGATAAATCCGAGCACCGCAATGCCGATCGCATTGTTCAGTGTTTCATTTCCGCCCGTATAGACGTCGGAGCCGAGCGCCGCCTGTATTCTGGCCACCATGCCGGCTTTCTGCATTTTTACAAGCATGAAAAATGCGATGCTGCCGCCGATGAGCGTGCCTGCGATGAAGGACGGAACATAGAACATCCAGCTCAGTCCGTTTCTCCCCCAGAGATATGTCATAACCGGGTAGGAGATAATCGCACCGATGATACCGGTTCCGATTACCTCGCCGAGGAAAGCACAGATCAGCTTTCCCTTTGAGAGCCGGTAAAGCATGCCGGAAAGAAATGCGCCGAACACGGCACCTGTCAGCGCCAGCGGCGGAATTCCCATAAAGATCATGCGCAGAATGCCGATCAGCAATGCACAGATAAATGCATAGACCGGACCGATAAAGACCGCACATGTAATATTGATCAGATGCGCCATCGGGCACATTCCTTCTACTCTGAGGATCGGACTGATGATCACGCCAAGTGCAATCATCATCCCCATAAATGTCAGACGCGTCATCCGCGTCTTACTGTCTGCCTGTTTCAAAATCACCCCGCCTTTCCTTCCTGAAATACGGCTGCCCTGCCCGGGCAGCCGCCGTTTTGTTTTTTTCAATCGCGATCTTTGATCGTGCGTAATCATGGAAATCCGCGTCAATTATTCATTCATCATCCGCATCGCGGAAGTCCGCGTCGATCACCGAATCCTCCAGGAACTCTTTTCCCTGCGCATCGATCATGACATGCTCCTGCGGGTCTGCATATTCCTGTTTCGGCTCATTCTGACGCCGGAAGTAATTATATTTCCGGACAATGATCATATCAGAGATGCCGTCATAAATCAACATCAGCCCGATTACGACCATCATAACCTTGACCATGCCAAATGCACGCGCGATGCAGACGACACCAAATACGATGCTGACAAGCGCAAACAGGATGGTAATGCCGTATTTTGCAGCCTGCACCCGTTTTAACTGCGGCAGCATAACAAGGTCCTGCACGCCGTGCGTGACCAAAAGCACACCTGCTGCAACCGGAAGAATCGAACTGAGTGCACGCGGATTGGCCAGCGACCAGATTCCGACTGCAATCAGCACCAGCGCGCCGATCAGGCCGAGGCGGAAACCCGCCAGCGATGAAATCAGCAGCACCGCGCCGACCAGCAGTATCATAAAGCCGAACAGCCGCGCAAATGTCTCCGCTGTCTCGCCCGGCCAGATCACAAGCACAACACCGAGCAGTACTGTCAGCACTGCCGAAACCGTAATATGCAGTTTGACTGTCCGCATTTTGTCTCTGAGTTTTGCAAACATCCGTTGCCTCCCTTCTCCGGCCTGTATCCCGATGCTGATCTGACGGACCGGATTCTCATGTATGTCTGTCTTTAACTCCCCTGTCCGGTATCATCTCTGATTGTTTCTTCTGTGAAATCATACCTTCATTATTATACATGATTCTCTGTTCAGTTGGGGCTTTTTCATAAATACATCATCCAAATATTGCAAAATACGCATTTTTGCCCGCACTTCTGAACGATTTTCCGGAAGCTGATTCCTTATTTTTACTCTTCTATTCTCCAGGGAAATCTGCTAATATCGTACATGGTCTCCGAGATTCTGCATGAGACCGGAAATTGCGAGGTGCTTATGAACAATTTACTGGATTTATATCTTACTTATCTGAAACTCGGCTTTGTCACGTTCGGCGGCGGCTATGCCATGCTTCCGATTCTTGAGCGGGAACTGGCCGACAAACGTCGCTGGACGACACTGGATGAACTGCGGGACTACTTCTCGATCGGGCAGTGCACACCCGGCATTATCGCGCTGAATGTCTCGACCTTCATCGGCCAGAAACGAGGCGGTGTGGCAGGGGCAATTGCAGCCGGTCTGGGATTCATGACCGGACCGATCAGCATTATTCTGGTTATCGCTGCATTTCTTACAAACTTTGCAGATCTGGCAATTATCCAGCATGCATTTGCAGGAATCCGTGTCTGTGTCTGCGTTCTGATCATTCAGGCTGTTCTGCGGCTATGGTCTAAATCGATCGTCGATGCATTTACTCTGATTCTGTATCTGGTCATTTTTCTGCTGAACGGATTTTCCGGTCTGCTTCCATTCCGGATTCCGGCGGCAGTCCTGGTCATTCTGGCCGGCATCATCGGCATTGTTTCTTCCACAATCAAAGCCGGAAAGGAGGACTCTGCGAAATGACTATTCTCCGACTGATGCTCGCGTTTGCCAAAACAGGTCTCTTCTCCGTCGGCGGCGGACTCGCGACTCTGCCGTTCCTCTATGAGATGTCTGACCAGACCGGCTGGTTTTCCCATGCCGATATTGCAGATATGATTGCCGTATCCGAGTCAACACCTGGGGCGATCGGCATCAACATGTCAACCTATGCCGGATTCAAAACTGCCGGTGTTCCGGGCGGCATCCTGGCATCGCTGGCACTCGCTGCCCCGTCCGTGATTATCATCCTGATCATCGCAAAATTTCTGGAGAAATTCCGCGACAGCAAATTTGTTGAAGGCGCGTTCTACGGTCTGCGGCCGGCATCCATCGCAATGATTACCGCCGCCGGTTTAAATGTCGCAAAAGTCGCGCTCGTCAACATCGATGCATATCAGATGTCCGGCAATCTCGGTGATTTCTTCATCTGGAAGGCAATCATACTGGGGGTACTGATCTTTATTGCCGCGCGAAAGCTGAAGTGGAATCCGATCCTCCTGATCGCCATTTCCGCTGTGACCGGCATCATTTTCCGCTTCTGATTCATACCCACTGTGCCTGGCGCTCCACGCGCCTGAGGCGGGGGACTGATCCACTGTGTTCACAAAAAAGGGCTGCCGCAGGAAACAATCGAATGCATGAAATATTATGCATGAAGATGCTTCCTGCGGCAGCCTGTCTCATTCTCTGCACATGTATTACTTTTACCCTGCTTCCTCCGGCGGCGCATGACGTCCAGTGGACGTCTGGTTCTGCGCCGTCCGAAGCGGAGCGTAGACATCGCAGAGCTGCGTTTATTTCCTGCGGTTCCGCAGAATCTTGAACTCGCGCTTCGCGGCGTACGGGCCGATTGCCTTGAGCTTATCTTCTGCCCGGTACATATGCGACGCCTCCGGATCCACTCTGGAGAGATGGATCGCGTCGAATTCGCAGCGCGTCGTGCAGAGGCCGCAACCGATGCAGCGGTTCGGATCGACAGTTGTCGCGCCGCAGCCCAGACATCTGTTCGCTTCAATCGCAATCTGCTCATCCGTCAGCGGCAGACGCAGATCCTCGAATGTCTTCGTCGGATCCCCGCTCTTGCATGCCGGAATCTGGCGTTTCGCATTATCAAATCCTTCTTTGATGGCAGAATCCTTGTCCAGCTCAATGAACTCACGCAGATCGCGTGCAATGGTCAGCGACTGTCCCGGATGGACGAACCGGTGCATGGATTCGCAGGCCTTCTTGCCGTCTGCGATCGCATCGATGGCAAAACGCGCGCCGTGATTGATATCGCCGCCGATGAAGATATCCGGCTCTGCAGACTGGAATGTGACCGGGTCGCACTCAGCCGTGCCATTGCCACGCAGCACAACCTTTGTGCCGGCCAGCAGGTCTCCCCAGACAGCAGACTGTCCGATCGCCTGCAGAACATTTTCACATGCGATCGTGATGGTCGCGTCCTCATCGTACTGCGGCGCAAATCTGTGATCCGCGTCAAATACGCTGGTGCAGCGTTTGAAGACAATGCCGGTGACCTCTCCGTCTTCGGACGTCAGGATTTCCTTCGGGCCCCATCCATTCTTTACTTCAATGCCCTCTGCTTTTGCCTCTTCCACTTCTTCATCCGCTGCCGGCATCTCATCCGGTCCCTCAAGGCAGAGCATCGTCACCTTGCCGTCCGTCGCTCTGCGTGCAGTGCGCGCCACATCGACGGCAACATTTCCGCCGCCCACAACGACGACATCACCGGTCAGCTTTCTGGACTGGTCCTGATTGACCTCGAGCAGGAAGGAAACGCCGGACTCTACGCCCGCTGCATCCTCGCCCGGAACGCCCGCCTTGCGGCCGCCCTGCAGGCCGATTGCAATGTAAAATGCCTTGTAACCCTGCTCGCGCAGCTCCGGAAGCGTCACATCCTTGCCGACATCAACGCCGCATTTAAATTCCACGCCCATCTGCTTCAGAACGTCAATTTCTGCATTCAGCGTATCCTTTTCCAGACGGAAATTCGGGATGCCGTTGGTCAGCATGCCGCCGGGTCTGCCCTCCTTCTCAAAGACGGTGACATCGTAGCCCTTTGTGCGGAGGTAATATGCACAGGTCATACCTGCCGGGCCGGCGCCGATGACAGCCATCTTGTAATCCGGTCCCCACATCTTGCCTTCATCATTTTCACAGACCGGAATGAAACGGTGCTCATCATGCAGCTCCTTCGCCGCAATTGATTTCTTGATCTCGTCAATTGCGATCGGCTGGTCGATGGTGCCTCTCGTACAGGCGTCCTCACAGCGGCGGTTGCAGATCGAACCGCAGACGGCCGGGAACGGGTTGTCCTGTTTGATCAGCTCCAGCGCCTCACGGAAGCGGCCTTCCGCTGCCATTTTCACATAGCCCTGCACCGGAAGGTGCGCCGGACAGGCTGTCTTACAGGGCGACGTACCGGTCGGATAACAGTTGATCTTCGCGTCCTCGCGGTAATTGACATTCCAGTTATCTTCGGTCCACTTTGTCTCATCCGGCAGCAGCGTTACCGGATACTGGATCTCGCCCGCTGTGGTGCAGAGCTTCTGCCCCAGCTTCGCCGCGCCGACCGGACAGACTTCCACGCATTTGCCGCAGGCAACACATTTTTCCTTTTCAACGGATGCGCGGTAAGCCGAGCGGGACATATTCGGCGTATTGTAAAGCTGCGAGGTCCGGATTGCGTTGCAGACGCCCGCCGCACAGTTGCAGATACCGACAATCTTGTCCTCGCCGTCGATATTGGTAATCTGGTGGACAAATCCATGCCGCTCCGCGCGCTCCAGAATTTCCAGCACTTCATTGTAGCTGATATAGCGGCCCATACCGCGGTCCACACAATATTCGGCCAGATCGCCGACACCGATACAGAACTCGCCGCCAATGTCGCCGGATCCCTCGCCGCGCATCGTCTGCTGCTTGCGGCAGGTGCACTGTCCGACAGAATACAGATTGTATTTACTCAGCCAGTGCGACAGATGCTCGACGCTGACCGATGTATTTTCATGTTCAATCGCCTTCTCGACCGGAATGACATGCATACCGATACCCGCGCCGCCCGCCGGCACCATCGGCGTCACGCCCTCCAGCGGCATCTGGGTCATCAGATTGAAAAAGGTCGCGATCCGCGGATATTTCTCCGTCAGCTCGTCATTCATCATCATAAATTCCGCTGATCCCGGAACAAACATCGGCACATCATACTGCTTGTGATGATCCGCATTCTCACGGTTCATCTCCAGAATACCGATCCAGCAGAGATGATCGACCATCTTCTGCGTCTCTTCCTCAGTCATGTTATTCATCTTCGCCAGCTGCGGAACGTCATAGTTGGTCCGGATCTTCTTGAAATTGAGAAGGAACTGTGCCTCTTCCTTCGTGAGTACCTCATTCAGCGTCCAGTACTCCGGATCACTGTAATCCATGGACTTCGTCAGCTTCACGGCATAGCGGTCCGTGATCATCGTGCCCAGCTTCAGGATCAGCTTCGCCTTCTCCGGGTCCTCCGGCTTATAATTCGGATCCGGGCGAAAATCCCAGTCATTGGTCATGCGGTTTTTTCTATCTTTCATATGTACCTCCTGTCAGAAAAATCTTCCTACAAGATCTCTGGACGATGCACAGGTATCCTCCATATCGCCGAAGCTCAGGATCTCACCCGCATAGTACGTGTTCTGTTTGCCCTGGATTGCTTCGAGGTCATCGTACCAGCCTGCCGCGTAGTCTTCCGGTGAGACGTGCGGGCAGTAATAGGATTCCTGCTCGTAGTGGCGTTCCCGCACGCGGAAGCCGCAGAGCCGCATGTCATCCATCATGGCATTGATGGTATAGTCGTAATCGGCATCCTTGCTGCCCTGGTGGTTGCGCAGTGCGTAGACGGTGCACGGGCAGTTTGAGCCGAGTTCTTCCCAGCGGTGGTAATAAACCATGGCATGGCCGAGTTTCTCCGGTACCATGTTGTCGAAAATATAGCCGGAAATGGTCGGGCCGGACCAGCGGTCGAAGGTTGCCAGGAAATCAACGTATTTCTCATGGATGATTTTGCCGAACAGTTCTTTCTCGTCGTCGCGGGCATCTGCATAATTTGCGAAATAATCCAGCGGCGTCGTGACAATCAGTTTGTCAAATTCTTCCACGCACTCGCCTTCCGCATTGCGGATGGTTACTTTGATCTTTCCTTCTTCGCCCTCTGCCGGACGCTCTACTTTGACGACCTGTGTGCCGAGCACCGCCGGATTGAGCAGTTTCTTATTGGCGGACTCATAAATATTCTGCGTGCCTTCACGCCAGGTCCAGAGACGCAGATTGACGAATTCGATCGCGGTCGTGGTATCAAGATATTTCATGACATAGGCAGCCGGCATTTCGTCAAAGAAGCCATAGCCAAAGGATGTGAACGGCGCGATCCAGATCTTCATGACGTCTTCCACACCGTTGATGCGGCAGAACTCGTCAAACGGCAGCGCCAGATCCTTCAGATTCGGATTCTCTCCCTCGATGTGTTCCAGCGCATTCGGAACTTCCTTCGAGAGACCGGCGTATCTGCCCTGCGCGACACCGCGGTGGCCGTAGCAGTCATATCCTTTGTATTTCGTATTCATGATCTCGACAAGCTTCTTCATCTGCTTCTTCATGCGGAGCAGATCCTTCGTCTTTTTAATCGAAGGATTCTTCTTCGGATCAAACGGGAAAATTTCATTTCCCTTTGCATCCCGGTACATCCGGCGCATATTCGGTCCGTCAGCGTGACCAATGCCGGCAAACTTCTCCACCTCATGCACCGCATGATAAGTGATCGCACCCATGATTGCCCCCATCTCATAGGTGCGCTCCTTGCCGTTAAACCGGACATGCGGCGAATAACACTTGCCGCCGACCCGGTTATTCTTCTCATAAATCACATAGTCCCGGTAGCCCTTCATCTGCAGATACATCGCTGCAGAGATGCCGGCCGGGCCGCCCCCGATGATACACACACGATCGTTAATTCCCATCTTTCATACCTCCTTCATCAGCGTGTTTATTTCCAATAAAGCTGGCATTCATCATGCACATTTAAGAAACTGCTACACCACTTCAATCTCCTGTATCACACATTCATTCCCCTGCTGCAGCCATGTCTCTTCACTGCCGCAGTAAGGACAGATTTTCCCATAAGCAACCGTTTCATAGGTCTTTTTACAGTGATCACACCAGGTGACGGCCGGAACGATCTCAATCTTCAGCGCACAGCCTTTCAGGAGTTCCGTCCGGTCGACTGCCCAGTTCCAGCAGTCCTCCAGATAATGCGGGACGATGGCCGAAACCTCGCCGACCCGGAGCTTTACCGACTCTACCAGCCGGACCTCATTCTCCTTCGCCACGTCCTCCACATCTTTTATGATGCTGAAAACAATCCCCAGTTCATGCATATAATTACAGCTCCACCCCGTTCTGCTTCAGAAGTTCCCGCGCCGATTCTACAGAATCGATCCCCGTCAGATTCTTGATCGGGGCAAATTCATGTTCCCGCACGACCTCATACGGCAGGCAGGAGGACAGCTGATGAATCATATCCAGTACCAGCTGCTCGAACTTCAGGCCGTTCGGCTCCTGCGGTGAAACAGGTTCTCCGTTTTCATCAATGTAAGGAATTTTCTTCTTCACAACATGCAGTGCCAGCTTATCATCCGTGACTTTATCCAGTTCAGCAGTCCGGAACAGATAATTTAAAATCACGCCGAAATTGTAAGCCGGATCACCCTTTGCGTCCTTTGCATCCATCATTTCCTGTGAAAGCTCGTAGTATTCGACAATCGACGGCTTCCCGTCCTCCAGACACATGACACCGACCTTCTCATCGGGCGCCGCCTTCCGGACTACCTTCGCGCCGACGCCAACGTCAGCCAGAACAGTGGCGCCGATAAAACACGGATCACAGATGCGCTGCAGCACATTGTCCACGGCAAATACATTGATCCACTCGATCCCTTCCTGCTCCAGAATCGCTCCGAGACCCGCCCGCAGCATGGAAGAATACCAGCCGGCATTGCCGTTCGGAGAAGTCGAGATTCTTCCCTTCTCTTCCATGTACAGCTTTCCGTCAAAATCACAGCAGGGTGCCATACTCTGCTTAAAAAATACAACCCTGTCCTTCCGGTAGCCGAAATAATCTTTCTCCTCGAAGAAAGCAACAGTCTCATCATGGTTCTTTTCACTGGTCATGATAAACAGCCGGATCCATGTCCCCGATGCCTCCACAATCTCGAGAAGATTATGAATCAGACATTCAAAAATATAACGCGGCTTTGTAAGGCCGATATCATACATTCCCTTGGGATGCGAAGAACCGAGCCGCGTACCCATACCGCCGGCCAGCAGCAGCGCCGCCGTTTTTCCTTCCTGAATGGTCTTAATGCCGGCATTATAAAGTTCATCTTTCCGCGCTGCAATCTCATCCAGCTCCATCGCCGCAAGCGGTGAAAAAACGCCGCGCGGGCTGCCCGTCTCGTGAATGCAGTTCAGCGCAGAAAAATCAGTTTCCTCAATCTGCGCCAGCAGATCCGCCTGCTGCGCTTCCGTCAGCTCGTCAAAATACTGCAGTACATGGGATTGATTCCATTCTGCCAGCTTCTTTTCCGCCTGTTCGTAATTCATAAGTCTGTCTCCTGTGAATTTTGTTTTTATATTGCTTCTATTCTATCACAAATCGTCAGACAAATGGTGCCGGAAAGTGTTTGTTTTTATGTGTTTTGGCGGAAAAGCAGAAAAGACCGGATCTTGCCGGTCTTTCCCAAATCTATATAGAAATACTCCCTTGTAAGCTTACAGATGCAGGACGCGCTCTTTGATCTCCTGTGTGCGTCCCTGATTCCAGAACTGGGTTCCGATATAACCGCAGGTACGTCTCGCGACAGCCATCTTGCTCTCGTTGGTATTGCCGCAGTTCGGACATCTCCAGATGAGTTTGTGATTCTCGTTTTCGACGACCTCAATCTCGCCGTCGTATCCGCACTCCATGCAGTAGTCGCTCTTGGTATTGAGCTCTGCATACATGATGTTGTTATAGATAAACTGCATCACAGAGAGGACTGCCGGAATGTTGTTCTGCATGTTCGGCACCTCGATGTAGCTGATTGCGCCGCCCGGTGACAGTTTCTGGAAATCCGCCTCGAATTTGAGTTTCTTGAAGGCATCAATCTTTTCTGTGACGTGCACATGGTAGCTGTTTGTGATGTAGTTTTTGTCCGTAACGCCCTTGATGATGCCGAAGCGCTTCTGCAGCTTCTTGGCAAATTTATAGGTTGTGGACTCCATCGGTGTACCGTAGACCGAATAGCTGATATTTTCCGCTTCGCGCCACTGGGCACATTTATCATTCAGGCGCTGCATGACTGCCAGTGAAAATTCTCTTCCCTCTTCACTGGTGTGTGATTTTCCGGTCATGCGCACACACATCTCATACAGGCCTGCGTAGCCGAGCGAGATGGTGGAATGATTGTTGAACAGCAGGCGGTCGATAGTCTCGCCCTTCTTCAGGCGTGCCAGTGCGCCGTGCTGCCAGAGGATCGGCGCGACGTCGGACACGGTTCCGAGCAGACGCTCATGCCGGCAGCGAAGTGCTCTGTGGCAGAGCTCCAGACGCTCGTCCAGGATCTCCCAGAATTTGTCCATATCGCCGTAGGAAGAACATGCGACATCCACCAGATTGATGGTGACGACGCCCTGGTTGAAACGGCCGTAGTATTTATGTTCGCCGTTCTCGCCCAGTCCCTCGGTATCCGGTGTCAGGAAGCTGCGGCAGCCCATGCACGGATACACATCGCCGTTCTTATATTCACGCATCATCTTTGCAGAAATATAATCCGGCACCATGCGCTTTGCGGTGCATTCTGCTGCGAGCTTTGTCAGCTCCCAGTATTTGGAACCTTCTGTGATATTGTCTTCATCCAGCGCATAGATCAGCTTCGGGAACGCCGGCGTAATCCAGACACCTTTTTCATTCTTGGTTCCCTGCATACGCTGAATCAGCATTTCCTCAATAATCATCGCGAGGTCATCGCGGGTCTGTCCTTCCGGCACCTCGTCCAGATACATGAAGACCGTGACAAACGGGGCCTGTCCGTTGCAGGTCATCAGGGTGACCAGCTGGTACTGGATGGTCTGAATGCCGCTCTTAATCTCTTCCTTCAGACGCATCTCCGTGATTTTTGCGATGATCTCTTCGTCCAGCGGCTCACCGCAGAGCTTCCGCTCCTCGATGACTGCCTTGTGGATCTTCTTGCGGCTGACATCAACAAACGGTGCCAGATGCGATAACGTGATCGACTGGCCGCCGTACTGGTTGCTGGCCACCTGTGCGACAATCTGCGTCGTGACATTGCAGGCTGTCAGGAAGCTGTGCGGCTTCTCAATCATCGTCTCGCTGATGACCGTGCCGTTCTGCAGCATATCCTCGAGATTGACCAGATCACAGTTATGCTCACGCTGCGCGAAATAATCTGCGTCATGGAAATGAATGATGCCCTGCTCATGTGCGGACACGATCTCCTCCGGCAGCAGTACACGGCGTGTCAGATCCTTGCTGACCTCACCGGCCATGTAATCACGCTGGGTCGAGTTGATGACCGGATTCTTATTGGAATTCTCCTGCTTGACTTCTTCATTTGCCTGATCAATCAGTGCGAGAATGCCGTCATCTGTGGTGTTGGACTTGCGGGCCAGATTCCGTTTGTAACGGTAGCGGACATACTTCTGTGCCACCTCAAACCCGCGCATCTCCATGATGCCTGTCTCCACCATTTCCTGAATATCCTCGACATTCATTGCATGCGGAGAAGCTGCGATCTTGACCGCGATATTATCGGCAATCGCCTGAATCTGATACGGATTCATCTGGTGAATCGGATCAACCTCCCGGTTCGCCTTCGCAATCGCATTGATAATCTTCTGCTGATCAAACAAAACCTCTTCGCCGTTTCGCTTGATGATATTCGTTTTTACTACAACTGGTGTCGCCGGTGCCATGTTACCCCTCACTTTCGCAGCAAAACCCGGCTTTCGAGCTGCTGCCGGGCGCTTTTAGCATACATTTAACATTTTACATAAAACCACCAAATCTGGTTGTTTACAAAAAAAGGAGCACAAGATCTTGTGCTCCTTTATATTACCGCAGCATACCGGAATTGACAAGACCGTATTTCATTAAATACATGATTTCCTTTGCCTGCCATATTTACAGTTTTCCGCCCAAAAGCAGCGACAAAAACAGGTAAACCGCAATCGTGCCCGCCAGTACGAGGAACTGCTTCAGCTTATGCGACGACATAAATCCGAGAAATTCCCGCACCCATGCATTCGGCCAGAAATACCATTTCGTCGGCGCCCCGCATCCTTCCGCGGCTTTCATGCCGGACCTGCGCGCAAGAATCCCGCTCCGGAACACATGATACTGCGTCGTGCTGAATGCGACAGGTGTTTCGGCATCTGCATGAATCAGTGCTTTCGAAAACTGCATATTTTCCATCGTGGAAGCGGATCTGTCCTCCATCAGGATCTGTGACTCCGGAATTCCCTGCGAAACCAGGTAATCACGCATACTCCGGCTCTCGGAAATCACTTCATCGCCGCCCTTTCCGCCGCTCGTCACGAAGATCAGATCCCGGCCGGATGCTTTCTTCTGCGCATTGCGGAAGGCAATGGCCCTGTCACAGCGCCCTTTCAGCAGCGGTGTCGTCGTGCCGTCTTTCCGGATGGCACACCCGAGGATGATCATATAATCCTTGTTGTAGGCCGGCCGTTTCCTGATCGGAATCAATGATGCAATCATCGCACCGATCAGCATGCATTCTGCATACAGATAAACAGCGGCCGCCAGATTCGTCATTAAAATGTTCCCGGTAACCCCTGTCTGATCCATATGCGCCGCAGTCCTGTGCAAATACCCGTAGCCGTACCGGATAATCAGCAGATCCGCGATCAAAAACGCTTCCGATACCAGAATTCCCAGAATGTTTTTGATCCGTCTTCCCTCGCGGCGCACGAGTGCAATATTCGACACAATCATGCCGACTGCAAATACCATAAGAAACGGTGCCGTAAACACCAGAAAATTCATCGCTGAATTCAGTACCAACACATAGACCGTGTGCATCGTCGCCTCCGCCGGCTCACGGATCGTCCGGGCCACGCCATAGGCAAGGGTAATGCCCGCCATCAGTGTAAAGATACCGAATCCCATATACATCACTGTATTATAGGAATAGACACTGTAAGCAATCTGGCGCCGCCACCCTATGAAAAGGCCCGCCGAACAGGTCAGCACATACAGCGTAATCAGCGCGGAGATCAGCCGGCAGTTGGAATAATTTCCGGTCAGTTCATCATAGACAACGCCGAACCGCCCGACCCGGATCGGATGAATTTCCTGCGGCGCACTGAGTGCGGCATCTCTCACGGTGACCGAAAAGGATTCCTGCGCGTCACCCGCGCGGATACGCCAGGGCTCCTGTCCGGCAGACGCATCCGGGGCCGGCGCCCTGTTTCTGTCTGTGTCCTGGCTGCCCGCAGTCTCCTCTGATTTATCAACCGCTCCTGGAGTCTCCGCCTCATTCCCGTTTACGCCCGGACTGCCTGCGGCTTCCGCCGGTTTCTCTACGGTCGCCGCAACATCCCCCGGAAAATCCAGCTCATAGCCGTCCGCAAACGTGCTCTGCGGATAAATATTCAGGGTGTGATCTCCTGCAGCAGTGATGACCAGAATCAGTACTGCAAACGCAATTGTGATATAAAGCAGGTAAAATACGGTAGGTTTTTTCATAACGTTACATTCCCAATTCTATAATGAAATAAAATTCAAACCCGCCGCCTGGCGCTCCACGCGCGCAAGCAGGGGGACTGATCCGCTGCGTTCAAAACTCGTTCAGAAATCATTATACCCCCTCCCGGAATGCACGTCTTCAGATTTTTCTCGGGTCAATCACTTTTTCTGTGTGATTGATGGTTACTGGATGCGTACGCCACCCTTGACTGAACCTGTCAGAAACGCTGCGGCTTAAGTGCCGACGGTGAAGAACTCAAGAACAGCCTGCTTTCTTCACCATATCGGCTG
>JAFUCM010000036.1 GCA_017459675.1 Eubacterium sp.
CCGAACTGGATCCGGAATTACACCGGAAAAAATGTGGAATTCCGGTTTACATCCGGCGGCACATTCCCAACCGATTTTGCGGATATTAAAATGATCGTCCACTGCGGTGGCTGCATGCTAAATGAAAAAGAAATGCAGTCCCGCGCAGCAGAAGCGCAGGCAGCCGGCGTGCCCATGACGAACTACGGAATCGCGATCGCCCAGATGCACGGAATCCTGGACCGGAGCATTGAGCTGTTTGACTGAATTGTTGCAGGAAGTTCAAATTGAATCGTCAACGGAATAATAAATGAATGAAAAATGGTTCTTCTGCAAGATGCGGAAGAGCCATTTTTACGTAGTTCTTACGTCATTCCGGTACAGCTGGTGCATGTCCTTTTTGTGCGCGTTTTTTATAAGGAAATGCGCAAGGAAATTGATTTACAAAGCGGTCGCTTTCTCCTTATAATAGTAAAGCGTATAAATCAGTGAAGGAACTTGAATACAAACATTTCAACATAAGGGAGAAACATCAATGATCGGACTCGGGATTGACACAGGCGGTACCTGCACAGACGCCGTGATCTACGATCTGGACAGTACTGAGATACTTGCAAGTGCAAAGACGCTGACAACGAAGGAAGACCTGAAAATCGGTATCGAAAACGTGCTGCAGAAGATGCCGCAGGATCTGCTGGACCAGTGCCGGCAGATTGCGCTTTCCACAACACTTGCGACCAACGCGTGTGTTGAGGACAAGGGCGGCCACGGCAAACTGATTCTGATCGGTGTCAACGAGAAAGTATTCAATGAGACGCATGACTCTTATGGCATTAAAAATACTGAGGAAGTCATGCTGGTTCCGTGTAAAATCACACAGGATCCGGAAACTTGTACACCACCGGACTGGGAAATGTTCCGCCGGGATCTGCCGGCGTTTCTGGCAGACTGTGACTGTGTGAGCATTGTGCAGCTTTTCTCTGCCGACTATCACGGCGCATATGAAAAACACGCGGCAAAAATCATTCAGGAAGTCTGTGATATTCCGGTGATTCTGGGGAATACGCTGTTTCCGGACCGTAACGCCATCCGCCGCGGATCCGGTGCGCTTTTAAATGCACGGCTGATCCCGGTGCTGCATGATTTCCTGATTGCCATTAAGGAGGTTTTTTCACGCCGGAATATGAATCTGCCGATCGCGATCATCCGCAGTGACGGTTCACAGATGTCTGAGAAATTTGCCTCCGGCCGACCGGTTGAGACACTGCTCTGCGGTCCGGCAGCCAGCGTGATCGGCGCAGCCGAACTGTCTTCTGTCGAGGACGCAATGATTGTTGATATCGGCGGAACCACGACGGATATTTCGCTGATGAAGAAAGGGTTGCCGAAACGTGCTAAAAACGGCATCCGCGTCGGCGCGTGGAAGACATTTGTCAAAGGACTGTATGTCGATACATTTGGTCTTGGCGGCGATACGGCGGTTCACTATGATTTCGGCGGCAAATTGTATCTGGAAAACTATCGTGTCATTCCGCTGTGTAATCTTGCGGCACAGTATCCGCAGGTGACAAAAGAACTGAAAAAACTGAGTGATGAGTGGCGGTTCCATACGTATTATCTGCATGAATTCTTTGTTCTGATGAAAGAGCCGTCGGCAAACCACGTATATAGTCCGGAGGCGCTGAAGCTCTGTGAGGCACTGCGAAACGGACCGCTTTCTATGGAACAGGCTGCGGAAGCAATGGGAAAAGATATTTACACCATGCATATCGAGGAACTCGAGAAAGATGGCGTGATCATGCGCGCAGGCCTGACGCCGACAGATATCATGCATATCCGCGGAGAATATACGGCATTTGATGTGGAAGCATCCCGGCACGCTGCGGAATTTGTGGTACGCTCGGCGACACCGGAAACGCTGGAAGATCTTTGTGAGGAAATCTATGATCTGATCGAAAAACGGCTGTACGAAACTATTCTCAGAATTCTGATCACGTCAGAATTTCCGGAATTCTATGAAAAGGATCCGGACCAGCAGCTGCAGGAGCTGATTGAAGTCAACTATCGCATGGCAAAACAGGGCGAAGAAGCGGATGCATTTTTTTCACCTTCCTTCCGTCTGCATGCGAAACTCATCGGTGTAGGCGCGCCGACGCACATCTTCCTGCCGCGCGTCGCAAAGCTGCTGCATACCGAAGCAGTTATTCCGGAATATGCATCCGTTGCAAATGCAGTCGGTGCGATCGCCGGAAAGGTTGTCGCTGTGACAACTGTCGAAATTAAACCGGCACCCATGGGCGAAATTGACGGATGCGAGGTTAACACACAGAACAGCCGGCGCGTCTTCGTGACATACGAGGGAGCTCTGGAATATGCAAAACAGGAAGGTGCTGCGATCGCAGAAGAACACGTCCGCGAGCAGGGCGCAGCGGGAAAAATTGCGATTACGTACGACATCGAAAGAAATGAGGCAAAGATCGATCTCGGCTCAACCATGTGGATATCAGACCTGCTGACCGTGACCGCAACCGGGAACCCGGGCCTGTAATCTGTACGAAGATTTTTGGTCAGCGGAAAGATGTGAAAGAATGCCGCCAGGTGAAGTTTCAATTTTATAAGCGGGCGAATTTGTCCAAAGGAGCCTGAAGACAACGTGAGTTGGCTGAAGGGGACGACGGCTGAGCACGCGTTAAAATGAAACTTCACCTGGCGGTTTATTACATATATCAATGCCACCGGATCAATGTCGTCTGGATGAATCCGACGATCCGGTTGAGGATGGTGACGACGACGCCGATGACGATGATTCCGGCGACGGCGTGCGCGTAGTTGGCGTAAGTAATGCTGTTCTGGATGTAGTATCCCATACCGTGCGTCGCCCCCATCAGCTCTGCAAAATTGAGCATCAGGACGGAGGTTGTCATGGTGACTTTCAGTCCGGTCAGAATGCCCGGAATCAGGTCGGGGAGCAAAATTTTAAAAAGCATCGTCGGGGTGCTGAGATTCAGCATCCTGGCAGAGTCCAGTATTTCCGGCTCGATGCTGCCGATCCGGTTGATGGTGCCGAGAAACTGCGGCCAGAAGACGCCGAGAACGACGACGAGTGCCGAGG
>JAFUCM010000164.1 GCA_017459675.1 Eubacterium sp.
ATCGGGCGGCGGTCCGCGGCGGGCAGGCGGTCCGCAGCGCGGCGGCGGCATCGGGATTGTGGGCGTGATTATTATTATCGCGCTGGTCTTTTTCATGATGCGAAGCGGCGCGTGCGGCGGAAGTTATGACAGCGGCAGCGGCCAGTCAGCGACAGGCGGCTCGGCGTCGGCGGGCGGCACAACAGGCGGCGCCTCTGCAAATACGGGCGCGCAGGCGGGAAATGCTTCGGGTGCGCAGGCCCAGACTTCGGGCGGCTCCGGATTTGATCTCGCCAGCCTTTTCGGCGGAAGCTACACAGGTACGACGTCGGCTTCCTGGGAGGGCGGCCAGTCCAATACCGGCACGCTGGATACGACCGTTGCGTCCGGATCCCGCGAGAAGCGCACGAAGATCGTCGGAAACGGCAATGATCAGGTGACGATTCTGATCTACATGTGCGGCACGGATCTGGAGTCCAGAAGCGGCATGGCGAGCCGGGATCTGCAGGAAATGGCGAACGCCGCGCTCAGCGACAAGGTCAATGTGATCGTTTACACCGGCGGATGTTCCAGATGGCAGACCAGCGGGATCAGCAATTCGACCAACCAGATTTACCGTGTGAAATCCGGCGGCATGGAGCGGCTGGAGGAGAACATGGGCAATAAGGTCATGACAGATCCGGCCACGCTTTCTGAATTTATCAAATGGGGGAAAGCAAATTACCCGGCAGACCGCTATGATCTGATTTTCTGGGATCACGGCGGCGGCTCCAACAGCGGCTACGGCTATGATGAGAAAAATGCGCGCGCCGGCTCGATGAATCTTGCCAATATCAGCAAAGCGCTCAAGGACGGCGGCCTGACCTTTGATTTCATCGGATTTGATGCCTGCCTGATGGCAACCGTTGAGACGGGATTTGTATGTGAGCAGTATGCGGATTATCTGATTGCCTCTGAGGAGACAGAGCCCGGTGTCGGCTGGTACTACACAACCTGGCTGACGGAGCTCTCGAAAAATACGTCGATTCCGACGCTGGAGCTCGGCAAGATTATTATCGACTCCTACACGCAGGCATGTGCGTCCGGCACACCGGGGCAGGATACGACCCTCTCGCTGGTGGATCTGGCCGAGCTGGTCAACACCGTTCCGGCGAAGATGACGGATTTTGCGAAGGATACCACCAGCCTGATTAAGAGTGACGAGTACCAGACGGTCTCCACGGCGCGCAGCGGGACGCGTGAATTTGCGGCGAGCAGCCGCATTGATCAGGTGGATCTGGTGCATCTGGCAAAGAAAATGGGAACGGATTCCGGCGCGGAGCTGGCAGACGCCATTCTCGGTGCAGTTAAATACAACCAGACGTCATCCAGAATGGCCAATTCCTACGGCGTCTCGATCTATTTCCCGTATAAGAAAGCGTCCGGCGTGGACCAGATGGTCAATACCTATGAGGCCATCGGCATGGATGAGGACTATACGCGGTGCATCCAGGAGTTTGCTTCCATGGGTGTCGCGGGTCAGGTTGCAGCCGGCGGTTCCGAGGCGGGTTCACCGCTGGGCGGTCTGTTCGGCAGTCTCCTCAGCAGTGCGGGCAGTGCTTACGGAACGACTTCCGGCAGCAGCCAGTCCGCTTCACAGGCATCCCAGGCATTTGGAAGCAGCGAAGCGATCGCACAGCTGCTCGGTGCATTTATGGGCAGTGATTTCTCGGGAATCACAGGCCTTACCAGTGAGAACACCGGATTCCTCGGCCGCACGCTTGACATCGACTACGCTGCGGAATACATTGCAGAGCACCAGTTCGACGGCGCGTCACTGGCATGGCAGATGCCGGAGGCGGACGGCGAAGACAGTGAAGGCAATCTGCCGTATATCAGCCTGACGAAGGAACAGACGGAGATGATTCAGGATCTGGATCTGTCTGTCTTCTATGATGACGGGGAAGGATATGTGGATCTCGGTATGGACAATGTGTTCTCCTTTGATGACGATGGCAATTTGCTGGCGCCGGAGGACCGCACCTGGCTTGCGATTGACGGACAGATCGTTTCCTATTACCGGATCCTGAGCAGCGGCGATGAAGACGATTACACGATCATGGGACGTGTCCCGGCGAAGCTCAACGGCGATGACGTCAACCTGATTGTCGTATTTGATACGGAACACGAGAACGGTTATGTGTCGGGCGCGGTTTACGACTACGTGGACGGCGAGACCGACACCATCGCGAAGAATCTGACCGAGATCCGGGCCGGTGACGAGATTGATTTCGTCTGTGATTTCTATGACTATGACGGCAATTTCCAGGACCGCTATTGTCTGGGCGAGACGCTGGTGCTCGACCATGATATGGAGGAGATGGAGATCCAGAACCTCGATGTCGGCAGCGGCGACATCCATGCGGCTTACTGCTTCACGGATATTTACGGACAGAGTTACTGGAGTGATTTCCTGGTATATTGAGAAATGCACGCTTCCGGTAAAGCGCCTGCCGGGACGGAACCTGAATGACAGCAGCGGGATGAGATCTGAAATTCCGGCGGCGCGTGAGACAGCCGCGTGAGACAGCCGCGTGAGAGGGGCGCAGGAGGCAGTTACGGTATAAAAGTTGCAAAGAATAACGCCTTATGGTAAGATAAGGCTTGCTGAAAATCTCGTGAAACCGCGGATTTACGAACTTTTTTACGAAAATCTGTAAGCCGCGGGGTCAGGCAATTTTCGATCAATACTGCGTGGTGCAGTTGTAGGATATTCAACCAGGAGGATGTTTCATGATTTACGTTGCAGTATTAGGCTATGGAACCGTCGGTTCCGGTGTCGTAGAAGTTATTGAGCGGAACCGCGACAGCATCAATAAGCGCGTCGGTGATGAAGTGGAAGTCCGGTATGTGCTGGACCTGCGCGAATTCCCGGGCAATCCGATTCAGGACGTGCTGGTGCATGATTTTGACATCATTGTCAATGATCCGGAGGTTTCCGTTGTCGTCGAAACCATGGGCGGACTGAAGCCGGCATTTGAATTTACAAAGCGTGCGCTGGAGGCGGGCAAGAGTGTCTGCACTTCCAACAAAGAGCTTGTCGCCGAGCACGGTCTGGAACTGATGCACACGGCAGAGGCACACGGCGCAAATTATCTGTTTGAGGCAAGCTGCGGCGGCGGTATTCCGATTATCCGTGCACTGAATTCCTCTCTGACAGCCGACGAGATTGATGAAGTCAGCGGTATTCTGAACGGAACCACGAACTACATCCTGACCAAGATGGCAAAGGACGGATCTGATTTTGATACGGCTCTGAAGGAAGCGCAGCAGAACGGTTATGCGGAGCGCAATCCGGAAGCGGATATTGAAGGCAGAGACGCTTGCCGCAAGATCGCAATTCTTTCTTCGATCGCTTACGGAAAGGATGTGCGTTATCAGAAGGTTTATACAGAAGGCATTACCAAAATCACTGCAGAAGACATGAAGTACGCGAATGCAATGGGCTGCAGCATCAAGCTGCTCGGCCAGAGCCGGATTGTAAACGGCGGCATTTATGCGATGGTATGCCCGACGCTGATCAATGTTGACAATCCGCTGTACAGTGTGCAGGGCGTGTTCAATGCGATTTTCGTACACGGCAACGTGCTCGGCGATGCGATGTTCTACGGCAGCGGCGCAGGTTCCCTGCCGACAGCAAGTGCGGTCGTGGCCGATGTGGTCGACTGCGCGAAGCATCAGGGCGACAATGTGATGAATCAGTGGAGCGACGAGGAGATCAGCCTGATTGACGTCAATGAGGTCCGCGGCAGATTTTTTGTCCGTTACGCAGGCAGCCTTGCAGGCGAACTCAACAGCGTGAAAGAAGTATTCGGTGATGTTGAGGCAGTCAGCATCCCGGGAACAGCCGGCGAGTTCGGATTTGTCACACAGGAAATGTCTGAGCGCGAGTACAAAGAGAAAGCAGCAAAGCTGCCGGGCATTATCACAATGATCCGCGCGCGGGTATAAAAAAGCGGGATTGTGTATGCCGGGCGCACGGAACCGTGCCGCCTGTGAAAAGGCAGAATTCCGTTTCAGGTAAGGAAGAAGACTATGAAATATATTTTGATGCTTGGAGACGGTATGGCTGATGAGCCGATCAAGGCGCTCGGCGGGAAGACTCCGCTGGAGGCTGCTGTCACACCGGTTATGGACGCGTATGCGGCAGCGGGTGAGATCGGCATGGTCGCGACGATTCCGGAGGGCATGAGCCCCGGTTCGGATACGGCAAATCTTTCTGTCATCGGCTATGACCCGAAGCAGTATTATACCGGCCGCTCGCCGCTGGAGGCACTTTCCATCGGCGTGCCGATGAAGGACACGGATGTGGCGCTGCGCTGCAATATCGTGACGCTCTCGGAAGAGCCGGATATTCCGTATGAAGAACGCACCATCATCGATCACAGCTCGGATGAGATCAGCACAGAGGATGCGGCCATCCTGCTGAAGGCAGTTGCAGACGAGCTGCAGGATGAGACCTATCAGTTTTATGTCGGCACCAGCTACCGGCACTGTGTGATCTGGAATCACGGAAGTGTCGTGCCGCTGACTCCGCCGCATGACGTGCTGGGCCAGGTAATCGGCCAGTATCTGCCGATCGATCCGGTTCTGCGCAGGATGATGGAGCGCAGCTATCAGATTCTTGAAAATCATCCCTTAAATATTGCACGCCGCGAGAAGGGACTTAAGCCGGCAAACAGCTGCTGGTTCTGGGGCGCAGGAACAAAGCCGGCGCTCTCCTCCTTCTATGAGCAGCACCACAAGCGCGCTGTCATGATTTCGGCGGTCGACCTGCTCAAGGGAATCGCAGTCGGCGCGGGCATTGACAACGTTGATGTACCGGGCGCAAACGGCGGTCTCGAGACCAACTACGAAGGCAAGGCAGACGCGGCCGTCAAGGCGCTCCTGCAGGACGGGTATGATTTTGCGTACATCCATCTGGAAGCACCGGATGAGATGGGACACCAGGGCAGCACAGACCGGAAGGTTCTGGCAATCGAAAACATGGACCAGCGCATCCTGAAGCACATCAAAGAAGCAATGGATGCCTCCGGCGAAGACTACCGGATCCTGATCCTGCCGGACCACCCGACACCGATCCGCCTGCGGACCCACGTCGCAGATCCGGTACCGTACCTGCTCTACGACAGCACCAGTCCCCGGACTGAAAAATGGCACTATAACGAACGCGAAGCGGCAGCCAGCGGACATCTCGTCGCACGCGGCTGCGATATGATTTCGTATCTGTTTTCACGTTGATTTGGATTTTAGGGGAAGTCCGCGTGCGGACTTCCTCTTTTTTTAAATCATTATAACTATGAACTACATTATCTTCGACCTCGAGTGGAACCAATGTCCTTACGGCAAGGCACGCGAGAATAAAAAACTCCCGTTCGAAATCATCGAAATCGGAGCCATTAAACTGAATCAGGATCTCGCGGTCGTGGACAGTCTGCATCTGCTGGTACGGCCGAAGATCTACCGGAGTCTTCATTACCGCACGCGTGAGGTTGTGCAGATGCGGGAGGCGGATCTCTACAACAAGGGGATTCCGTTTCCGGAGGCGGCGCGGCGTTTTCTCAGCTGGGCGGGCGGCGATTCTGTCTTCTGTACCTGGGGCGAGAGTGATCTCACGGAGCTGCAGCGCAATCTGAAGTTTTATAATATGCTGCGGCTGCTGCCGGGGCCTGTGCAGTTCTATGATGTGCAGAAGCTGTATGCGATTGCGTATGACCCGGAGCGTGAGCGGCGTTCGCTGGAGTATGCCATCGACTCGCTTCTAATCGAAAAGCACAGGGAATTTCACAGTGCGTTTTCCGATGCCTGGTATACGACGGCTGTGATGCAGCGGATTGATGATAAAACCATCCGGGAAAATATTTCCATCGATGTCTATCAGAATCCGAAGAAAAAGACGGATGAGATCTACATGGTTTATGCAGATCATTCGATGTTTATTTCCAGAGAATTTCCAAATAAAGAAGCACTGATGCAGGATTCGGAGATCCGTGCGGTTCACTGTTGCTTCTGCGGCAAGCGCGCCCACCGGAAGATTCAGTGGTTTTCCGCGGCCGCAAAGCGAAGCCAGTGTCTGGCGGTCTGTGCGGCGCACGGCCAGCTGACCGGGGAGGTCCGGATCAGACACAGCGATTCCGGCGGTGTCTACGGGATTAAGACGATCCGCGCGGCCCAGACGGAGGAGGAAGCGGAATTGCAGGAGCGCAGACGCGTGCTCCGGGAAAAACGGCGGAAAAAGAGGCAGAACTGACAGGATTCACTTGACATAGATGGGAGAAAATTCCTATACTAAAGTGTTAGTAACTTAAGACTATTGGCGTTTGTAAGACTCCGTGCGCCAATCAACGGCTGGAGGAAATATGTATCAGAAAGTTGACCCGAAAATGAACTACGTCGACCGCGAGCGGGAGACGGAGGCTTTTTGGAAAGAAAACCGGATTTTTGAGAAGAGTATGGAACAGCGGGAAGGGAGCCCGCGTTATACGTTTTATGACGGACCGCCGACGGCGAACGGCAAGCCGCATATCGGACATGTGCTGACACGTGTTATCAAGGATATGATTCCGCGTTACCGCACCATGAAGGGATATCAGGTGCCGCGTAAGGCCGGCTGGGATACCCACGGACTTCCGGTTGAGCTGGAGGTTGAGAAGAAGCTCGGACTGGACGGCAAGGACCAGATCGAGGCGTACGGCATGGAGCCTTTCATTAAGGAATGTAAGGAAAGTGTCTGGAAATATAAGGGCATGTGGGAGGATTTCTCCGGCCAGGTCGGATTCTGGGCGGATATGGACGACCCGTATGTCACCTATGAGAATACCTTCATTGAGTCCGAGTGGTGGGCGCTGAAGGAGATCTGGAACAAGGGCCTGCTCTACAAGGGCTTCAAGATTGTTCCGTACTGCCCGCGCTGCGGGACACCGCTCTCCGCGCAGGAAGTGGCACAGGGATATAAGCTGGTTAAGGAGCGCTCTGCAGTCGTCCGCTTCAAGGTGAAGGATGAGGATGCATATTTCCTGGCATGGACCACAACGCCGTGGACCCTGCCGTCCAACGTCGGCCTGTGCGTCAATCCGGATGATACCTACTGCAAGGTAAAGGCAGCTGACGGCTATACTTATTACATGGCCAAGGCACTGCTGGATACCATTCTCGGACCGCTGGCAAAGGAAGAGGGAGAAAAGGCTTACGAAATTCTCGCAGAGTGCCAGGGCAAGGACCTTGAATACAAGGAATACGAGCCGCTGTTTGCATTTGGCGGCGAAGCTGCCGCAAAGACCGGCAAGAAGGGCTTCTATATTATCTGTGACAACTATGTCACGATGTCAGACGGTACCGGCATCGTTCACATCGCTCCGGCATTCGGTGAAGATGATAACCGCGTCGGCGCCCGCTATGATATGCCGTTCCTTCAGTTTGTAGACGGACAGGGCAACATGACGAAGGAGACGCCTTACGAGGGTATTTTCGTCAAGAAAGCCGATCCGGTCATTCTGCAGGATCTGGACAAGGAAGGCAAGCTCTTTGCAGCACCGAAGTTCGAGCATGATTATCCGCACTGCTGGCGCTGCGACACGCCGCTGATCTACTACGCGCGCGACTCCTGGTTTATCCGGATGACTGCTGTGCGCGACCAGCTGCTGGCAAATAACGCGACAGTCAACTGGATCCCGACCGGCATCGGCGAGGGACGTTTCGGCGACTGGCTGAAGAACGTACAGGACTGGGGTATTTCCCGTAACCGGTACTGGGGCACACCGCTGAACATCTGGACCTGCGAGGACTGCGGCCACATGCATTCCATCGGAAGCATTGAAGAGCTGAAGTCCATGTCCGATGACTGCCCGGATGATATCGAGCTGCACCGCCCGTACATCGATGAAGTGACAGTAAAATGTCCGGAATGCGGCAAGACCATGCACCGCGTGCCGGAGGTAATTGACTGCTGGTTCGATTCCGGTGCGATGCCGTTTGCGCAGCATCACTATCCGTTTGAGAACCAGGAAATCTTCAAGCAGCAGTTCCCGGCACAGTTTATTTCCGAGGCAGTGGATCAGACCCGCGGCTGGTTCTATTCCCTGATGGCAATTTCCACGCTGCTGTTTGACAAGTCCCCGTATGAGAATGTCATCGTTCTGGGACATGTCCAGGATGAGAACGGCCAGAAGATGTCCAAGTCCAAGGGCAACGCGGTTGATCCGTTTGAAGCACTGGATACCTACGGCGCAGACGCGATCCGCTGGTATTTCTACATCAACAGCGCGCCGTGGCTGCCGAACCGCTTCAACGGCAGAACCGTGGGCGAGTATTCCCGCCGCTTCATGGGAACACTGTGGAACACCTACGCATTCTATGTGCTGTATGCGAACATTGACAACTTCAATCCGACTGAATACACACTTGACTACGATGCACTGCCGGTTATGGATAAATGGGTTCTTTCCCGGCTGCAGTCCACGATCCGCGAGACAGACGATCATCTGGAAAATTACCGGATCCCGGAGGCGGCTCGTTCTCTGGAAGCGTTCGTAGACGACATGAGCAACTGGTATGTCCGCCGCTGCCGCGCACGTTTCTGGGCAAAAGGCATGGAGCAGGACAAGATCAATGCTTACATGACGCTGTACACAGCGCTTGAGACAATCAGCAGACTGGCAGCACCGATGATTCCGTTTATGACCGAAGAGATCTACCAGAACCTCGTGCGCTCCGTATCCCCGGATGCGCCGGAGAGTATTCATCTGTGTGATTATCCGGTTGTAAATGAGGCCTGGATCGATACGCAGCTCGAGGAAGACATGAGTCATGTCATGCAGATCGTCGTGCTCGGCCGTGCGGCAAGAAATAAATCCAACATCAAGAACCGTCAGCCGCTGGCAGCGATCTACGTAAACTGTGACTATGAGCTCAATGCGTTCTATCAGGAAATCGTCTGCGACGAGCTGAATGTCCGCACACTGGAATTTGCCGAGAAGGCACAGTACACCGTCAAGCCGAATTTCCGCGTACTCAAGACAAAATACGCGAAGCTGATGGGTCCGCTCCGCGGCGTCATCGCAGGGCTGGACGGCAGCAAGGCTGTCGCAGAGCTGCGCTCCACAGGTGTTCTGAAACTGGATGTCAACGGCGAAAGTGTGGAACTTGTCGAAGAAGATCTTCTGATCGAGACCGCCGAGGATGAGAACCTCGTGGCAGAATCCGACAACGGCGTCACGGTTGTACTGGACACAGTCCTGACCGATGAACTGATTGAGGAAGGATTTGTCGCAGAGCTCATCAGCAAGATCCAGACCATGCGCAAAGAGGCAGGATTTGAGGTCATGGACCGCATCGCGGTCTATGAGAGCGGAAATGACCGCATCGCAGGCCTGCTTGAGGCACACAGCAGAGAGATCGCAGATGTCGTCCTCGCGGACCGCATCGAGACCGGAAATATGGCCGGCTATGAGAAAGACTGGGATATCAATGGTGAGAAAGTTCGCCTGGGTGTCGAGAAACTTTGATAAAATATAAGAAAGGGTAAGGTGAAGCATGATTAACCCCGCATTTGAGAAAGAAACATTCAAGAAGGAATTGAAAGAGGCGCTGAAAAATCTCTCCAGAAAGACCCTGGAGGATGCGACCCCGCATCAGATTTACCAGGCGGTCTGCTATGTTGTCAAAGATGTCATTATCGATAACTGGATGAAGACACAGAAACAGATGGATGTTTCTGATCCGAAGATTGTTTACTACATGTCCATGGAGTTCCTGACCGGACGTTATCTCGGAAACAACCTGCTGGACCTGACAGCTTACAAGGAAGTCAAGAAGGCACTGGAAGAGCTCAATATCGATCTGAACGCGATCGAGGATGAGGAGCGCGATCCGGCACTGGGCAACGGCGGTCTGGGAAGACTGGCAGCCTGCTTTATGGATTCTCTCTCTACACTCGGTTATGCTGCATACGGCTGTGGTATTCGCTATCACTACGGCATGTTCCGTCAGAAAATCGAGGACGGCCGTCAGGTTGAGGAGCCGGATAACTGGCTTTCAGACGGAAGCTATCCGTTTGAGCTGAAGCGTCCGGAGTATGCGAAGGAGATCAAGTTCGGCGGATATGTTACATCATCCTTTGATGAAAAGACCGGCCGCAGCTTCTTCAAGCAGGAGGGTTATCAGTCTGTCCTCGCGGTTCCGTATGATCTGCCGATCCTCGGCTATGACAACAATGTCGTAAACACCCTGCGGATCTGGGATGCCGAGGCGATCAACGACTTCGAGCTGGCATCCTTCGACAAGGGCGATTACTACAAGGCAGTCGAGCAGGAGAATCTGGCGCGCACCATCTGCAGCGTCCTGTATCCGAACGACAACCACATGTCCGGTAAAGAGCTGCGCCTGAAACAGCAGTATTTCTTCGTATCTGCAACCCTGCAGGCGGCAACTGCAAAATACATGCGCATGCATGATGACATTCACAAACTGTATGAGAAGGTTACCTTCCATATGAACGATACCCATCCGACACTGGCTGTCGCAGAGCTGATGCGTCTGCTGCTGGATGAGTATAACCTGACATGGGAAGAGGCATGGGCAGTCACCACGAAGTGCTGTGCATACACCAACCACACCATTATGTCCGAGGCACTCGAGAAATGGCCGCTGGAGCTGTTCTCCCGCCTGCTTCCGCGTATTTACCAGATCGTCGAAGAGATCAACCGCCGCTTCTGCCATCAGATCCGCGAGCACTATCCGCAGAACAGCGAAGAGAAGATCCGCTCCATGGCAGTTGTCTACGACGGCATGGTCCGTATGGCAAATCTGGCAATCGTCGGCGGCTACTCCGTCAACGGTGTTGCTGCGCTGCACACAGAGATCCTGAAACAGCGCGAGCTGCGTGATTTCTATGAGATGATGCCGGAGAAATTCTCCAACAAGACCAACGGCATCACACAGCGCCGCTTCCTGCTGCACGGCAATCCGCTTCTGGCTGACTGGGTTACAGACCACATCGGCAAAGAGTGGATCACAGACCTTTCCAAGAATGAAGGTCTCGCGATTTATGCAGATGACAAGAAGGCACAGGCTGAGTTCATGAACATCAAGTATCAGAACAAGGTCCGCCTTGCAAATTATATTCTGGAGCATAATGGTATCGAAGTAAATCCGCGCTCGATCTTTGACGTACAGGTTAAGCGTCTGCACGAGTACAAACGTCAGCTGCTGAACATCATGCATGTCATGTATCTGTACAACCAGATCAAAGAGCATCCGGAGATGGAATTCTATCCGCGTACATTTATTTTCGGCGCAAAGGCAAGTGCCGGCTACAAGCGCGCAAAGGATATCATCAAGCTGATCAACAACGTCGGCGATGTCATCAACAACGATGCCTCCATCAACAACAAGATCAAGGTTGTCTTCATCGAGGATTACCGCGTCAGCAATGCTGAGTGGATCTTCGCGGCGGCAGATGTCTCCGAGCAGATCTCCACAGCCAGCAAGGAAGCTTCCGGTACCGGCAATATGAAGTTCATGCTGAACGGTGCGCTGACAATGGGTACACTTGACGGTGCAAATGTCGAGATCGTCGAAGAAGTCGGCGAAGAGAACGCATTTATCTTCGGTCTGACCGCAGAGCAGGTCATGAACTACGAGAAGAACGGCGGCTACGATCCGATGTATTATTTCAACAATGATCCGGACATTCGTCAGGTCATGATGCAGATGGTCAGCGGCATGTACTCCAACGGGGATATGGAAATGTTCCGCGACCTCTACAACTCTCTGCTGCATCGCCAGGGAAGCGATCCGGCAGACCGCTACTTTATCCTGGCAGACTTCAAGTCCTATGCTGAGGCACAGAAGAAGGTTTCCGAGAAATACCAGGATGAGGCTGCATGGGCGAAGAGCGCGATCCTGAACACTGCAAAGGCAGGAAAGTTCAGCTCCGACAGAACCATCCAGGATTACGTCGATGATATCTGGAAACTGGAGAAGATTACGGTTAAGTGATCCTTTTACTGAACGAATGAGCAGCATCTTCATGTATATTATTACTTCCGGGAACCGCTTTCGCTCCGGTCCTCGTGCAGCGGTACTAAACTCGCACAATTGTGCTCGTTAAGGACCGGCACTGCGGATGTTCCCTTCAGTAATAATATACATTCGATGCTGCAGTAAGAATATCTCGCAGAGGAGATAACATATCAGGGGTTAGCAGATAAACAGCTGCCGGCGCAGGCCGGCGGCAGGAGGGGAAAAGCGTATGGATAAGGCCGAATATCAGGCAAAGCTTGAAGAACTTACGTCGTATGTAAGGGACAGGGACTATGAGAGTGCGCTTAATATTGTCAATGAGGTTGACTGGAAGCGTGTGAAGAGTGTGCAGACGCTGAGTATGGTCGCGGATGTGTACGAGGCGAACCGGCAGTTTGATGACGCGAAGCGGATTCTGAAGATTTCGCTTGAGCGTTCGCCGGGCAGCCGCACGGTTCTGGCCCAGCTTACGGAGGTCAGTATCCGTCTCGGGGAGATTGACGACGCGGAGGATTACTACGCGCGTTTTATGGAAGTGGCCGGAAATGACAATGCGCAGTATTTGCTGCATTATAAGCTGCTGAAGGCCAGACGTGCACCGCTCTCGGAGCAGATCGCAGTGCTGCGGGAATACCGTGAGCGTGAATATACGGAGGAGTGGGCGTTTGAGCTCGCTTCGCTGTACGCGAAAGCCGGGGATGAGAAGCGATGCGTGGAAGAGTGCGACGACATGGTTCTCTGGTTCGGAACCGGAAAGTATGTTCTGCGCGCGCTGGAACTGAAGATGAAATACGAAGGCCTTACACCTGCGCAGCGGAAGCTCTATAATGAGGAGCTTGTCAGAGATACGCAGACCATTACGCCGCAGATCACAGAGCCGTATCCGGCACCTGTCAAAGCGGCGGCGCCGGAACCGGATGATGAGCAGGATGAGATGAAGGGAAAGCTCCGGGAAAGTTTTCAGGAGGTTTTTCAGGGAATCCGCAGAGAGCCGCCGCGTGAGGAAAGTCATCACGTCAGCAAGACGGACAACACGCTGTCGCTCGAGGATCTTCATATTTCTGATCTGGAGCCGGAACATACGGATTCAACACCGACGGAGCCGGATTACTCGGCAGAGACCATTGTCTCGCTGCCGGACCCGAAGCCGGAAAAAGAACCGGAAGAACCGGAGCCTGAAGAAGAAAAGGTCTGGACAGACATTGGCCTTCCAGTCAGAAAAACAGAGGAAGACATTGCGGCCGAGAAGGTTGCGCAATTTGATCTCGACTCGCTTCTGCAGGAGACGGCCGGAACATTTTCACAGGAAATTTCGACCGGCGCTTATGAGAAGACGACGGACGAGGATATGCTCAGTGCAATTCCGGATCTGGAAAGCGAGGAGGAACTCGAGTTCAGCCGGAAAACTCCTTACGACAGCGGAAATATTTTCGGCATGCCGGAGCAGACGGATTCTGCATCGGTTGATGCGGCCGGATCAGCTGACGTACAGGAACTGACTAAAGAACAGGAAGAAAACGCGGAAGCGGCCGTGCAGGCATTTGAAGCTGCGCTGAATCAGACAGATGACGGCCTGCCCGCAGAAGCGGATGCGGATGTGTCAGATGAAGCGGTTCCGGAAGCGGCTGATGTCTCAGAGATGGCGGCAGATCTGGCAGAGCCGGATGGTGCCGGCAATGCGGGTTTTGCAGAAATGCCGGAAAATCCGGCCGGTGCCGGCGACACAGGTTTTGCAGAAATGCCGGCCGATCAGGATCGTTCCGGTGCTCCGGGTGCAGCAGTGATGCCGGCAGATCTCGCAGAAGAGACAGACGCAGAACAGCCGGACGAACCGGCTGCAGCAGCCGGAATGATAGAGTCGGAAACCGGTGATCAGGTAGTTCTGCCGGAAGAAATAGCCGGAGATATGCCGGAGGATGACACAGAAGAATCCGAAGAAATAGAATCTGCAGAAACAGAGTCTGCAGAAACGGAATCCGCTGAAACGGAATCTGCAGCGAAAGGCAGTTCCGGCAGCCGTTACGAAGAAGCAGAATCGGTTGTCGGCGGCATTTTCAGAAGATTATTCGGAAGAGGCCCCAAAGCTGCAGAATCTGAGCGCAGCCGGGCTGCGGAACAGCAGGATGAACCGGAAGAAGCGGATGAAATGGCCGGAACTTCAGAGGAAGCAGCGGAAGCTGCAGCTGAAATGACCGGATTTTCAGAGGAAGCGGCAGCTGTACCGGAGATGCCGGAAGCAGCGATGCCGGAGACCGGAACAGAAGCAGCAGAAATGGCTGCAATTGAGGATAACAGGATACCCGAAGAGCCTGATCAGGCGGAAACAGACGGTGATAGAATGAGAGATACAGAGGAATTTGTAAAGACGGATCTGGGTACAGCAGTACAGGATGCAGATACAGGTGCGGAACCGGTAAAACAGCGGAGTGCATTTGCAGAAAGCATCCGGCGCGCAGTTGAGACAAGAGAAGCAGAGCGCAGACAGCGTCTTGCGGAGGAAGAGAAACGCCGTCAGGAGGAAGAACGTCTGGCGAAGGAAGAAGCAGAGCGTCAGGCGAAGGAAGAGGCAGAACGTCTCGCGAGAGAAGCGGAAGCGCGTGCACTTCGCGAGAAAGAGGAACGCCGCCGCCGTGAAGAAGAGGAGCGTCTTGCACGGATCGAGGCAGAGCGGCGTGAGAAGGAGGAAGAAGAACGCCGGATTCGCGAAGAGGAAGAGCGCAAGGCCCGTGAAGAAGCAGAGCGTCTGGCCCGCGAGGAGGAAGAGCGCAAGGCCCGTGAAGAAGCAGAACGTCTGGCTCGCGAGGAGGAAGAACGCAAAGCGGCAGAAGAAGCAGAGCGTCTGGCGCGCGAGGAAGCAGAGCGCAAAGCGGCAGAAGAAGCTGAGCGTCTGGCCCGCGAGGAGGAAGAACGCAAGGCGGCAGAAGAAGCTGAGCGTCTGGCCCGCGAGGAAGCAGAGCGCAAGGCGGCAGAAGAAGCTGAGCGTCTGGCCCGCGAGGAAGCAGAGCAGAAAGCGCGTGAAGAAGCAGAGCAGAAAGCGCGCGAGGACGCAGAGCAGAAAGCGCGTGAAGAAGCAGAACAGGAAGCCCGCGAAGCGGCAGAACAGACTGCGGAAGCATATGCGACAGAAGAACTGCCCGCAGACGAATTCCAGGAAGCTGTGGACTTTACCCTGGACACTGAGGACCTGCAGGCCATTAAGGATGCACTTGCAGCAGAGACGGCCGGAGAGGAATCTGCACGTGTGCCGGAGGAAGTGACACCGGCAGAGGAAGCAGCACTTGCAGAAGCAATTGCGGCATTTGAGCAGCAGAATCCGGATACAAAGATTTCCGAAGATGCAGCGGAAGCAGTGGAAGCTGCGGAAGAGACGGCAGTAGAAGAAACAGAAATGGTTCCGGAGGCAGACGAACAGGAAGCAGAAGCTGCAGCAGAAGCAGAAACGGCAGCAGAAGCGGAACCGGCTGCAGACGCAGAGCAGCAGGATGCAGCAGAAGAAGCGGATACTTCTGAACAGCCGAAGAAAAAACCGCTCTACAATGAGGAACTGGAAGTTCCGGATCCGGAACCGACAGAGAAGGAGAAACTCTCCCATTCCAGAACGCTTGATCTGAGCAAGGTCGGCGAAAATACCGTACCGGTTTCTCTGGATGAAATTATTTCCAGCGAGACGCCGGAAGAGCGCAGAATCCGCATCCTTCACAACGAAGAGCAGCTGCGCATGAATGATGAACAGCGCAGAATTTTCACCTATTTTGCAAGAATTCCGGGCATGGATCATCAGATCTTAAGTGCCATGAGTGCGGTTTACCAGCATGCGGATGAGAAAACATCCACACACGGCAATCTGGCGATCATGGGCGCACAGGGCAGCGGAAAATCCAAACTGGCGCAGAATATGATTTCCGCGATGTGTCTGGATCTCGGCATGGAAGCGGCAAAGATTGCCCGTGTCACCGGCTATGTCCTGAACAGGAAGGATCCTGCAGAGATTGTCAGGAAGATGGCAGGCGGATTCCTGATCATCGAAGAATGCAGCGAGATGGAGGAAGAGACCGTCCAGAAACTGGGAACCGCAATGGATTTCCGCACAGACCGCATGATCCTGATTCTGGAAGACGAGAAATCGGCAATGCGCGGATTCCTGCGGAAGAATCCGGAATTCTCGAAGCGTATCGAGAAGGTTATCTCCATCCCGATCTTCACCAACGACGAGCTGATCTCATTTGCACGTACATATGCAGAAGAGAATGGCTGCAGACTGGATGACATGGCGGTACTTGCGCTGTACACGATTATCGGCAATGACCAGTCCTACGAGTCACCGATGACCATTTCCAAGGTGAAAACGATGGTGGACGAGGCAATTACCAGTGCCAGAAAGGGTCCGAAGCGCGGACGCCGCGGACGCCGCAGAGGCAAAGAGGATCTGCTGATCATTCACGAAAAGGATTTTGAAGGCAATTGAGAAATGAACCATGGCTTCTGAAGCCGCAGAAAACAAAGGAAATCCTGCAGCGGTACGGCATACGCATGCAGAAAAAATTCGGGCAGAATTTTCTGATCGATGCCCACGTACCTGAGAAAATAGTTGCGGCAGCAGACATCACCGGGACCGATTTCGTAATAGAGATCGGTCCCGGAATCGGTACGCTGACGCAATATTTGTGTCAGGCAGCCGGCAGCGTCGCGGCCATCGAGATTGACCGTCACCTCCTGCCGGTTCTTGAAGAGACACTGGCGGACTGGGACAACGTCGAGGTCATCAGCGGCGATGTCATGAAGCTGAATCTGGCAGCACTGATTGAAGAGAAGACCGCCGCGCTGGCTGCAGCACTGCAGACGGGTGCTGCCGTATCCGTCAAGGTCGTCGCGAATCTTCCCTACTACATCACCACACCGATTCTGATGAAACTGCTGGAGGAAGAACTGCCCATCGACTCGATCACGGTCATGATCCAGAAGGAAGTGGCCGACCGGATGCAGGCGGCGCCGGGAACGGCGGCCTACGGTGCGCTTTCACTCGCTGTACAGTATTACGCGGAGCCGAAGCTGGCAGCAATCGTCCCGCCGAACTGCTTCGTGCCGCGCCCGAATGTGGACAGTGCAGTCATTCATCTCGCACAGCGCGCGCCGGCGGAACGGATCCGGGTGCAGGATTCCGGGAAAATGTTTGCGATCATCAAAGCAGCATTTGCACAGCGCCGCAAGACCCTGGTAAATGCACTGCGCAATGCCGCAGAACTGCGAAAGCCGGACGGAACCTCCTATACGCGGGAGGAAGCCGAGCAGGCCCTGACGGCCTGTGGATTTCCACTGACAATCCGGGGAGAGGCACTCGGCCTGCAGGAATTTGCAAACCTGTCAGATGTACTCTGAGACAGTATTTTTTCAAGCCCCGCCACTGAGATATACCATTTCCGGCATTCCGCCGGAATACAGGCACTTTTACGACCGGCAGACATCCGCGTATGTAAAAGTGTCTTTCTATGTGAAATACAGCTTTGTGCAGAATGCAGTTTTCTGCGAAACACAGATTGTACACAGAATTCGTGTATAGTAAGGGGCGCGTGAGACGAATATACAGGTCTCATACAGGAAGGGTACGAACACAATTTTCCAACAGGGGAGGAAAAAGATATGAACCGAAACATGTCAATCCAGAAACACCGGAAATGGACGGCGCTGCTGCTCGCAGTTCTGATGATGGCGGCCATCTTCGCGGTGCCGCACACTGCATCTGCAGCGGTTGAAGCAGGGCAGACATTTATCTCGCTCGGCGAAGATCTGAGCCCTGAAGGACGCGCAGAAGTGCTGCGGCTCTTCGGCCTTACAGAAGCAGATCTGGAGAACTGCACGGTAATCAGTGTCAGCAGCCAGGAAGAGCATGAGATGTTTGACAGCTACCTGCCGCAGGATGTCATCGGAAATGTATCAAAATCCAGTTCCATGATTACCACCCGCGAGGAAGGCTATGGCATTCAGGTACGCACCGAAAATATTACCTGGTGCACCGTTTCCATGTATCAGAATGCACTGGCAACAGCAGGCATCAAGGATGCAGATGTCGTGATCGCTTCTCCCGGCGGCGCAACCGGAAGCTCCGCTCTGCTCGGTGTTACAAAGGCCTACAGCGAGATTACAGGCGAGTCCCTGAAGGCGGAGAGCATTGATGCAGCAGCAGAAGAGCTGATTCTGACCGGTGAAGTCGGTGATGAGATCGGTGACCAGGACAAGGCTGCAGAACTGATTGCATCCGTTAAGGAAGCAGTCGCAGCAGAGGATCTCAGCAAAGAAGAGATCGAAAATGTAATCGACGAAGCAGCACAGCAGCTGGACATCGACCCGTCCAGTATCAACACCGAAGACATCTCCGGACTGATGGAGAAAATCGGCGAGCTGGATCTCGACTCCGGCAGTCTGCGTGAGCAGGCCGGCGCGGTCTATGACAAGCTGAAGGAAAAAGGCGTTGACCTTGGCATCAGCAAGGAAACAGCACTCAACTGGTTCCAGAAGCTGGTCAAATGGTTCCAGGATCTGTGGAACCGGTATGTGGGATAAATAATATAGAGTCGTTGAATGGGGACTGCCGCGTGCGTGGCAGTCCTTTTTCAGTGCGTGTGCAGTCGTCTCGTCGTCCCCTTCATGGCTTTTACAGCTGTATTCAGGATCCATTTGGCAAATTCATCCGTTTCTAAAATCAAAAAAGATTCTGACAAATACACAATTAGCGTTGACTATTCCGGGGTATATGGGATAATCTATCAATAACAAAAATAATTACTATTATTAAACAAGGAGAGATGGATGGCTCTGAAGTACAGCAGACAGCGTGAATCAATCATTGCGAATCTGATGCACCGGACGGATCATCCGACAGCGGATATGGTTTACGCAGATATCCGGAAGACATTTCCGAATATCAGTCTCGGGACTGTATACCGGAATCTGGCACTTCTCTCCGATCTGGGCGAGATCCGGAAGTTTTCCGGAGAAGGCGGGGCTGACCGCTATGACTGGAGAACAGAGCCGCACAATCACTTTACGTGCAGAAAATGCGGCTGTGTGAAGGATATGGACGGCCAGCAGATCAGCAGGCTCAAAGAACAGGCAGATGCGCAGTTCGACGGAAGGATTGATGACTGCAGTGTCATGTTCTATGGATTGTGTGCCGATTGTCTGGCAGAGGAGGCCGGAGCGTAACAGCCGGAAGTTGATTCTGGTCCGGAAGGTAGTAATTATTCGCAGCAGAAAACAGTCACTGATTTTTTCAAAGAAAGGAAAGAAACGATGAAGAAATGGGTTTGTAATGTATGTGGTTACGTTCATGAGGGAGATACTCCGCCTGAGGCATGTCCGGTATGTAAGGCTCCGGCATCCAAGTTCTCAGAGCAGGCAGGCGAGCTTGTATGGGCAGCAGAGCATGTAGTCGGTGTTGCTTCCGACGCACCGGATGACATCAAAGCTGACCTTCGCTCCAACTTTGAAGGCGAGTGCTCCGAGGTTGGTATGTACCTCGCAATGGCACGCGTCGCACACAGAGAAGGCTATCCGGAGATCGGACTGTACTGGGAAAAGGCTGCATGGGAAGAGGCTGAGCATGCTGCCAAGTTCGCAGAGCTTCTCGGCGAAGTTGTCACAGACAGCACCAAGAAAAACCTTCAGATGCGCGTAGACGCTGAGAACGGCGCAACCGCAGGCAAGACAGATCTGGCAAAGAGAGCAAAAGCACTGAACCTCGACGCAATCCATGACACCGTACATGAGATGGCACGCGACGAGGCAAGACACGGCAAAGCACTCAAGGGACTGCTTGACAGATACTTTGGCTAAGTAACGAGTCCTGTAAGGATGTAATAAACCGGGAGAGAAGCATTCATGTTTCTCTCCCGGTTTTTACATCCTTATTTGACGACAGAAACCATCGAGTGAACGAAGTTCACGAGATGGTTCTGGCGGACAGGACTCGTTACATGCTTAGTTTGTCTGGCTCCTGTTATAAGAATTCCTTTTAAAGTTTTATCTGCACGAAAAACAATATCTTCAACTGCTCGATTTATATATTTCATAGCACCTCCTCGTTTCGACAAATCGAGGATTGAATTCTCGATTTGTCGACAAAAGCTATAATATCGTACACGAGATGGCACGCGACGAGACAAGACACGGCAAAGCTCTGAAGGGACTGCCTGCCTGACTTTTAGGACTGGTAGGATGTTTCTGTGGATTCTGCAAACTGGTATCGCATGTTATAATTTTTGTATGACGTTATCATATAAAAGCTCATTTGATATATAATTGTGCATCGGAAGTTGAAAGGAGCAGTGATATGACAAAAGCAAAACGGTATTTGAAGTCTTTATCATGGGTGTGTTTTCTGGTTATTCTTATTATTTCATCATATCCGGTATTGGCAGAGAGTGTACCTGCCGCATCGTCCGAAACATCCTCGACAGGAAATATACAGAACACATATAAGACAGGACTTTATAAAGTCGATGGGACACTGAAATATTACGAAAACGGCGAATTTAAGAGAGTCACGGGAGTTGTTAAAAAACCGTCTAACGGGAAGCTGTATTATGTGAAAGATGGCATATACACGAAAAAGTTTACCGGTGTGGCCCAGCTTATCAATACAAAAAAACGATACGTTGTGCATAAAGGCAAGGTGGATCTGAAAGCGAACGGGTTGATATGTGCGGAGGAATACAGCAATGGCTGGTACATTCCCAGGATGGTTCTTTATAAAGTAAAGAAAGGAAAACTAACCGGTAAAGCAGCACTTCCGAAGGTGTCCAAATCAGTCAAAGGTGCAGATAAAAACACCCAGGCAAGAAATGTTGCCAAGAAGATTGTTAAGAAGATTATCGGGTATAATAAAGAACAGAAAATCGAGCAGGCAGCAAAAATTGTATCGATATACAGCAGTAAAGCACGCTATACAATGAAAGGAAAAGATTATTCGACTGCTTATGGCGTTTTTGTAAAAGGAGAGTATTCATGCGCAGGCTCGACAAGGGCGCTGGGAATGCTTCTCGATTTGATGGGCTATAAATGGAAGCATGTGAACGAAAATCAATATAAGCATCAATGGGTGGAATTAAAAATAAAAGGGAAAAAGGCCTGGGCAGACGGGCAGGTTGGCGAAATCGGTTACGGCAAAAGATTTTAGAGGGAAGAAAATAATCCCTATTGAGAAGCGCCATTTCCTGATTGCTGTTGCTTGAAAAAGGTCGTTAATTATGGAAAACGGGAACAAAATATTGAAAAAGGAGAACAAGACAGATATAATGCTGGTGTGAAGATAATTTGACAGGGTGAGGTGAGGATTTGTGAAATTTATTACTTCCGCACAGGCGGCAGAATTAATGAATGTAAGTAAACGGTACATTAATGCTGCCTGTGCCCGCGGAGAGATCAGGGGTGCTTACAAAGAGGGCTATCGATGGTTGATCCCGGAAGATTCCATCTTTTCAAAAAGGTCAATCAGGAAAGCAAAACGAGTCTTCAATACAACGGGGATCTGTGATCCCACGCAGCACTACATGGTCAGCCTCGGGCAGCGGATGCTGCAGGTAAAGACACTTGTTGACGAGGGAAAGTACTTTACAATCAACCGTGCCCGCCAGTATGGGAAGACCACTACTCTGCATGCACTCTCCGATTATCTGAGCCAGGATTACTTTGTGGTCAGCATGGACTTTCAGATGCAGATGAGCGATGCGAAATTCAGGAACGAAAATGCATTTGCTCTTGCGTTTGCCAGAGCGTTTGTTTCCTCCTCGCGACTCAACCTGATCAGTACTGAGCCGGAATATGACATTGCATTGAAAGCGTTTGCCTCTGTGATCCAGATGGATCCCCAGCACTTTGAGCTGGTTGAGCTCTTCCAGGAGATCAGCCTGCTATGCGCTGCACTGCCAAGAAAAGTAGTCCTGATGATTGATGAGATTGACAGTGCAACCAATAACCAGGTATTTATCGATTTTCTGGCGAAGCTTCGCGGCTATTATAATAACCGGAACAGATATGCAACGTTCCAGTCCGTCATACTGGCCGGTGTGTGTGATATTAAAAACCTGAAGCAGAAATTGCGCCCGGAAGAAGAACATACGGACAACAGCCCGTGGAACATTGCGGCAGATTTTGACATCGAGATGAGTTTTTCTCCGGAACAGATCGCGCAGATGCTGAAGGAATATGAATCCGACCACAGAACCGGAATGAACGGGGAAGCAGTAGCGCAGGAGATCTATGATTACACAGCCGGGTATCCCTATCTGGTATCGCGTATTTGCCAGCTTCTTGAGTTACAATATTCCAAAGGTGGCAGAAAAAATGCTTGGACACATACCGGTATTTTGGATGTGGTACGCAGCCTTGTCGGGGAATCCAACTCGCTGTTCGATGATATGTCAAAAAAGGTGAAGGATTATCCGACCCTTCGAACCTTGCTGTATGATATTCTGTTTTGCGGAAAGAGCATCCCTTATAATCCGGGAACCGAGCTGGTGTCCATTGGCACGATGTTCGGCTTCCTGAAAGATAACCAGGGACAGGTTGCCATATCCAACCGGATTTTCGAGATCTGGTTCTATAATCTGTTTATCGCGGAGGAAGCCATCCGAAGCTCAACTTACGATGCAGGTGAACGGGATAAGAATCAGTTTATTCAAAATGGCAGGTTGGACATGGATCTGGTGCTTAAGAAGTTCGTACAGCATTTTACGGAGAGCTTCGGAGACAGCACGGAAAGCTTTGTCGAAGAGAACGGGCGGAAGCTGTTTCTTCTTTACATTCGTCCGCTGATCAATGGAAGCGGGAACTATTATATCGAAGCCCGTACCCGGAGTATGGGAAGAACGGATCTGATCATAGATTATCTGGGTATTCAGTATGTTATCGAAATGAAGATCTGGAACGGGCAGGAATATAATACCCGCGGCGAAAAGCAGCTGATCGGATATTTGAAGGATTATGGCCTGAAGAAAGGCTATATGCTCAGCTTCAATTTTAATAAGAACAAGACGCCAGGTGTGCAGGAACTGCATTTTAAGGAATACACCATTGTCGAAGCGGTGGTTTGAAGCAAGCCTGAGACCTTTTGGGTCTGCTCCAAAATGCTGCTGAAAAGAACAAAAACAGGTCAGAAAGTATTAGACTTCTGCACCTTAGCGGCGAATGATATATACGTATCTGGTCAATTGAATATTGTCTGTCATTTCCGCCCGAACCCGGAAGTGGTGGCCAATGTTTATGATCAGCAAAGCTGTCGGCAAGGTGCATGTTATTTTCCTGCCTGTGCCTCGAAAGTCCCCAGATGCGATCTCGCATGTTATCGTGTATAATAATTTATAGAATAATGCAAATCCAAAGGGGATGACTCATCATGAGCTTTAGAAAGAGATCGCTTCACAACAAACCTTCGACAGAGGAATTCGAAATCCGGTCACCCGGGTTACAGGAAAAAACGCCGCAGCCTGAAAATCCCCAGCTGCGCAAAAAGGGCAGGGCCGGAATAGTTCTGCTGCTTATTGCAGGATTTATCGCAGCAGCTGTATGGATTGTGGCGTGTGCCGGAGATTCTGATCAGAAAAGTGAGGAAACTTACGCAGGATCTTCGCTCGGATTACCGAAGATAACGCCCCCGGCGTTTGAGGATGTCTTTACACCGGCGTCAGAATCCACAGCTTCCGGCAGTACAGACACAGAGGAAACACCTGAAAGCGGCAGAACCGTTGTTTTGGAAGACGAACAAGAGACGGCTGAATCTGCCGGAATTGCAGATGACTGGAATCAGGCAGTTCGCAAAATTTCTGAGCCCGGTTATGTATGGCAGACAGGGAGCAGCATCGCAGCGAGGAAACAGTTTCTGGGAGATAAAATTTTTAATTATGCCGGCGGACAGGATGATCCGTTTGCCTATGAGCTGATCAGTGTCACAAATCTGACAGGTATCTCAGATAATCATGGTGACGGTGTTGCCTATGTATATGTAACGAATACAGGGAACCAGTATTACCTGTATGAAAATGACGATGATTTTCTGGAGTGTCACTGGGAACCGGACGGGTACAGCGGTTCAGACAGCCTGACAAGGGTTTCTGATAACATAACAGAAAATACCCCCATGATCCGCATGGATTCTGATCAGACAACGGACATAACATTTGATGTGCGCAGTGTTTCCGTATTCAGCGGCTATTATAATGACAGTGACAACGAACTCTGCCTGGCAGTCAATCTTGAAACGCCGGTATATATACGGAGGTCTGACGGGACAGACGGAGTTGTTCATTCAATCCAGAGTTATGGCGACGCAGTCGACAATTTTATAGAAAACCGCGGACTGAACTTTGAGATCGGTGAAGCGGACGGGTACGTGGTGGAAAACTCTTCCTGCCAGGTGACCGGAAATCTGCGCGAGCCGGATACAAATCATCATTATACATATGTGCTGATGGAGATTACCAGTGGACTTGACTGATAGAAAGAGAATATCTGAACCCTTAAAATGTACTGACAGTAAATGAAAGAGAGAGGGATCTGGATTAGAGTGAATCTGGGTCCTTCTTTTTGTCTAAATAAAATCAGGTATGGGTAAATGATTTCGGCTTTTGATAATAAAACAAGCTTTTAGGATCTTTCTGTGGATTCCATCCTTCGCTTATTTTTGCTACAATTTTTGTGTATCATCAAAGCGGCATATGATGAGGTGGGAAGTTATGATTAAGAGAATGATAGCAATGTTGATGGCGGCGGCTCTTTGTATGAGTTCGGTGCCTTTTTCTGTATTGGCGGAAGAGCCGGAAACAAATATTGACACAGAAGACTCTTATATTTCAAATGGTGACTGCGGAAAAAATGTGCAATGGACTTTGGATAAAAGTGGTATTTTAACAATCAGCGGAACCGGCACAATGGATGATTACTATGGAAATGAGGAACCGTGGATTGATTATGCTGGCAGCATTAAGGAAGTTGTTATTGAAGAAGGTGTGACCACTGTAGGAAGATATGCATTCTGGGAATGTACAAGTCTGAAAAAAGTTGTACTTCCCGGAAGTATCACAAGCATAAACGACTGGGCATTTTCGGAGTGCATGAATCTGGGTGATGTAGATATTCCGGATCAAGTAAAAGAGATTAATTATGCAGCCTTTAGAAACTGCAGATGTATGAAATCATTATTTATTCCTGCAAATGTTGTTTCAATAAATTCAGGCGCATTTGATGGTTGTGAAGGTCTCGAGACAATCGTGGTGTCAGATGATAATACCGTATACGACAGCAGAATGAATTGTAATGCAATTATTGAAACAAAGGCAGGGATTTTGCTGAAAGGCTGTGCAAATACAATCGTTCCGGAAGAAGTTGTTTCGATTGGAGAATGCGCGTTCTATGAATGCAGAAATCTGAATCGGATCAAAATCCCTGCAGGCGTAAAAACCGTTTCTGCCAGCTCCTTTTGCGGATGTGAACAATTGTCGGCGATTGAACTTCCGGAATCTCTGGAATTAATTGATGAATGTGCTTTTTACGAGTGTTATCAGTTAAAAGATGTTTATTATACTGGTACACAAGAAGAGTGGGAGAAAATCGAAAACATTGGACTTATAGATAATAATCTCATACATAGGGACATTCATTATAAATCAATATTGCCGACAATTAGTCCCGGTCAGGATGACGTCGAAGGGAACGATCCAGATGTGTCCGGTCCGGACGATGTCGAAGGGAACGATCCAGGTGTGTCCGGTCAGAACGGTGCCGTAGAGAACGATCCAGGTGAGTCCGGTCAGGGCGGTGCCGAAGAAAGTAACTCGGATAAACCGGACCAAAACGATAATGCCGGAAAAGGTTCTGGCAGTGTTGAAGAACATGATTCTACTAATCCGCAAGTGAATCTTCAGGTAAATTCTCCTGTCGCGAATCAGAAGAAAAAAATCAACAATCCGGTTACAGCGAAAGGTAAATCTGTAAAAGTCAGCTATAAAAAATCAAAAAAGAAAACCTTGACAATCAAGAAAACCAAAGCGTTTAAGATCAGCAAAGCTGTCGGCAAGGTGACGTTTAAGAAGATATCTGGAAATAAGAAAATCAAAGTCTCCAAGTCGGGTAAGATCACCATCAAGAAGGGACTGAAGAAGGGCACTTACAAGCTTAAAGTCAATGTTACGGCGGCGGGTAATGCAAATTATGAACCGCTTACCAAAGCAGTTTTAGTGAAAATAAAGGTTAAATAAGTAAGTGAAGGATCCGGAGTATTCTGGATCCTTCTTCCTTATTTCTACCGCTGGACTGACCCTAAAACCTGACTTTTAGGATCTTTCTGTAGATTCCATTTCTTTGCTTTTTTTGGTACAATTTTTGTGTATCATTGAAGTGGCATATGATGAGGTGGACAGTTATGAAAAAGAGAATGATAGCAATGTTGATGGCAGCGGTTCTTTGTGTGAGCTCGGTGCCTTTTTCTGTTTGGGCTGGACAAAACAGGGATGATGATATCGGTGTAGTTTTGGCAGAAGAAGAATTGAATGTTATCTCAGCAAAAAATGCTAGTTCTACACGAAAGGCCGCGATTGCTGCTGATATTGATGCTGAAAAAATAACTGTAAATGCAGATATAGCTGATAATAATATTTATGCAACGGTTACTGTTTTTGTTCCTTTGAAAGGAAACGAAGATGGAGTCGCGGCGGTGGTCAATCAAGAAATGCATTCGAAGTATGCATCGGCAGTATTTAGCAATGAAACAGGATCGAATTCGTTTGAAGTAAAAAATTATGATTTTAAAGCGGGTGAGGGACTGACATTATACGGGAATGTACTATTAGTTGGACGTGAAGAAGATGTTTATACACTATCTTATCTTAAATTCAAGGGTGACAGGATTCGGAACCAGAATGAAGCCGGTGATGCGGAAGAGTATCAGAATAATGGTTATATTTATGCTCCAAATGCTTCAGTAAAGCTTCCAGAAGGACCAAAAGAGGAAATTAATGCTGAAACCGGTGAGTTTAATTGTTACATTGGTGGAACACAAAGACTTTCATTTAACCCTGAACAATCAGGCAGTTATCATTTTGAATTTGAGAAACTGGCATATGAAGACGAATGGTATTTCGATGTGTATGATGATGAAGGTTCAATTGTCAGTTTAGGGGATTTAAAAGAAGGTATTACTTATCTAATCGACATATATCTAAGCAAGTCGCTCTATAATAATAATCCACCATTAGAGGAGTACTCAACTGTTAAGGTAAAACTGCTACCGGGTTCTGCTCAAACAGTAATAATGCCTGAGACAGATGATGAACAGAAGGTATCTGAGACGGAAACCATTAAACAGGATATAAAGAGAACAATAGATACAAGTAATAATTCTGTGCAGAAATATAATAGTAATACATTAAACAGTTCTGACTATGTTCAGAATGTCAAAAAGGCCTTGAATCTGAAAGTATCTGGCCCAAAGGCAAAGGCGCAGAAAAAAAAGAAGGCAAAAGTAACATGGAAAGCAATTACCGGAGTCTCAGGTTATGAAATTCAATACAGTGTGAAGAAATCATTCAAAAAGGCTAAGAATGTAACTGTCAAAGGAGCAGGTAAAAAGAAGGTAATGCTTAAGAAATTGAAAGCGGGAAAAAAGTACTACATACGAATCCGCCCATACACGAATGTAAGTAATCCGTCTGGAAAAGTTGAAAAAATTAACGGAAAATGGTCGAAGATTTTGAAGATTAAGGCGAAGAAATAATGAAGCGTTATTGATAAGATTTTCAAAAAATTGGCGCTTATTTATCAGAACTCATGTAAAAATAAACATAAAATATTTCTAGAGAGAGTATTTGACATAGTGAATTAATTCATAATTGAGGAGATGAAATGAAGAGAGTATTATCTGTGTTTATAGCATTGGTGATAGCATTCACAACAGTTGCACCGGGAGCGGTGACTGTATATGCGGAATCCTCAGATGCGATCGTTACTGACTCAAATGAAATCTATGAAGAACAAAGTGAAGAAGAAAGTGAAGAGATAACAAACTCAGCAAGCATTAATTCTGAGGGTCAGGAAGAGCAGGGAACAGAGACTTCTGTAGAAAAACCGGAATCAGAAAATAAGCTAGAGGAAACGACACAGAATCAGGAGTATGTTTCTGATAGAAACCATGATCAAAATTCTAATTCAGAATACAACGAGAAAGAACCAGCTAGTAGACCAAAAGAAGATGACGTGATTGAGGTTAATGAAGCTGAGACAGAACTGGTTTCGCAACCTGCAATGAATAGTCTTGTGGAAGATGCAATTGTAGAGGGATCTGATGAGGGAACCGGTATTTCATGGGCGATTTCCAATACAGAGAATGGTCTCACGCTTACTTTGGCGAGCGATTCAGGGGAACTGGATACAATTCCGTGGGATTATGATGTTTTAGAACAGTATTTTAATCAAATAACATGTGTTGAAATATGTAGCGGCGTTACGACTATCGGCTACAATTTGCTTAGTGGAATGGAAAGCCTTTCTGTAGTAAGATTGCCAGATGGACTTAAAGAAATAAGAGGCTACGCATTTTCTAATTGTTCAAAAATCAGTAACATTGAGATTCCAAACACAGTAACAACAATAGGAAGTTATGCATTTTCTGATTGTGAAAAATTGACAGATGTTTCACTTTCGGAAGGTCTTATATCCATTGAAAATAATGCTTTTTATAATTGCGCCTCTATTGCAGAACTGATTATTCCCAAAACTGTTACTAATCTTGGGGGAGAATTTATCGCAGGTACTAAAATCCAGACAATTGAAATCCCTGCTTCAGTTGAGTATGCTGATAGTGCATTATCGGGCGCAATGTATCTTGACAGGGTTGAGTTTTCTGATGGTACTATTAAAATTCCTTCTAATCTATTTGGAACTGACCCGGGGAAGTATAATTATGTAAAGGAAATAAGGGTTCCGGAAGGTGTTACTACTATAGGCAGTTATGCATTTTATAATCTGGATCAGCTGAAAAATGTTACACTTCCAGCAAGCTTATCACAGATTGAGTATTGTGCATTTGCTGAATCTTCAATGCTGGAAAGTGTTACTTTTACTGAAAATGATACATATGTGCGCACCGACTATGCCGAAGAAAAAACTATGCCGAAGTTTTTCGGCTTTGCCTGAGAATTCTTCGATGATCAAAGATTCTTC
>JAFUCM010000037.1 GCA_017459675.1 Eubacterium sp.
CGCCGGCAAGAAAAAGTGTGCGCGCATGTGCCCGCACCAGCTGTTTATACCGCTCGACCAGCTCTTCGGCCGCCTGATCATCGCCGGCCTGGTATTGCCGTACGAGCGTCTCATCCTGTTCCAGATTATATTTTCCCATTCTGCTTATCCCTGCATCCGCTGCCGCACAATCTCAAATCCGAGCACACCCGCAGCAACCGAAGCATTCAGTGAATCAATATCTCCGTGCATCGGACTCGACGCGACAACATCACATTTTTCCCGCACCAGACGGCTGCCCCCGCTGCCCTCATTTCCGATCACGAGGCCGACCGGTCCTTTCAGATCCAGATCATACATCGTTGTCCCGCCCATATCTGCACAGACAAACCAGATGCCCTTCTCCTTGAGCTGTTCAATCGTATTTCCGAGATTGGTCACCTTCGCAACGGGCGTATAATTGATGGCACCGGCTGAAGCCTTCGCGACCGTTGCGGTCAGCCCGACAGCCCGGTTCTTGCCGATAATCACGCCATGCGCACCCGCCAGATTCGCAGTCCGGATAATTGCCCCGAGATTGTGCGGATCTTCAATCCCGTCCAGAAGAAAGAGGAACGGCGCCTCATCCTTCTCCTGTGCAGCCGCAAGAATCGCATCCACCGACGCATAGCTGTAGGAAGCCGCTGACGCGATGACTCCCTGGTGCGAACCCGTCTCAGACATCTGGTCCAGACGCTCTTTCGTGACAAACCGCACCGTTACGCCGCCCTTTCTCGCGGCCCGGAGGATCGTCGAGACGGCGCTGTCCTTCAGCCCTTCCTGCACAAATAATCTGTCGATTGTCCGCCCCGCCTGAAACGCTTCCCGCACGGCATTGCGGCCTTCGATATATCCTGTATCCTTATCTTGCATACACTTATCCTTTTCTACTGCAATTCCCGGTGAGTTAAAGGGGGTGAGTCACTGTCTCCTTCTGTATTGTTATTTATCGCCTGTGAAGTCGCTGTACCCTGGAATTTGAAGTTTCCTGCATTTTGGATGTCCCTGATGCCTGAATACGGACTTTGGGTACCCTGGGATTCAGAGTTTCCGGTATTATCATCGTCCTGAACGGACGCAAAGTTTTATGAAACAATCACCCCGACAAACGACGATTTATTTCGTCCTCTCAATCCCGAGCTTCAGCAGTTCTGCTGCGCGCCGAAGATCTCCGGTCAGATACAGATATCCGATCACGGCTTCCAGTCCGGTGGCACGCCGGTACTCCGCGGTGGTCGCGTTTTTTGCCTTGGTTACGCTCTTGGCATTCCGCCCGCGCTTGTAGATCTTAAGTTCCTGCTCAGTCAGATCCTCCCTGATCGCCTTGATCATGGCGGACTGACGCGGCGCGCACTCGATTCTGCTGGCCGCCTTGTTCAGTTTGTTGACAGATGCGTTTCCGCTCTGCACCAGAACGGAACGCACGAGCAGTTCAAATACAGCGTCGCCGATATAGGCAAATGTCAGCGGTGAGTATGACTTGATATCCTGCTTCGGAATCTCATATAAATCTGCCAGCATTTCCGGAATTCCACCGGAACTGTTCATCAGGCTCTTTTCCACTTGACACCCTCTCTGGTATCTTCCAGAATGATTCCCTGCGCCTGCAGCTGGTCACGGATCTCATCGGCGCGTGCAAAATTCTTTGCCTTGCGGGCCGCCTGACGCTCTGCGATCAGCTGTTCAATCTCTTCGTCGAGCACTTCTGCCTTGCGTTCGACGATCAGGCCCAGAATATCACAGAGTGTCAGGATTTCCTTGCGGACAAGTGCAGCAAAACTGCCGGTGCGCGCCTCTGTCACTTCTGTGTTGGCAAATTTAATCAGTTCAAATACAGCAGCAATCGCATCTGCAGTATTGATGTCGTCGTCCATCGCCTCCTCAAACTTTGCACGGTACTGCTTCATCTCTTCGAGCTTTGCCTGCTCTTCTTCCGTGCACAGCGATGCATCGGCCGCAACGGTTCCATTCTGCTTTGCTTCGGCAGCCTTAATCAGATCGTTCAGGCGGTCGACTGAATTGACCATGCGCTCCAGCGCATTTTTCGATGACTCCATAATCTCGGCGCTGAAATTCAGCGGGCTTCTGTAATGCGCAGAAAGCATGAAGAACCGGAGCACCATCAGATCGTATTTTTCCTTGATGTCGCGCACGGTAAAGAAATTGCCGAGAGATTTACTCATTTTCCGGTTATCAATGTTCAGGAATGCATTGTGCAGCCAGTAATGCGCAAACGGCACGCCATTGCTGCATTCACTCTGTGCAATCTCGTTCTCATGGTGCGGGAAAACAAGATCTTCGCCGCCCGCATGGATATCGATGGTATCGCCGAGATAATGCTTTGCCATGACCGAGCACTCAATGTGCCAGCCCGGGCGTCCCTTGCTCCACGGCGCATCCCAGTACGGCTCACCATCTTTTTTCGGTTTCCAGAGCACGAAATCAAGCGGATCTTCCTTCTGGTCCTCTCCGGTCACCTTCAGATCGCGGAAACCGGAGCGCAGATCATCCAGATTCTTGTGTGACAGCTTTCCGTACTCTTTAAATTTACGGGTACGGAAATAAACGGTTCCGTTTACATCATAGGCATATCCCTGTTCGATCAGGTTCGTAATCATATCGATCATGCCCGGGATCTCCTGCGTCGCCAGCGGATGTGTGGTAGCCGGACGCACATTCATATCCGCCATATCCTTCTTGCACTCCGCAATGTAGCGGGTGGAAATCACATCGGCGGAGACACCCTCTTCAATGGCTTTGTTAATGATCTTGTCATCCACGTCTGTAAAATTCGAGACATAATTGACTTCATATCCTTTGTATTCCATATAGCGGCGGGCTGTGTCAAACACGATCATCGGACGCGCATTGCCGATATGAATCAGATTGTAAACGGTCGGTCCGCAGACGTAGATGCTGACCTTTCCCGGCTCAATCGGGACGAACTCTTCCTTGCGTTTTGTCAGTGTGTTATATAATTTCATGGTGTTTGGACTCCTTCCTTAAATCCATTACATCTCATTGTAAATCGTGATCTTCGATCACGCGCGGGCTGCGCGGCGTACTCTGTGCGCCTTCCACTACTTTGTATACAGAAGTACTGCGATCCGCCAGAGCCTCAATTCAGTGTGGGCTCTTCGTTGATCGTACAGTTTCCGCATCCCGGACATCCTCCGCATCCGCCGGGTCCGCAGCCGTTTCCGGGTCCGCCGGCATCCAGCTCATCCAGCACGGATGCGATCATACAGACAGCCTGCGCGGAAATTCCTTCCAGCGCGCCGGTAAATCCGAGGCCTTCCTCTGTCGTAGCCTTCACATTCACCTGATCCGTATCGATCCGCAGCGCATCTGCGATATTATAGACCATCTGATCAATGTACGGGCGGAGTTTCGGGGCCTGTGCGATGATCGTGACATCGATATTTTCCACCACATAAAACTTCTCAAGCAGCATTTCGCCGACGCGCTCCAGAAGTTTCATGCTTGAGATTCCTTCATATGCCGGGTCTGTATCAGGAAAATGATATCCGATATCCCGCAAAGCAGCGGCGCCGAGCAGCGCGTCCATCACCGCATGCAGTGCAACATCCGCATCAGAATGCCCCAGAAGTCCCCTCTCATACGGAATCTCCACCCCGCAGAGAATCAATTTCCGGTTTTCAGCAAACCGGTGTACATCATAGCCAGTTCCTGCTCTCATGATTTGTATACCTCAAATAATTATAACATGGGGACACTGTATAAGCCCCGGGATGTCTCCGCTGCTGACGCAGTCAGTTGAACCCATACCTGTGCTGCGTAATCTTATAGGCAAGCTCGATAAACTTCCTTCCGGGTTTGCCGGGCAGATTTGCAGTAATTCCGAGCAGACTCATCCGGATCCACATATATGCGCCATAGTCCTTTTCCTTCAGCCGTTTCCAGAGTTCTTTCTTTCCCGCCAGTGCTTCCGGCGTATTTGCACGGATCTGCATGACTGTGGTCACCATCATGATCGTCCGGAGAGAATGCACCAGAAATGTCCACTGTTTTCCTTTTGCCTTCTTTCCTTCCTGTCCCATGAAATCGATCATCATGTTGTTGACCTTCACCTGCTGGTCCAGGCGGCTGATCATCACTTTTTCATTGACAGACTGATCATCCCTGCCGATAAAATACCGGTAGAAATTCACATCCATATAATACATGGTCTCAACCTTAAGGAACGGGATGTAGGCGTACAGATTGTCTACATAAAATGTGTGTTCCGGCAACTCCAGACCACTTTCCCGCAGGATGTCTGTCCGGAAAATAATTGAGTGCATCAGCACCTGCCGGTTCATCGCCAGCGGCTTCATATCCTTCCAGGTAAACAGCTGGTCCTTCGGGAAAAACTTCCGGTAGTGCATCACACGTTTATTGCGGGCTCCCTGTTTCTCATAGACAAAATTCGAGAGCAGTACATCCGTGAGCGTACCGCTTCGCACCAGACTTTTCAGTGTGGCGAGAATCTTTGCATACGCCTCGGCATCCACCCAGTCATCACTGTCGACCACCTTAAAAAATAAGCCTTCTGCAGAGGCGATTCCGGTATTTACCGCACCGCCGTGTCCTTTATTCTCCTGATGGATCGCCCGGACAATGGTCGGATATGCTGCCGCATATTCATCCGCAATTTCCGGTGTCCGGTCTTTTGTGGAACCGTCATCGATAATCAGGATCTCCACGTCTTCACCGCCCGGAAGCAGTGAATTGATACAATTTCTCATGTACGCTTCTGAATTATAACAGGGTACTGCAATGGTAAGTATTTTCATATTAAAAAGCGCTGTCCTTTCTTACAGACATGTATCTTAACATCATGCCATAATCATGCCTAAAAAGCAAGAAAAACGCGGTGTTTGCATTTCCTAACTTCGATCTGCGTGATATACTTTCCATGATCAAAAATTCATAAGAAAGGATAATCTATGACAGAGCAATACCAACCGCGCTTCGGCATGATCTTTGACGTAGACGGAACCATGTGGGATTCCCGCGCAATCGTCGCCGGAGCCTGGAACCGCGTTCTGGCACGTTTTGGATTTGAGCCGCGGCTGACCGCCGAAATGCTTACTTCAGAATTCGGCAAACCGCTGGATGAGATCGGTGTCGATCTCGTTCCGGAAGCAGACCCGGAGATTCTGGCAAAGATGCTGCCGGAGTGGTTCGAAGAAGAAGAAGCTGACCTTCGCAAAGAAATGCCGTACATCTATGACGGACTTGAAGAAGCACTGCAGACCCTGTCACAGCGATGCCCGCTGTTTATCGTCAGCAACGCACAGGCAGGATACATCGAACTCTTCCTTGAAAAAACAGGATTCGGCAAATATTTCCGCGGCTTTGTCAGCAACGGAGACACGAACCTTCCCAAGGACGGCAACATCCGTCTCATCATGGACCGCTATCACCTGACCGACGCTGTCTATGTCGGCGACACACAGGCAGACGGCGACTGCACACGCAGGGCGCGCGCAAAATTCGCATACGCCTCTTACGGATTCGGGGAAACTGCTGAATACGACTACTTTCTGGAGTCACCCCGGGATCTGCCTATTATTATTTCATCCTCTATTTTTAAGTGAGTTCAACAGTTCCATAAGCAGGTAGTCCGAGGATCGCCGGTACTTGCTGAATAAGGCATCGCCTTATGAAGCTTACGTACCGCTGCGAATCCGAGCCAGCGGAAGCGTGCCTGCGTTGGAATGTTGAACGAACGCATAATATACTTTAAGAAAGGAAACCACCATGCAGTACCAGTACAAAACCACCGGCACATGTGCCCAGATGATCCAGTTTGAAATCGATGACAACGGCCTGATTCAGGACGTCCAGTTCATGGGCGGCTGCAACGGCAACCTCAAAGGCATCAGTCGGCTTGTCAAGGGCCGCAAAGCCTCCGAAGTCGCAGAACTCCTGAAGGGAACCACCTGCGGACCAAAGGCCACCTCCTGTCCGGACCAGTTTGCAAGAGCGCTTGAAGCAGCCATGGCACAGGCCTGAACACGTTTCCGTCAAGCACGCAAAGAAGCGGTCTCAAAACCCTGGTATGGCTTTGAGACCGCTTCTTTTTTCTTATTCTTTAATTTCCAGATCTTCTGTTGCGATTCCGAGCGCCTGCAGCTTCGCAAGCATTGCCCTGATCTGATAATCGATTTCCTGATCTCTGTCAGCAGAAGCTTTTATCCTTTGCAGATCAGTGAATCTATCCCATCTGCTGCTTCAGCCGGCCGCCTGCGCCTGCTTTCCCGTATAGAGCTGATAATACCTTCCCTTCATCTCCAGCAGTTCTTCATGTGTGCCGCGCTCAATGATATTTCCCTTTTCCAGAACCATAATACAGTTGGCATTGCGGACAGTGGAGAGTCTGTGCGCGATGACAAAGGTTGTTCTGCCCTGCATGAGCTTATCCATGCCGTCCTGCACGATCATCTCTGTTCGTGTATCAATGGATGAGGTTGCCTCGTCGAGAATCAGAGCCGGCGGGTTGGCCACTGCCGCCCGTGCAATGGACAGAAGCTGCCGCTGCCCCTGGCTCAGATTGCTGCCGTTTCCGGTCAGCACGGTGTCGTAACCCTGCGGCAGACGCGTGATAAATCCATGTGCATTCGCCAGCTTAGCTGCTGCCTCGATCTCTTCGTCTGTCGCATCCAGCTTGCCGAACCGGATGTTGTCGCGGACGGTTCCTGTAAAGAGATTGGTCTCCTGCAGAACGATTCCGAGCGAGCGGCGCAGATCTGCTTTTTTAATTTTCCGGATGTTGATCCCGTCGTAGCGGATCTTTCCGTCCTGAATGTCATAGAACCGGTTGATCAGATTGGTGATCGTGGTCTTGCCCGCGCCTGTAGAACCGACAAATGCAATTTTCTGTCCCGGCTTTGCGAACAGGGAAATGTCATGCAGCACTTCTTTCTGCGGAACATAGCCGAAATCGACATGTTCCATGACCAGATGTCCTTTCAGCTCCTTATATTCCACGGCG
>JAFUCM010000165.1 GCA_017459675.1 Eubacterium sp.
CAAGGTTGATCTGAATCTGCTGCGTCTTGCCGTATATGAGATCCGTTTTGATGAGGAGATTCCGACCGGCGTCGCGATCAACGAGGCCGTTGAGATTGCCAAGAAATACGGCGGAGATCATTCCGCGTCCTTTGTCAACGGAATCCTCGGAAAGATTGCCAGGATGGAAACGTGAGTAATATATATTCCGTCAGTCAGATCAATTCATATATCAAAAATATGTTTGCCCGGGATTTTCTGCTGCAGAGGCTTTCTGTTTCAGGAGAAGTAAGTAATTGTACCTATCACCGGTCGGGACACATCTACTTCACCCTGAAAGATGCCTCATCGGCAATATCCTGTGTTATGTTTTCCAGTGCGCGCCGCGGACTGGATTTTCGTATGAAAGAAGGAGACCGCGTCGTGGCAACAGGCGCGGTTGATGTATTTGAGCGGGATGGCCGCTATCAGTTCTATGCCAGAAAAATCCAGCTTGCCGGTGCGGGTATTCTCTATGAGAAATTTCTGCGCCTGAAGCAGGAACTGGAGGAAATGGGACTGTTTGACCCGATGTACAAGCAGCCGGTTCCGGCCTATGTCAGAACCCTCGGCATTGTTACCGCACCGACCGGTGCCGCCATTCAGGATATCCGCAATATTGCCACAAGAAGAAATCCGTATGTGCAGCTGATCCTGTATCCCGCGCTGGTACAGGGGGAAGGTGCCGCCGAGAGTATCGTGCGGGGAATTGAGACACTGGATGCAATGGGGCTTGACTGCATCATTGTCGGAAGAGGCGGCGGCTCCATCGAGGATTTGTGGGCATTTAATGAAAGAGAAGTCGCGCAGGCCGTGTTTGACTGCCGCACACCGATTATTTCAGCGGTCGGCCACGAGACAGATACCACGATCACCGATTTTGCTGCAGATCTGCGTGCACCGACGCCGTCTGCAGCAGCCGAGCTCGCTGTCGCAGATGTGACGGCAATTCTGAACCGCCTGGAGCGCGCAGAGCGGCGTCTTCAGATGGGGATGGCCGGCAGGGTGCAGCATGCCCGTGACGGCTTCAGACAGCGGATCACCAGATGGAATTATCTCGCACCGGCCAAACAGATCGAACGTTCCCGGACACAGCTGACAGATTACCGGCTGCAGATGGAGCAGACACTGGCGCGCTGCCTGGAGCGGGACAGACTGCATCTGGAGCGCCTGCAGCAGGAACTGCCGCGGCAGATGCAGGATATTCTGACAGGAAAAAGGCATCGTCTTCAGCTGCTGATTAAGAGCTTTGAGGGCCTGTCGCCCCTGAACAAGCTGAACCAGGGCTACGCCCGCGTTGAGAACCGTGAAGGCCGCGGAATCACAAGTGTAAAAGAGACCGCCCCCGGCGATCCGCTGCGGATCTACGTGCGGGACGGACAAATTGATGCGAGGGTGGAAGCTGTTAAGTGACAAATCGGGGTTTGTAGAACTCGCGCCTGTATCAGGATGCCTTTTCTAAAGCGGCGAATTCTATCTGAGCCGCGTAGAAAATGGCATTCTGCAAAGCGGGCGCGTACTCGACAAACTCTGATTTACCGGGAAAAGGGAGTAAAAAATATGACACAGGAACAGAATCAGGATCAGACCATGACACTCGAGGAAGCCTTCGAAGCCCTGGATGCGCTGGCGGAGCAGCTCGAGAATAAGGATATCTCCCTGGAGGCATCTTTTCAGGTGTACCAGAAAGGAATGGAACTGCTGAAGCAGTGCAGTGAGAAGATTGATACAGTGGAGAAGAAGATGCTGCAGGTAAATGCGGACGGGCAGCTGACGGAGTTTTAAATATGGACTTTGAGAAGGAATTAAGCAGAAAGACCACATGGGTGCAGGATGCTGTCGCAGAATATTTTCCGGACAGTGCCGGCGAAGGGTATGCCGCACGGCTTGCGGAGGCCATGCGTTATTCGCTCGCTGCCGGCGGGAAGCGGATCCGTCCGCTTCTGCTCTATGAGAGCTGTCTGATCCACAGGGCTGATCCGGAGAAGGCGAAGCCGTTTATGGCAGCCATTGAGATGATTCATACCCATTCGCTGATTCACGACGATCTTCCCGCACTGGATAATGACGAACTGCGGCGCGGGAAACCTACTTCACACATGATGTTCGGAGAAGCGGGTGCCATTCTTGCAGGAGATGCGCTGCTGAATCTGGCATATGAAACGGTTCTGAATGCATTTCCGGACTGTTATGAGGAGGACCGTTCACCGGCACCTGCAGGATGCATGGTTGTGCGGGAGGTCGCCGCAGATCACATGGCGCGCAGATGGCGCGCGCTGAAGATTCTCGCAGAGAAAACCGGGATCCACGGAATGCTCGGCGGTCAGAGTGTCGATGTGGAAAATGACAAGCGTGGCAATCTGAACCCGGACAGACCGACTCTGGAATACATTTATGAAAATAAGACAGCGGCACTTCTGGAGGCACCGCTGATGATCGGTGCCGTGCTGGGCGGCGCAGATCCTGACGAGATCCGCCGCATGGAGGAAACCGGCAGCAGACTGGGTGCAGCCTTCCAGATCCGGGATGATATACTGGATCTGACGGCGACAGAGGAAACACTGGGAAAACCTGTAAAATCTGATGAATCCAATGAAAAACGCACATTTGTGTCGCTGCTTGGCGGCGTAGAGAAAGCAGAGACACTTGTACAGCAGCTGACAGATGAGGCAATTGCATTGCTTGAGAATGTGTCTGGAGACACTGCATTTCTGAAACAGCTGATCCGGTATATGGCGCTGCGAAACAGCTGACAGCAGCATCCACTGCAGCGGATGTGCTGACGGAACAAAAAAACAAGTGCTGCATGCGCATCAGGGAAGGAGAATGATATGCTGGAGCAGATCAATCATCCAAATGATATACAGAAACTTCCGGAAGAAGCACTGCCGAAGCTGGCAAAGGAAATACGCAGATTCATGATCCAGAAGGTGAGCCGCACAGGCGGACATCTCGCCTCGAATCTGGGTGTTGTGGAACTGACGATCGCACTGCACAGAGTGTATGAATTTCCAAAGGACAAGCTGATCTGGGATGTCGGACACCAGTGCTACACGCATAAGATTCTGACCGGCAGGAAAGAGCAGTTTGATAAACTGCGCAAGAAGGGCGGCATCAGCGGCTTCCCGCGCAGGAGTGAGAGTGACTGCGACAGCTTTGATACGGGACACAGTTCCACCTCGATCTCGGCCGGACTGGGCTATGTGACGGCAAGAGATCTCCGCGGAGATGATTACAGTGTGGTTTCTGTGATCGGTGACGGATCCATCACCGGCGGAATGGCATTTGAGGCTCTGAACAATGCGGCACAGCTGAAGACAAACTATGTGGTTGTGCTCAATGATAATGAGATGTCTATTTCCCCGAACGTCGGCGGTATGTCGGAATATCTGAGCAAAGTCCGTACCTCGTCGGCGTACACCGACCTGAAGATGGGGGTCAGCACAGCACTTGAAAAGATTCCGCGGGTGGGAGACCGGATGGTCAATGCAATCCGGCATGCCAAAAGCGGGATTAAGCAGCTCGTCATTCCGGGCATGCTGTTCGAAGATATGGGATTCACGTATCTGGGACCGATCGACGGACACAACATTCCGATGATGATTAAGGTGCTGCAGACAGCAAAGAAATTCAATGGTCCGGTGCTGGTCCATGTTCTGACAGAAAAAGGCAAGGGATATGCGCCGGCCGTCCGGCATCCGTCCAGATTTCACGGAACAGGCCCGTTTGATGCGAAAAACGGACTGCCGCTCTCAGAGAGCAATCCGACCTATTCGGATGTTTTTTCGACAGTTATGCGGAAACTCGGCACCCGCAGACAGGATGTCGTTGCTGTTACAGCGGCCATGACAGAAGGAACCGGTCTGAAGCGGTTTGCCAATCTTTATCCGGAGCGTACATTTGATGTCGGGATTGCAGAAGGGCATGCAGTGACCTTTGCGGCGGGACTCGCACTGGGCGGTCTGGTTCCGGTGGTCGCTGTTTATTCATCGTTCCTCCAGCGCGGATATGACCAGATCATGGAGGATGTCTGTATGCAGAAACTGCACGTCGTATTCGTACTGGACCGCGCAGGCCTGGTCGGAGCAGACGGCAGGACACACAATGGCTGCTTTGATCTTTCCTATCTTTCGATGCTGCCGGATATGACAGTTATGGCACCGAAGAATTACTGGGAATTGTCCGACATGGTAAAGTATGCCGTGGATTTTGACGGGCCGGTCGCGATCCGTTATCCCAGAGGGGAGGCATATGGCGGGCTGACTTATCACCGCGCACCGATCGAGCTGGGGAAAGCGGAAGTGATCGAACGGGGTGAAAAAGTGGCGATTCTTGCAGTCGGCGCAATGGTTAAAACAGCGCTGGCCGTGACACGGCGCCTGAAAAAAGAGGGCCTGGATGCCACACTGGTGAATATGCGGTTTGTGAAACCGCTGGATACGGAGCTTCTCCGGGAACTCGCTGAAACACACGATAGATTCTTTACCATCGAGGAGAACGTTCAGACAGGCGGTTTCGGACAGCAGGTTCTGACCTATGCCAATGCGGAACGTCTGCCTGTGCATGTTGAGATCGCCGCGATTCCGGATCTGTTTGTGGGACATGGCGATGTCGCATCACAGCAGAAGCTGGCGGGCATTGATGAAGATACAGTCTATGAGAGGATCATGGCATTATGGCAAAAGAACGATTAGATGTTCTGGTGGTGGAACGCGGCTTTGCCGGATCCCGTGAGAAGGCGAAAGCGCTGATAATGGCCGGAGAAATATTTGTTGACGGTCAGAAGGAAGACAAGGCGGGCATGAAGTTCAGCACGGAAGCCGCGATTGAATACCGTGGCAATCCGATTCCTTATGTAGGCCGCGGCGGCCTGAAGCTGGAGAAAGCACTTGCTGTATTTGCGCCGGATCTGACAGGCCGCGTCTGCATGGATGTGGGTGCTTCAACAGGCGGATTTACCGACTGTATGCTGCAGAACGGTGCTGTAAAGGTCTACGCGGTGGATGTGGGACGCGGACAGCTGGCGTGGAAGCTCCGGGAAGATCCAAGAGTCGTCTGTATGGAGAAAACAAACATCCGGTATCTGACGGCAGAGTCGATCGAAGAACATCCGTCATTTGTATCAATTGATGTTTCTTTTATTTCACTGACAAAGGTTCTGCTGCCGGTCCGTGAACTGATGACAGAGACCGGTGAAGTTGTCTGTCTTGTGAAACCGCAGTTTGAAGCCGGACGGGAGAAGGTCGGCAAGAAGGGGGTCGTCAGGGATCCGGAAGTACATGAAGAGGTGATCCGGCAGGTTGCGCTGTATGCGGAATCGATCGGTTTTACGGTGTGCGGGATTGACTTCTCGCCGATCAAAGGGCCGGAAGGAAATATTGAGTACCTGCTGTATTTAAAGAAAAATCCGGCAGAAGAAGAGCCGGGAGCTGACTGGGAGCATTCCCTGCGGCAGGCGGTCCGGCAGTCTCACGATGCGTTGACATAACGAAAAGGATTTGTTAAAATCAGGAGTATGGTATGCAGCAATTTTATATCATAACCAATACAATCAAAGATCCGGAACTCACCGTTACCAATTCCATTGTTGCGTATCTGCGGCAGCATGGAAGGACCTGTACCTATTGTGCGGAAGGCGGACGGACACCGTCTCCGAAGCATCGTTATACCAATCCGGACAGTATTCCGGAAGGAACAGAGTGCATCATCGTACTGGGCGGTGACGGAACACTGATTCTGTCTGCGACCGACACCATCGACCGGCAGATTCCGCTGCTCGGCATCAATCTCGGGACGCTGGGCTTCCTCGCAGAGATCGACAGGAACTCGATCTATGACGCGCTGGATCATCTGATAAACGACGACTTTCAGATCGAGCACCGCATGGTTCTGAATGGAACGGTGTATCGTGAGGACCAGGAGATTATCAGTGACGTTGCACTGAATGATATTGTCATCCGAAAAGATGAGACACAGGGCATGATCACCGTCAAAAACTATGTAAATGATGCATATTTAAATTCTTACAAGGCGGACGGTATTATTATTTCGACGCCGACCGGATCCACCGGATACTCCCTTTCAGTCGGCGGGCCGATTATTTCGCCCCGCGCAGAGATGATCCTGATGACACCGCTCGCGGCACATGCGCTGAATACACGCAGCATTGTACTGCCGGGTGATGAGACCATCAGTGTCGTGATCGGACCGGGACGCGACAATACGACAGAACACGCGGCTGCCTACTTTGATGGTGACACCAAGATTTCCATGCTGACAGGGGACCGGATTGAAATCAGGCAGGCGAATCAGGAAGCGCTGTTTATCAAAATCAATGACGACAGCTTCCTGGAGACACTGAGCAGAAAAATGAGAAGCTTCTGATAAATCTCAACGCAGTTGAGGAGTCCCCTGCATTGACAGGATGCGGGCGGCAATTCAGACGCAGGTTCGGATTTGATGACCGAAGGTGCGGCAGAAACGGAGAATGATATGAAAGCAGAGCGACAGGCGCAGATCCTGCGTCTGATCCGGGAATATGATATTGAAACACAGGAAGAACTGGCGGGAAAACTGGAGGAAAGCGGCTTCTCAGTAACACAGGCAACCGTATCGAGGGATATCCGTGAACTTAAACTTACAAAAGTTGGAAGTAAAGGGGGCGGATCTCATTATTCAATTGCCCGGCAGGAAGCGCCGGATGAGACAGGAAGATATATTCGCGTGCTGAAGGATTCTCTGCAGTCGATGGCTGCAGCGGATAACATTCTGGTTGTGCATACCGCATCCGGCATGGCGATGGCCGCGGCAGCTGTTCTGGATGAATTGCAGCTGGAAGAGATTGTCGGATGTATCGCGGGCGACAATACGATTATGTGTGCGACACACAGCCAGAGTGAAGCAGAACAGGTTATGCGGCGTTTAGAACGGATTATAGGATAAAAATGCTTACGAGTTTATATGTGAAAAATCTTGCCCTGATCGATGAAGCGGAAGTTTCATTTGGATCGGGGCTGAATATTCTGACCGGTGAGACCGGCGCGGGCAAGTCGATCCTGCTCGGGTCTATTAATATTGCCCTGGGACAGAAATTCTCGAAGGAAATGATGCGGGAAGGGGCGGATTCGGCGCTTGTGGAACTTGTTTTCCAGGTTGAAACGGCGGAGCAGACAGAACGTCTGAAGGAACTGGAGATCGAACCGGAAGAGGGACAGCTGATCTTTACCCGCAAGATCAAAAACGGCCGGACGATGAACCGGATTAACGGGGAGGCGTGTACTGTGGCGCAGTTCCGTCAGGCCGCGGCACTGCTTCTGGAAATTCACGGACAGCATGAGCACCAGTCGCTTCTGCAGCGTGCAAAGCAGCTTGACTTCATCGATGCCTATGGCGGAGAAACGATTTCTGCACTCCGGGTGCAGACGGCGGCCTGTTTCCGTACATACCAGAAGCTGCAGGAAGAACTCGGTGCGTTCCGGCTGAATGAGGCCGAGCGGGAACGCGAGATTTCCTATCTGCGGTTCGCAATTGATGAGATTGACGCTGCCGGTCTTCGGGAAGGCGAGGAGGAACAGCTGGAAAAGCAGTACCGTCTGATGTCCAACAGCCGCAAGATCGCGGAAGGTCTGAATCTTGCCTATCAGTTTACCGGATCCGACAGCGGCGCGGGAGAACAGATCTCACGGGCCATCAGAGAACTGAATGCGGTAGCAGGATATGATGAAGAAATTGCAGGAATGGAGCAGACACTGACCGATGCAGAAAGTGTTCTGGAAGATTTTAACCGCGCAGTTTCTTCTTATCTGGATGCATTTACATTTTCTGAGGAGGAATTCCGTCAGACGGAGGAACGTCTGGATCTGATCCGCAGTCTGCAGACCAAATACGGCAGAACCACGGCAGATGTACTGGCCTATCGGGAAGAACAGGCCGTGCGGCTGGATACACTGCTGCATTTTGCAGAGAAGAAAGCAGAGCTGGAACAGGCGCTGGCAAAGAAAGAGAAGGAACTCGCTTCGTTCTCCGGACGGCTGACTGCAGCCAGGAAGAAAGCGGCAGAGGCGTTTTCCGGGGAACTGCGTGCAGCACTGCTGGAGTTAAATTTCCTTTCCAATGAATTTTCCATTCAGTTTGAAACGGCAGATCATTATGGAGCTGACGGCACAGATCTTGTCACCTGGATGATTTCCACCAATCCCGGTGAGCCCCTGCGGCCGCTGTCGGATGTGGCTTCCGGCGGTGAACTGTCCCGTATCATGCTGGCAATCCGGACGATCATGGCAGAACGCGGCGGCCGCGGGACCCTGATCTTTGATGAGATCGATACCGGTATCAGCGGAAGGACCGCGCAGATGGTTTCGGAGAAAATGGCACGCATCGCCGGACATCATCAGGTAATCTGCATTACGCATCTGGCACAGATCGCTGCCATGGCGGATCAGCATTTTCTGATTGAGAAGCAGGCGGAAGGCGGTGTCACACGGACGCAGATTCGCGAACTGGATGCAGAGGATTCCGTCATAGAACTGGCGCGGATTCTCGGCGGCGCAGCCATAACAGAGGCTGCAATGGAGAATGCGCGGGAAATGAAGCGCATGGCGGCAGAATACAGGGGAAAATGAGCCTTCGCAGGATCTATTTTATAAAGAAGTGAGAATCGGGAATAAATTTCCCGGTTCTTTTTTTGATTCTTAAACTTCGCTTAAGGTATCGCCTTTAAGATATGCATCAGATCAGGTAAACAAAGAAAAACACAGAACAACGAGGGGAATTCTGTTATGAAAAATAAAGGCGTTTTTAAACGTGTCGAAACAAAATATCTCATGAATCAGTTTCAGTACCGCGCGCTGCGCGCTGAACTGGAGGGCATCGCATGTGTGGATCAGTATGGCGAAACGTCGATTCTGAATATCTATTATGATACACCGGATTTCCGGCTGATCCGCACGTCGCTGGACAAGCCGCTGTACAAAGAAAAACTCCGGCTGCGCAGCTATGGAACGCCGACGGATGAGAGTACTTCTTTTGTCGAGATCAAGAAGAAATTCCAGGGTGTCGTATACAAGCGCCGGGTTCCGATGCGATACGAAGATGCGGTCAGATATCTGGACAGTGATGTGCCGGACAGAAATGCCCCGGAAACAGAACGTGCAGGGAATCATTTATGCGCAGAACAAATCGGAAAACAGCAGAACTGGGGACCGGTGGAGCAGCAGATTTCCGGCGAAATCAATTATTTCCGGCAGCGGTACCGGGATCTGAAGCCGCAGATGGTTGTCTCCTATGACAGGATTGCCATGTACGGCGTCGAAGACCCGGAGCTGCGGATCACTTTTGACAGAAACATCCGGTGGCGCACGCTGGATCTGGATCTGCGTCACGGCGGTTACGGACATGCGCTGCTGCAGCCTGACCAGTATCTGATGGAGATCAAAATCATGGGAGCAATGCCGCAGAAGCTGGCGAACATATTAAGCCGCCTGAAAATCTTCAGCGTATCCTATTCCAAGTATGGAAGCGGATACCGCCGGTATTTCCAGTTCCAGACACAGTACCTTGTCACACAAATGCTGGAGAATGAGATTGCAGCTGCAGACGAAAGAAGAATGAGAATGAGGGGAGCACAGGCATGAACTTTTTATTTAATACCATTATAGAAAACGGAACACTGACGGGAAAAGCCTTTTTTATCGCAACACTTGTATCGCTGGCAGTCGGCCTGTTCATGGCTCTGATTTACAGCAGAAATCACCGGTACACCAAGAGCTTTATTGTTTCACTGGTTTTGCTGCCGGCAATTGTACAGATGGTCATTATGCTGGTGAACGGCAATATCGGTGCAGGTGTCGCGGTGGCAGGCGCATTCAGCCTTGTGCGTTTCCGGTCGGCAACCGGAACCAGTCAGGAAATCACCAGTATTTTCCTGGCAATGGCAGTCGGCCTTGCAACGGGAATGGGCTATATTGCAATCGCGGTTGTGTTTGCGGTGATCATCACACTGGTAAATTACATCCTGAATGTGACGCGGTTCGGAGAGCATGGAACAGACCAGCGGGTTTTAAGAATAACCATTCCGGAGGATCTGGATTTTGAAGGCCTTTTCGAAGATCTGCTGGAGAGATTTACAGTGAGCCATGATCTGGCTGAGGTTAAGACCAGCAACATGGGCAGCCTCTATAAGCTGGAATACAACGTGATCTTCAAACCTGAAATTTCAGTAAAAGAGCTGATGGATCAGATCCGGCAGCGCAACGGCAATCTGGAGGTTTCCTGCAGCAGGCCGGTGACAGCACTGGATGAGCTTTGAAAAAATGCTTTAAATGCGGCGTGTTCGATGCAGCAATTCATCGCAGACACGCCCGATCAGGAGGAAATGGCGTATGAAGAAAGCAGTTACGTTTTTTATGATCATATCAATGTTAGCGATGAGTACGGCAGGATGTGGTGCATCCGGAAATAAGGTGACGGTTTCGTCCGCGGATGCATCGGCAGTTTCTGCGGCGGATGCAGCCGGAACAGAAACGGATGAAGATACATCGGACCAGAGAAATGGATCCGGTGAAAATGATTCCACTGAAACCGCAGCGGATTCGGACACAGGCAGCACTGCCGCGGGTGACGCGGCGAGTCTGGTGACGCCGGTCGAATCGCTGGATCTGACCGATATGTTCTCGAAGCGGGATCAGGATGCTTCTTATGACGAAAGCAGTTCTGCTAAAATCACCTTGAATGGAACATCTGCAGAGGTTGCCGGAGACGGAGCGGCGGCAGACGGGTCCGTGGTGACGATTACAGAAGAAGGCACCTACATCGTCAGCGGAACACTGACAGACGGACAGATTGTTGTAGATGCTGATGAGACGGCCAAGATCCAGATCGTCCTGGACAATGCGGAAATTACAAATGATGACAGTGCGTGCATTCTGGTGCGCGCGGCGGATAAGGTTTTTGTGACGCTTGCCGACGGAACGACCAGTACACTTTCGGACACGGGTGATGCCTATACGCAGGAAAGTGATGAATATACGGTGGACGGTGTGATTTTCAGCCGCGAGGATCTGACGCTGAACGGCAGCGGCACGCTGGTGGTTAATGCAAACTATAAGCATGCCGTCGTGTCCAAGGATGATCTGGTGGTCGCAGGCGGAACATATGAGATTACAGCTAAAAATAAGGGACTGGCCGGGAAGGATTCCATCCGCGTTCTGGATGGAACCGTGAATATCACTTCTGAAGATGATGCGATTCATACCAGCAACGCAGAAGAAGCCGGCAAGGGATTTGTTTATATCGAAGGCGGAACCCTTACACTCGCAGCCGGAGACGACGGGATTCATGCAGAGACTGCCCTGATCATTGCGGGCGGCAATATCGATGTGACAAAGAGTTATGAAGGACTTGAAGGTGCATCGATTGATATCATGGACGGAACGGTTGATGTGACAGCCACTGATGACGGCATGAATGCATCCATTTCCGACGGTGATTCTGATAAGACAGATGGCGTGGAAAATGACGGGTTCATGTTCCGGGATCAGGACGGACAGACACAGGACGGACAGACACAGGACGGACAGATTCAGAACGTACAAAGCCAGGATGACGCTGTGAAACAGGAACAGGATACCAATGCGGGCCAGAATAATATGACTGCAAAGGGCGGCCGCGGCGGCATGGGCGGTGGCGGCATGATGGATGCGCAGCCTGCAGCATA
>JAFUCM010000010.1 GCA_017459675.1 Eubacterium sp.
AGAAACATAGCGATAATCTGTCGCTATATAACCAAATCCAAGATTACTCCAGTCAATATTTTTGTTACTCATAATAAGGTCCCTTTCCATACGATATGGACATGTTAAAAAAACTCTACATGCGAAATTATACACCCATCGAGTGCGCATTCCAACTATTTGTTGCAAAAAAATTCATCAAAAGCTACACTATTTCTCATGAAAATGTATAAATATACAGCACACGGAAATGAATCTTCACACGCAATGCCTGTTCGGGATCCCGGCGATGTACAAATAGAAATGGAGCATCTATGAATTTTCAGGAATTATATTATCAGAATCCTTATCAGACTACATTTGAGGCGGAGGTACTGACCTGTACCCCCGGTCCTGATTCCAATACCTACTATCTCACACTCAGTCAGACGCTATTTTATCCGGAAGGCGGCGGCCAGCCCGCTGACAAAGGAACCCTGACAGTTCTGCCTGATTGTCCGGATTCATCTGCACAAGGCCAGCCCGGAAGCTGTCCGGAGGCATCCGCGCAAAACCAGTCCGGCAACAGCCCGAGAACAACTTTACAAAGCCAATCCGTCAGCTGTCCGGAAGCATCTGCACAAAACCAGTGCAGAAATTGTCGAGAAAACGCTTCTGGAGTTCTGTGCGATAACTGTCCGGACAGATCCACTTCATCAGAACCCCTGTCTGTACTCGATGTGCAGGATTCCGACCGGGGTGTTCTCCATGTCACTGCAAAGCCACTCTCTACCGGCACCCGCGTGCGCGGCGAAATTGACTGGTCCTTCCGGTTTCCGCTGATGCAGAACCATACTGGCGAGCATATCATTTCCGGTCTGGTACACCGGAAATACGGCTATGAAAATGTCGGATTTCATATGAGTGATGTCATTACACTGGATCTGTCCGGTCCGCTCACCTGGGATGAGGCAACGGAAATCGAACGGCAGGCCAATGAAGTCGTCTATGCAAATCTCCCGGTTGCTGTCCTCTATCCGGATGATGCCGCACTTGAAACGATTGATTACCGCAGTAAAAAAGAGCTGGAAGGCGCGGTCCGTATCATTCACATTGACGATGCCGACGACTGTGCATGCTGCGGCCTGCATGTGCGGCGCACCGGAGAGGTTGGACTGATCAAGCTGCTCTCTCTGATGAACCACCGCGGCGGCGTCCGGATCACCATGCTCTCCGGCCGGCAGGCGCTCCGGTATTTCGAGCAGATCCATGATGCGTCAACTGCAGTCGGCCAGCTTCTGTCCGTAAAACCGCATGAGACTCTTGACGCCGTACAGCATCTGCTGCAGGAATCCCTGAACAAAGACCGCAAGATTGCCGATATCAATCAGCGCTACTTTCAGGCAAAAGCAGACAGCTTCACAGAAAAAAAAGACCTGATTCTCTGTTTCGAAGAACAGATGAACCAGGTCGAGCTGCGCAAGTTCTGTGACCTTCTGGTCAAATCCGGCAAAAGTACCATCTGTGCTGTCCTTACAGAGACAGAACCGGATACGTGGCAGTACTGCATCGGCAGCACAGAAGTCGATCTGCGCGCCGCAGTAAAGGTTTTGAATGAACAGCTGAATGGCCGCGGCGGCGGAAAGCCCGTCATGGTACAGGGAACGTTCCACGCCGACGCTGATGCAATTGAAACGGCACTCAGACAATTTTGCTGCAACTGAATTCAGGACTAAAAAACACCGGCCTGCAGGATTTTCATCCTGTAAGTCGGTGTTCTTTCATACCTTTCATGAGATTCACCGCATGAAGCGGGAGCAGCAGATATCATCTTCCCCAACCATGATCACAAGATCCGGGTCAGCCGTGATAGATTCCCCCGTTCAGTTCTGTCAGAATATCCGCAATATCCGCGTTGATGCAGATCGCCTTATCTCTGATTGCATCCGGTGCGAATGCCTCCTGCAGATTCAGACTCGCATAGACGGCATCCGGCCATTCTTCTGTCATCTGCCAGAACCGGTATTTAATGATACCCGGAGTGTTAAATCCTGTTCCCATCTCCAGAAACAGCGTATGCTGATCTCTGTGGTCACCCAGGAATTCCGCATAGCGGCTGGCAGCTGTATGCCATCCATCATCTTCCACAAAGGTATCATCCGTGCGGAGATTCATTCCCATCGGCTCGCCGCAGACCGGACAGTGCGGCACCAGGTCTTTGGGCACCGTCATTTTGATCTGGCTGAAGTCGGTCTCACCGTTCTCCTTCTCGGGAACCAGCAACTCTCCATGCTCTCCGATAAAAAAACCCTGCGCATGCAGCATCTTGACAACTTTTTCTTTATTGTCGTAAGTGCGCTGATGACACGGTTTGCTGCACTGCCACAGACCGTAATCACCCTGTGTATAGAAGAGGCGCAGTTTATTGAATCCCGCCTTCTGGAACTGATGATCCACGTTTGTTGTGATCACAAAATAATCTTTCTTCCGGATCAGCGAAAAAAGATCCGTATAGACTGGCTTTGGCGCAGGCATATACCGGTTGATGTAAATGTTTCTGCTCCAGAACGCCCACATTTCCTCCAGAGACGGATACGGATAAAATCCGCCGGAATACATGTCATCAAACTGATATTTCTCCGAAAAATCCCCGAAATATCTTCGGAAGCGCTCACCGTTATAAATAAATCCTGCTGCAGTTGACAGGCCGGCGCCCGCGCCGATCACGATGGCGTCTGCACCGTTAATCTCATCCTGCAGCCTGCGAATCAGTTCTTCTTTTTTTTCCTCATGATTCAGTTTCCTATCTTTCGTATCTGACACGAAAGTCATCTCCTCTCCACTTTGTACTGTTTTTGTCCCACACATTCCGAAATCAGTCATCACAGCCGATCAATTCTTCGTAATAGATCCTGTCCTCATCTTTAAAGACGTTGAAGATCACATGGTCTACCTTGCCGGGATTATCCTGCTGCCATTGTTCAACCCGATTGACTGCGATCTCTGCCGCCCTTTGATTTGGAAAGCGGAATACACCTGTGGAGATACAGCAGAATGCGACACTCTTCAGACCATGTTCCGCACACAGATCCAGTGTTCTGCTGTAGCAGTCACCCAGCTGCTTCTCCAGCTCCGGCGTCAGCCGTTCGTAGACAATCGGCCCCACAATATGAATGACTTTCTTCGCCGGCAGATTATAGGCGTCTGTCAGCATCGGAACAGCGGTGGGCTGCTCATAGTTTTTCCCGTACTGAATCCGCTTCTGCTGCATCTTCCTGCTGCACTCCGCACGCAGCTGTATCCCTGCATAGGTATGAATACAGTTTGCGACACTCCTCTGAATCACACATTTCTTCCGTCCCTTCGGAAATGCCTGTGAATTCACCATCTGATTCATTTTTCAGAGTGCCGCTGCATCCGAAAAAATAGTCTTCTTCATCGGAATAATCTTCTCCTACACAGCCCTTGATGTAGATATGGCAGATCTCTTCCTTCCCGTCTCTTGTCACGTAAACCCGTTCGATCACCGTACTGATCAGATTAATGATCTCTGCCGGTTCAGCATCTTTTACAAGCTCACTGAAGGACAGCAGCGTATTCCGGATTTCCTCATAATTACGAAGGTGGCTCTGCTGATCTTCCAGATCCCGTTCAAGACTGGAGAGAAGCTTGCGCTTTTCGGCGATCTCTTCCGCCATCTCGTTAATATCCGCTTCCAGATAGGACCAGGTAGCTTCCGTTGCGCTGCGCAACGCCTTGACCTGTGCCCTCGTGTCCCGATCCAGCCTGTCGATCTCTTTCTGGAGCGTCAGGATATCCTGCTGCGTCTTATCGCTCTTTACAGCCTGGTCGATCTGACGCTGGATATTCTGCAGATAATAGTTCTGCTCCTCGTCGGATAGAGACGACAGCTTCTCTACAATGTACTCGTCCATCTCCACGCCGTGGACAGCCTGATAATTACACGGACCTTTTCGCACCGCGTTGGGGCAGGCATACTTAAACCGTGGTTTTCCGTGGGTGAAGCGATTGCTCTCCGGAATGACATTCAGCCTGCGGTGGCACTTCGGGCAATACATCAGGCCGGCAAGGAGTGCATTGGTCGCCCGGTGCGGACGGTTGTAGCGATCCGCGATATCCTCCTTCAGGGACTGCGCCTGCACCCAGTCCTTCCCATCAATAAAACCTTCATGACGCCCTATGGCAATAATCCATTCATCAATGTCCTTCTCCCGGATCGTCCTGGAAAATTCAGGGCGGAGAAACGTAGAATCATCACTTTCCTCCCGCATCTGTCGCGTACGGTTGTACACGGAAATACCGTGATTACCATTGAAATCAACTTCCTCTCCGTACACGTTCCCTTCGTTTTCGACGAAATACCGGTACGCCTCCTGATCTGCTCTGCAGTAAACCGGATTGGTAACAATATCCCGCACCGCACGCATGGAGAAATCCATGCCGGTCTTCGTTTTCAGTCCTTCCTCGTTCAGGCGGTTTGCCGCGGCATTATAGCTGCGCGTCTCAAGGAACACACGGAAGACTCGTTGAATCAGCTTCTTCTCCTCCGGTATCGTAATCAGATAGGCGTAGCCGTTTTTCCTGTTGCCACTTCCATACTTCGAGCGGTCTACTGTAAAACCTGTTGGCGGAATCCCACCCATCCATCGGCCATCCTTCGCCAACTCGATCAGGTTGTCGGTGATCCTTTCCTTGATAATGTCCCGCTCAAACTCTGCGATGATCCCCAGCATCTGGATCATCATCTTGGAATTACTGTCCTGTGTATTCAGGTTATTGGAGCTGATCAGGAGGGCGACACCATGCTTGTTCAGATAGTCGATCATCGCTGTCAGATCGGACATTTTCCGGCTGATACGATCCAGTTTGTAGCAGACGATCGCACGGATCCGGTTCTGTTCCACATCCCGAATCATACGTTGGAAATCGGGTCTGTCTGCATAGAAGCCGCTTTTGCCTTCGTCCTCATAGATACGAAACTCATAATCCGCAGGCAGTTGAAGATGAAGTCTCGCGTACTCCTTGCAATATTCTTCCTGATTGGCAATCGAATCGCCTTTATGGGTGATCTTGGATTTTCTGGCATAGATCACAACAGCCCGGTCATCCTGCTTTGCATGATCTTTCTTCTTCAAATAATCACCTCCATATTTCTCATCTACACACATGCATTATAACATAAAAAAGAAAAAGAGCCAGAGGGAATCGGGCTTTCACACCTCGTTTCTCTCTGGCTTTCCCCACTTACGGTATAAGCTACAGCAGATATACGGCTTTACGCCGCCTTCAACTCCTCCAGCAAATCGATCTGTCGAAGGGCAGTGACCTCCTGTTTCCGGATATATTTCTCCGCAAGTTTGATCCGGCTGTCCTGAAATTCCCTCATGATTTGCTTGCGGTTATCCCCGAAGTGGATCACACATTTCATATCTTTGTAGCGGTTATCTTCCGTCATACACTATCACCTCCCGGGGACTCGCTCGCGTTGTCTTGAGGATGTCCTCGGCGCTGCATAAACCGCCAGCACTTCCGGCGGAATCCTATCCAAAACAGCCACTGCTTTTTCATAATCACGCTGGAGCTGAAGTTCCGACATCTTCTTTAAGACACTCTGCTGCCTGCTCTGCTTCAGTTCTGCAGAGAGAGCTTCATTTTTCCGAACAAGCGCGCCGTTTTCCCTCTTCAGATCCGTAAAAGCTGCACGGTACTTCTTCATCTGCGTGTCCATTTTTTCGACACCCGGAATATATTTATCCAAGAATGCACAGATGTCTTTCGCTTTGCTTTTTGCATTGAACACATTCACGTCGTGAAGCATAGTCTCAAGCTTTTCACGCTGTTTGTTCAGGCGCGTCATTTCCTTAAATACTCTCGGCGGGATGTGATCCCTGCCGGTCTCACTGGCACTTATTCCACGCTCCAGATCCGGATATTTCCCCACCATATGCTCCCAGAACGCATCCTGCCACTGCGTCAGTTTCTTTTTATTGCCGATGATTTCTTTTGCGCAGAGCCTGCCGTCCTCCGTCAGCGGGACAAAAGAAAGGTGCATATGAGGCGTTTTCTCGTCCATATGCACCACAGCGGAAATGATCGTATCCGGATTCTGTTTTTCTTTGATAAAGTCGAGCGCTGTCTGAAAGAACGCCCGGATCTCGCTTCGTTTCTTCCCCTGAAAGAACTCCGGACTCGCGGTCACAAGCGTCTCTACAAGTCTTACACTGTCCGAGCGCGTCCGGCAGCCGGCTTCGGCAATCTGCCTTTCCGCCTCCGCACGGTATCTTCCCTTTGGTTCGATCAAATGAAAATTGTGCTGTGTTCGGCTGGTATCCACATCGGGATTGCTCGCATATTTCTCTTTTGTTCGTTCATTATGGGCTTCGATTCCGCTGATCTCCGGCCCCTTATATTTTGCAAATCGCATGATTGCGTATTGTGCTGCCATAATATTCCTCCGTATAAAATAATGTTATAAAAGTTTCCGATTCCCTGTGTGCGTACGTACATGCGTACACAGAAGGCAGGTACATGGAACGAATGAACGGCACGTTCTTCCATTCCCGGATCTGTACGCTTGTACGCACGTACGCAATGATCAGGTCTTCTTATAAAAACGGATTGTCATGATCGATGACCTCCACGCCCCGGTAGCCCCGGCAGCGTTTTCCTTTGCCGATATAGATGTTGTTTTCCGGGATCATGTGATAGCTCTCGGCGTATTGTGCCAGATGATTGGCAAAGCTCTTCTGGGAGAGCACGATCTCTGCGTTATCATCGCACCATTCCCGGTAAGCCTCATACAGCCCTTTGGTGCTTGCCGTACTGTCTTTCTGAAACGTCAGATATCCGTCAGAAGCAAGAAAATCAATGATGTTGTTGGCATTTTTAACCGCCGTCGAGATATTCTCTTTTGCCCGGGCACTGATGGTGAAGCGGTAATGATTGGCAATCAGTCGTTTCAGACCTTCCAGACACCACAGGAGAATTCCTTCCCTCTCGGCAATTATCTTTTCGACAAGAAACGGATCGTCCACCCTGTCTATAGGCTTGTCTTTGGTGGTGAGAACAATCTGCCGCCGGTAGAACCCGTCTGACCGGTCATGCAATGCCGTGAGTGCGCCGTTCCCAAAACACAGAAATCGGACATAGAGAAGGCTCTGGTAACTCTGAATCCCCTTCCGCTCTACGTCCATCTTGCATTCGGATGTGACGATGGATTTGATATAGTTGGTCTTCGGCAGTGCACTCATATCCATGTCGTCATCGACCATGAGCAACCGGTTCTCCAGATCCGCGCGACTGAACCGATTCGTTTCGATTTTCTGGATGCTGGTCATATTCATGTTAATGCCGAGCATCGAACGCATCACCAGACCGATCCGGGATTTCCCCTCACCGCCCTTGCCGATCAGCATCAGCATCTTCTGTGCCTTCGTGCTGGGAATCAGGCAATAACCGAGATATTCCTGCAGTGTAGGAATGTCTTCTTCCTGCAGCAGCTCCGACAGAAACGACAGCCACACCTCCGGCGCGTTTGCCGCCGGATTGTACGCGACATCCAGACGGTTGCGGCAATACTCCTTTTCTTCCGTGAAATGACCATCCAGATACCAGGTACCGTTGGCCAGATGGATCCGGTCATAGTGAAGCGGGATTTCCTCTGAATAAGCCATCAGCCTGATCGCCTTCAGAAGCTCTTCCACCTTATGCGCCGTCCGCGTTTCCACCCACTCGCTGATCTCATCGAATATCGCCTGTTTCAGGACGCCCTCATCCGCCACAAGTCCTTCTACCGTAAAAAAAGACCCATGAATACACTTCATGGGATGATCCTTTAGAAACTTGCTGCAGAATATCAGTTCATTGATTTTTCTCTCTTCCGTGATCCAAACCGGCGCGTCAGCCGGCAGCAGATTCCTCTTTTGCATGGTCTTCCTCCTTTGCGCGATCCAGACGGGCTTCCAATCCGGTGATCATCCCGTCTTTCATCAAAGTCTTTACAGTCACTACGCGGTCTTCCGGATTACCGAAGGCCAGGATATCTGCCAGACACTTGACGTAGTCGAGCATCTGGCAGGCTTCCACAAACCGATCATCTGGATCTTCATCCATAGAAGTCGGGGCATACTGCACCTTCCAGTCCGTAAGGAGGTGCAGATAATCCCAAAGCACCCGGTGACAATAGCGTTCATCATCGCGAATCGCGTTGATCATCGGGTGCTTTGGTTTCGCAAGTGCTGCAGCCGTGGGTGGTTTATCCGGATCAATGCCGAAATCCTCCGCGATCTTTTTCGCCGCCTCATAGGGGCTCAGATCAAACAGCTGGGATACCAGGTCGATCACATCACCGGTTGCCCCGCAGCCGAAGCAGTAATAGAAGTCCTGATTCAGCTTCATGCTCGGATGCCGGTCGTCATGGAACGGACAGCAGGTCATGGCATTCCTCCCGACCTTCAGACCGTACCTCTCAGCGGCCTCCCTGACGCTCACACTTGCCTTGACGGTTTCAAACAGGTTACTCATAGTAAATTCCTCCTTTGAATTTGATTTGGATGTTTCATCCTGCTTTCTTATACGGAGAAAATCCGGAGGAATCGAAAAATTGGGCGATATTGGGATTGAAGGTGGTGATCGGGGGAGAAAAATTGCAAAAACGCAATTTCTCTATAAAACAACTTGCTCCTTAACTTACTCTTTGGTACAATCAGAGAGCAAGTTAAGGAGCAAGTTAAAGAGTAAGTTCTTGATACAGGAGGATCGAAAATGGCTTTACCAATCAATGTCATCGACCTTATCCACCAGAGAAAAGTAGAGAGGACGCGTATCGAATACAAGGCCGATTGGAACCCGGAGCCAATCATTCACACGATCACCGCCTTCGCAAATGACTTCGATAATATGGGCGGAGGTTATATCCTGATTGGTGTCGAGGAATTGAACGGCCGTCCGAAACTGCCATTAGAAGGACTTGATCCTGACTCTATTGATGATATTCAGATGGATCTTCTCAATAAGTGTAATTTCATAGAACCACGATGCATTCCGGTTATTGAGCCTTACACCGTTGACGGAAAAGAGATTCTGGTTCTTTGGATACCCGGCGGAGAGGATCGTCCTTATAAATGCCCGGAAAAAATCTACACTAAGAAAGGTGGGGAAAAGAGTCCGAAAGCTTACTATATCCGCAAAGGAGCCCGCACGTTGAAAGCGAATGCCCGAGAGGAACGCGAACTCATCTCAATGGCAAGGGATGTACCTTTTGATGATCGGATCAATTATCATGCAGACATCACGGATATGAAGCCTGCACTTTTGGCGGATTACCTTCACACAGTGGGCAGTGATTTGTATGAAAATGCTTTGAACCGGGCCTTAGAGGATGTAGCTACAGACATGCAGCTTGTCAGAGGACCGTCCGAGTACAGGAAGCCGATCAATGTCGGGCTGATGTTCTTTAATGAACACCCGGAGCAGTATTTCTCATTTGCGCAGATAGAGGTGGTGGACAAGCCGGATCCGACGGGAATCGGTATGACAGAAAAGATTTTCACCGGACCTTTGGATCGTCAGCTGCGGGATGCTCTTGCGTACATCAGAAATTATATCCTGAAGGAATATGTAACCAAAGTTCCGGACAGTGAGCTTGCGATACGCGCTTTTAACTGGCCCTATCAGGCAGTAGAAGAAGCACTCAGCAACGCCGTCTATCATAAATCGTACCAGATTCATGAACCCATTACGGTAACAATAACACCGGATAAAATGGAGATCCTGAGTCTTCCAGGACCAGACCGTTCAATAACAGATGAACACCTGGAAAACCGGGTACTGGTATCAAGGCGGTATCGAAATCGCCGGATTGGGGATTTCCTGAAAGAACTGGAAATTGTAGAAGGCAGAAACACCGGAGTGCCACTTATCCTCAGCTCCATGAAAAACAACGGCTCAGGTCTTCCATCATTTGAAACAGATGAAGATCGCAGCTATTTTCTGACGGTTCTTCCTGTTCATCCGTATTTTTTACAAGGGAGTACAATGCCGGAAAATGAAAAGCCTGAGAAATCATCTGTTCGCAGAACCCGTGAAGAGTTGAGAATGATGACCGCAGACCTGCTTAAGGAACACGGAAATATGTCTGCCAATGAAATTGCAACTGCGCTCGGATATAAAAAACTCACGAATACCCTCAGAGCAGTTGTAAACGAAATGATTGAATCGGGAGAGGTATTTTATCTTTATCCCGACAAGCCAAAAAGCAGAAATCAAAAAATCTGCATTGGAAAACAATAAACTCTGATTACAGAAGGAGTGTGACCGATATGCCACATGCCTATCTCCCCGGTGATACGCGGCAGCGCATTCAGGATATGATCAAAGATAACGAAATTACACAGGCAGAACTGGCCGGTCGGATCGGTCTTTCCGAAAGCGCATTCAGCCGTTTCCTTCAGGGAAAGACGGAGATGCTCGGCGACGGATACATTATCCGGATAGCAAAGTACTTCAATGTCTCTACGGACTTTCTTCTGGGTGAGACGGACATACCGGACCGGAAGAACTATGACATCGAAGAACTTGGGCTTTCCGCTGAATCAGCCCGCCTTCTTTATACAGGGAAGATTGATTCCGGCATTCTGAATCTGCTGCTGGAACATCCAAAATTCCCGCAGTTGGTTTCACTGCTTGCGCGGTACCGGGATGATACAATGCGTGCCGGTGTTTCCGTCATGAATCAGAACCTGTCATTCCTGAGTTCACTGCTTCTCGGGCAGGCCAGGGCATTTCCTGAAGATGCGGATTCTGCAAAACAGGCGGCAAAGGATGTGCAGCAACAGAAGGTTCCCGCAGTAAATGTGGATCTTACTGCAATTCAAAATCTTTTCTCGCAGATCGTCCGCGATATCAGGAGCAGTGCCGATTCCATTTCGGAAAATTCAAAAGCAGTTACTGCTGAGGTGCTGGAGCAGATACGACAGGAATTAACGAAGGGTCAGGATGCTGTCGATCTGAGCAGCCTGACATCTGAATATCTCACAAATGCCGTGATGCAGACGATCGCGCGCTCAGGAATTCCGGAGGAATCTCTGCAGGAATTAAGGAGCGCTTTCCAAAAGCTTCTGGATGATATGAAGGTACGGGATCATGACGAATGAGCAGCTCTGCCTGCTTGCTCAGGGAGGAAATAACGACGCTCAAAATGAACTGATAGAAAATGTCCTGCCTTCCCTTCATGCAGCCGCGGGCAAACTCGCTCTCTATTACTCAGGCACGTCTGTAGAATCAGATGACCTGATCCAGATAGCTTCTATCGGATTGCTACGAGCAATAGAAAAATATGATCCGGAATCCGGAAACCTGTTTCGGACATATGCCTCTTCCGTCTGCCAGAACGCGATGATGGATCACATCCGGAAGCTTCTTTCTAAGCGGGATGCTATCGGAGAAATCATTAGTCTCGACGACAGCACGGTTCGATCAGAGATTGAGAACACACTCTCCGGATATAGCTTTCTAAGAAATGAGTTTTCCAAAACGCCGGAACAGATCCTGATCGAAAAGGAACGAATAGAAGAGATTCATTGTGCACTTCAAATGATCCCTGTCAGAGAGTCGGCGTACCTGCGCTACCGATTCGGATTTGATGACGGTATTTACCATGACCGGGAAGAAACCGCAGCGCATTTTCATCTGAGCACGAACCGTGCAAAAAGCATCGAAGAACAGGCCCTGACCAATTTTCGTCTTGAGCTTCCATGGTGGTACTGAGTGGGCCATTTTTCTTTTCTATATCCCTTTGCTCCGGTTCCGATCGGTTCGGATTCTGCAAGCTTACGTGCATCATCCGAGTTGTTTTTCTGCTCATCGCCGCGCCGCCTGATCGGCGCGACCTTTCGCAGAAAAAGAGCCTGAAACAGACCGCGCTTTCAAGGGGCGCACTCTGTTTCAGGCTGCCGTCACCATCGCAAAGGTATAACACACTAGACTTTCCGCGGGAAAGTCGTGTGCCAAGTGGACGCTGTCCGCCTTGGAACCCCTGCCACGAAACCACCGGTTTCTTTGGATTCTTCCTGCCAGAGGACACGCTGCTTCCTCTGAACTCCTTCGCCAACAGGGGTATTTCAACCCCTATTGGATGACCCCGACCAAGGGGATTGCACCCTCTGGACTCCTGCCCGGTTGCTCGGTATGGCTTCTTACTTTCCCTCACCTTTCATAAAATATGCTGCTGCTAGATATTGAAAGCAAATCTTTCAATCTCCGACAGCAGCTTAGTCCAATTCAAAATGATTCGAAAGTCACCTTTGCCTGCGTCATTATTTCGTTATGAGTTCCGCAGCCATTGTGTAAAGCGTATCCTCACTCACATCATCGAATGTGGAAAGAAGATAGTACACGCCATCCTGCTCAAACGATACTGAACTAAAGTAATACGTCTCTCGTTCTTCGGATCCCTCGCTGACAAAAAAGTGATCATCATTCTCCATTCTGTCCTTTTCAGCGTCAGTTAATTCGTATCCTTCCGAAACGACCAAATACTCATCATAGTTATAACGAACAGTGATCCCGGCGATCTCTTTCACAGAGGAAGCTGTCCGGCTCTGGTCTTCTGCATCAACCGAGCTATGCGTCACAGATAGATCAACCGTCTTTCCAGATGCATTTTCATAAATTCCGGAATAATCATCCCATGAATCCACTGTATTTCCAGATTCATCCTGAGCACCGGTTTTTACAATATTTCCCCCTTTAAAAGTAAACCCATTGTCAAAGGACTCCGGATAATCCGGGAAGTTCTGATTGGCAGCATTCAGTTCCGAAGCTGTATGAAAATCAAAATCTGCCCTGGATGACGCTGTTAACGAAACAATTCTGGATGCTGCAAAAACTGTTACTCCCGTAATCATAAAGCATGCTGCCGCAACAACCACTGCTCTTCGCATCTTGTTTGTCTTCATGAGTAAACCCTCGCTTTCTTTCATTGTTCCAGCCTGTATCAGGTTTCTGTACAGTCTGTTCTTGTCCCGGGCGGAAAACTGGATTTTACTCATAGATTCGCAATATTTTTTTTCGAAAATATCGGGCATCTGTTTATACCTCCTTCATCCGGGATGCAACTTTTCTTCCCGTCTCAGAATTGCCTTCTTTTTCCATAAGTAACCGCAGTCTTTTTCTTCCTCTTGCCAGATACGCGGAAACGGTATTCTCTGACTTTCCCAACATGTCTGCAATTTCCTTGACCATATACCCCTCATAGTAATAAAGATAAATACTCATCCGCCAGTTTTTTGGAAGCGTCATAACAAGCTCCACCAGATCTGAATCCGGCTCCTTTGGCGCAGCGATTTCTGCAGCATTATCAATATCAACGGCATGACGCCAGAATGAGGAACGAAGATGATCTTTACATGCATTGATAGTTGTTCGAATAATCCACGATTTTTCATGCGCCACACTCTCAAACTGATACTCGCCTCCGAGGAGTTTCAGGAAAACCTCCTGGCAGATATCCTCTGCATCCATCGTCTGCTTCAGATACGTAAAGCATATTCTCAATATCATATCTGCATAGGTCTGTACCAGCCGATTTGCATTATGGCTGTCCATATATGGCATTCGGTTCCACCTCTATTGTTGCTTTCTGAAGGCCTTCATTAACAATACGATTCAGCAATGGGAAATCTGACAGTAGATGTCAAAGAAATTGATAAATTGATAAATGAAAAAATGCCGCTGGCCGATAATCCATATTCGGCAACGGCAATTCCTTCACTATGGTTCATCAATTATTGTTTTGTCAGTGATCTCATCTCCCTGATTTAGCTCGTTTATTCTTTTCTTTATTGCCCCCGCTTCATGAAGAAAGATAATCAGATTCGCCAGCCAGATCAGAAGGCCGAACAGAATTTCAACCAGGAAGAATATCGTTCCAATACCAAATCCCGTCCCACGCGGGATTCCGCCTGAAATGACATATGCTGCAGCCACAACACCAATGCAAATCACTGCATGAAAGATTATTCTTGCTGCAAAGGGAAGTCTGTCTTCATCATATATGAGTGATGACAGAAGAATTCCCACTCCGACGCATATTGCCCCGCAGGCGTTTCTTGCGTATTGGTGAGGCAAAACTGAAAGAGAATTACTCAGGCAGATGTCAATAAAGAGTAATGCGCCCACAAACATTGTGCTTCCGTACAACAGGCCGCCTATGATTTTTTTCAATATAACCTTTTGCATCACAGCCTCCTTAAATCCCCAGATATTCCTTCATTTCAGGCAGATATGTTCTGGAAACATACTCCTTAGAACCGTCCTTCATTCGAAGCAGCAGCATCCCGTTAAATACAGCTTCCACATTCCGGATCTTCCTGAGATTGACAATGATCGACTTCGAAATCCGCATAAAATTCCGCCCAAGCATTTTTTCAATTTCATACATACGCTTTTTGCAATAGTAACTGCCTGAATCAGTATGAATCCGACACCACTTTTTCTCCGCATGAATCGAAATGATATCCGCGTCCTCGATAATCACAAGACGTTCATTTTCATCCGTCCCGGTAATGACTTCGTTTTTATTCTGAATGAATTCCGACAGGCGTGCCACCTCTTCGGTCATACCCCTGACATGGATTTCAGCATAATCTTCATCCAGATCAGGTTCTACTAATATCTTTACTCTCATCACATGCTCCTGACCGCTGGTGAGTGCGTTATTTCTGTCATCTTACCTGATACCTGTTGTACGCCAAATGGGTGATACACCAGAATATTGCCGTTTCTATTATAGCAAAGATGACAAGAACCGCCGGATACCAAAACACATGACTGCCTGCGCTTAAAAAACGCAGATCCACAAGGCTCATCAACATATTGTTGCTGAGTCCCACCCCCGCAGATGGCAACAACGGCAGAACCCAACTGGTGTTTCCCAGCCCCGCATATAATATTGTCGGCAAAAACACAAGGACTATTGATATTACAATAGAGGTTGACGGATCTGACGCAATAGCGGATATACATGCGGATGCAACGGCAACAGCGAGACAAATAAGCCAACCTGACAGAAACAATACCATCTGAAGCCCGAACAGATCAAGTGCCGGCAGCGAGTACACAGAATACAGAACCTGTACCGATTCTTTCAGCGAATCCATTCCAAACATTATGTCTGATATGATCAGGTGTGTTACCATTCCCGCTAAGTACATGATGGATACCACAGTTACTGTGACCAGAAGTGTGGTTCTGACAAGAACACCCCTTCCAAATTCAGTACAGCGCAATACACTGTCTTCCCCGGATTTATATCGTTCGGAGAATACCGGAGCAACCAATACCGCACTCAGCAGCGTGAGCAACAGAATTGTAAACTCAATATAATCAAAAGCATCTCGTGTATATCCATGCGAGATGGTGAACGGTGTATCCACCTCATCATAGATTGAGAGGGCTTTTTCTATGGTCGCAGAATCTTTAAGAAGATCATCCGAAGACATGGTTTCTGTCAAACGTCTGCGGCAATCATCGTAAAAGCTATCCAGATCATCCGGTGACAGAGCCATCAGATTAACCGATGAAGTGGATGTACTGTACGCCTGTGTAATCATGCGAAGGTGCGTCCTTATGGGGCTGATCTGTTCCCAGCGTACATCCAGCGGAAAGCCATCCTTTAAAGGATCCACGCCGTATTCTGTATATAACCGCTGATATGTTTCGAGTGCGTTCTTCAGGCTTTTGATACTCGCTTCACCGTTTCCCGGCTTATATGCTTCCTCTATGTATCTTATTGCAGCAACTCCGTCTAATTGTGTAATATTTCCATTCTCATCCGGAACATTCGCCCCGGAAAACTGAGCAGCAAGCAGAGCCAGCAAAGCAGACATAACGATTGCGATTGTAAAAACGATCCGTGTTCTTGTTGTTTTGAAAATCCTTTTCAGTTCCTGCTTATACAGCCTCATATTCATCCTCCCCATTCATGAAAATGTTGATGTAAAGTTCTTCAAGGTCATCATAATCTGACCTGCTGACGGTTCGGTTCAGGCTCCCTTCTTTCATGATCATCACATAATCTGCAATATCTTCAATATCTGATACGATATGCGTTGACAGGATGATGATCCGTTCACTGGAGGTTTCCGCAAGGAAATTCCTGAATCGGATCCTTTCTCCGGGATCAAGCCCTGCAGTAGGTTCATCCAGGATCAGCACCTTGGGATCGTTGAGCATTGCCTGAGCGATTCCGACCCTGCGCTTCATTCCTCCGGACAGCTTCACAATTTTCTTATGACGGACATCTTCAAGCGTAAGCACATGAAGCAGCCTGTTTATCCGCATTTTTGTCTCTCGCTGGGGAATATTTTTGAGTGCAGCAACATACTCCAGATAATCATAGACCGTCAGATCCCGTCCAAACTGTATCTCCTGAGGTAAAAATCCGAATGATGCCCTATACAGCCTGTTGTGCCGGATGTCCTTGCCGCAGAACAGGACATTACCCTTGGTGGGCTCCAGTATGCCCGCCATCATCCGCATAAGTGTGGTCTTTCCGGCTCCGTTGGCTCCGAGCAGTCCCCATATTCCGGGAGTCAAATTCATGTTGATATCTTTTACTGCTTCCTTCTTCCTGTAATTTTTTGACAAATTATGAATAATAAGTTCCATATGCAGCTCCTTTCAAAGGGAGCTTAGCAAAACAAATCGATTCTGTCTCTTGAATAAAACCAAGTGGTATTTTTGAAGCACCAAGTGGCAAACTACTCCATGCAGAAGAATGGCACATAGACACGAAGCCTGGAAAATAACCGTATGCGGGGCGGTAATGCCTGAATAAAAAAGCCATACAGCATCCGAAGATTCCGCATGGCAAATTCTATTTTTTCTGATTGCGGGAAAGCTATATCAAGATAGACCGGTAAATATTCAAATCCTCGTCCTTATAGACGTTAAAAATCACCTTGATGCTGCTGCCCGTCTCAGCAAGCCATTCTCGAACGGTCTTCACCGCAATTTCAGCCGCCCGTTGGTTCGGGAACATAAAAACCCCTGTAGAGATGCAGCAAAATGCAATGCTCTTTACACCGTTTTCCTCCGCGAGTTCCAGACACGCCCGGTAACAGGAAGCCAGCTGCTCCTCGTGCTGCTCTGTCAGCCTCCCCTGAACGATAGGACCGACGGTATGAATCACATAATCAGCGGGCAGGTTATAGGCCGGCGTGATCTTTGCCCTTCCGGTCGGTTCAGGGTGTCCCTGCTCCCGCATCAGTTCATTGCATCTCAAGCGAAGCTGAATTCCCGCTGCGCTGTGCAGAATGTTGTCCAGACAGTTGTGAAGGGGGCGGAAACAGCCCAGGAGCTGATCATTACACGGATCGACCACGGCTTCCGCCCGCAGTCTGGACATATTACCCTGCCATAGATAAATGTGGTCATCGCCTTTCCAGGGTGAAAGCTCAGACAGCTCCACAATGCCTTTCCGGTTCGTTTCCTCCCAGAGATATTCATCCTGAATGCGAAGGAATTCTTCGTCTATCGGATCCGGCAGGCGCACATTCATCAACGCCCGCAGAAGATCCTTCTGTTCCTGATCATCCTGCGGGATCTGATATTGTTTATATTCTGGCTTTTCATTCAGCAGCTGCTGTATCAGCCAGATCCTTTGCTCTTCATGTGTCATGGATTTCCACTCCCTTTTCTGCAGCGAGCTCTTTGATAATGTTGTAATTCTTTCTGGATGGCAGGAATCGCTCCGTTTCCCAGTTGCTGATTGTACTCATACTTACACCAAGCAGCTTTCCAAACTCATCCTGCCTGTAATGATATGCCTTCCTGATTCTCTGAATATCTCGACCGTAATGAGATTCACAGAAAACCAGATATCCGTCAGAAAACAGATCCGGCTTCTCATTCAATATCTGAATCGAAATACCCTTCCGTATGGCGGCTTCTTCGATCCTCCTGAAATACTTCAGTTCAGGGACACACATCCCTCTTTCCCATTTCGATACTGCTTCTCCGGTACATCCGAACAGTTCGCCCATCTCATCAGGGCCGTATCCGTAAGCCATGCGGATACTTGCCATTTTTCTTCCGCAACTGGCGTTGATAAAATCCAGATAATCAACGGAGCAATACTCAGGTTCTTCATTCAACCGTTCAATATCGATACCGACATCTTCCGCCAGTCTTTCTATGACATTATAGAAAGCTCTGATGGGACGGCTAATACCAATTTCCCAATGTTCGATCGTCTGTTCTTCGCAACCGATCAATGCGGCAAAATCTGTCAATACCATACCATAGATAAGGCGAATTCTGCGAATCTTCTTCCCGCAGTCTCTGCTTATGAAAGCCGCGTATTTATCCGCATAGCTGTCGGGATCAGTCATAAGCAGATTCATATCCGCACCGGCAGATTCCATATATTTCTTTAATAAGGCAAAAGCCTCGCGACTGGGGTGGAAGGCATATAATTCCGACTCCCAGATGCTCAGGCGACAGCGCGTAATACCCAGATCTTCTGCGAACTCTTTTTGTGTTTTCCCATGAAGCTTTCGGATTCTGGCAATTCTGCTTCCATAGCCCTCTCGGCAGAAATTCGTATATTCATCCATCAGTTCCTCCGGATCAATGCCGAATATCTCCGCATACCGACAGGCATCTGCTTCATGAATACTGACGAAACCGCTTTCCATATTTTTCACAAAGATGTCTGAGCGCCCCATCATAGCACCAAGTTCTTCTTCAGACAGACCGGCCTTTCTTCTGTAATATCTGAGTTTATCCCCGGGTGATGGGTTTTCCGGCATAGAGACTGCAGATGCAGAAAGCACAATCAGCAGCTTCCCATGGTGCAGTTCGATAGATGTGTGATTCTGGTACGTGTCGCTTTATCAATGCATGTGTGACACGGCTGGAAACAGCCGAGCATCTGAGAATTCGCCGCATTTACAATCGCATCCGCCGCCAGTCTTGTAATATCTCCCTGCCAGACGGAAATACCGTCTTTCTGCACCGGAATCTCTTCGACTGAAACAATTCCTTTTTCTCTGGCGCGTTCCTGCAAATATGCATCCTGTACCCGGAGGACTTCCTCATCCATGGGTCCCGGCATCCGGATATTCATCAGGGACCGGAGAACCTGCTGTTTTCCGGAGATATCTTTGGGGAGTTCCAGATCAATATATTCCTTTGCATCTGCCTTAAATGCCTCTGTCAGGTAAGCAAGCCGCTCATCCTGTGTCATCCTGTTAGTCATGATTGCGTACCTCCTTTTAGCAGATCTGTATTTATTTTACTGCAAAGAAACGATCGTTTCAACCGGCGGGCGGAAGCCGTGATCACTCGTCCATCGCGTAACTGATGTCATCCAGTTCCGCATGCAGATAGTCAGACCAGCTGTACTGATTCATAAAATCTCCGACATACTGATACCGGGATGCTTTCTTCTTGTCAAGCCACTCAAACAGATCACATTCGACCCGGTCTCTTACAATTGCCAGGCTGCCGCGCTGTTTACTGATGATGTCAGTGATATGCAGTTTGGTAAGTGTATTCTGCAAATCCTGCCGGAGATTGCCAAGGTAGGATCCCTTGACCTTCGGATCTCCGTCATCTTCCCAGAGGGTCGCTATGATTTCGCCGTTCGTCGTCTGAACGCCGCGCTTACTGACCAGAATCGCAGCCAGTTCTTTTGTCCTGTTGTATTTAAATGCGATCGGCATGCCGTCTACAAAGATTTCAAAATCACCGAATGTCTGAATATATACCCGCTTATTTTGTGCACCGTCTTTCCGGTAGCGCAGTTCTTTGAGCTCCGTATCCACGGCACTTTCCGCAACAGGCATCAGGATACATCCGCTGGCCCGCAGTGCCATGGCGTCAAATGCGTCCTTTCTGGATTCTGTCATATAAATCAGGTTGACGTATGGATTCAGATCTTTTAAATAACGTCCGAGCACCAGGCCGTCGATCTCCTGCAGATCCACGCCGAGAAAGGCTGTGCTGACCCGCTCTTCTCTGGCTGCAGCCAATGCTTCCGGGCTGTTGTCAAAGCACCGGATCTCATCTTTGGGCACCTGCTTTTCCAGTATCTTTTCTAACCGGGTCAGAACGCTTCTGTTGTTATCGATCGCGAAAATCATCACGTTTACACTCCTTTATCAGAAATCAATGACTGTTACTTTCTGATTCATTCTACGTTCTCTGGTCATATGCAGCGGATCTACTTCTCCTACCACCAGCATATCCCCGTTCTTTATAATGGCCTCCCGCAGAGGTCCCGCATTGAGATCCGCGATCACCAGCGCCGCAAACCGGTCATAATTGTCTTCGTCAATCACAGGAAAATGGTAGCGCATCCTGTACCAATGATCCGGGTCATACCCGACCGAGCCGATATACAGCCGGTCCGCAGTCGCCTCGACTTCATCGGGTCCGGCTTTGGAATCCGGCTCCGCCCCGATATCTTCACAGAATAGCCGGGCGTACACACGGAGGATCTGGTCACGGACCGTCTCCTCCTCTCCCTGTGAATTTACCTTGCCGGTTTTCGTATTCATAATCTTATAATAGTACTCTTTCGATTCATCACTCTCTTCAAAATGACAGATCGCATCATAGAAAGCTTTATCAATTATCCGCTGCGCCATATCAAATATCCTTTCCACGGAGCTGTGTTGCCGGTTTTTATATTCATAGTTATCATATCACAGAATGAAAAGCATGGTACCCTCTGTAATAATAAAATGCGGCGGAAAACGGAACTGTCATTTTCCCATAACGCAAAAACACCCTGGCCTGACCGGCCAGGGTGTTTCTCCGTTTTCTCTGTATGTTACAAAAGCAACGCTTTTGGCAAAAGCGTTGCTTTTCTTTTGATTCTTTATGTTTTTTGATTCTGCCGGCTTCTTTTGATGCACGAAACGCCCTGCAGGCAGCGATCTCTTCCGCCATGGACTGCGCCCCCGGTGCACCCGTGGTATTGCGTTTCTCAACGCAGTTTTTCATGCTGATTGCTTCATAGATATCTTCTTCGATCACATCAGAGAAGCTGCGGAATTCCTCAACCGACAGATCATCCAGTGCGCATCCTCTGTCGATGCAGGCAAGGACCATGCGGCCGACGATGCCGTGAGCATCCCGGAACGGCACGCCTTTGACAACCAGATAATCCGCGACGTCGGTTGCATTTGTAAATCCGTTTTTCGCGGACTGTTCCATGACATCTTCCCGGAACTGGATCGTGCGCAGCATTCCGTTGAACAGTGCAATGCAGCCTTTGGTGGTATCGATCGCATCGAATGTCAGTTCCTTATCCTCTTGCATATCCTTGTTGTAAGCAAGCGGAAGGCCCTTCATCGTCGTCAGCATCTGCATCAGTGCGCCGTAGACACGTCCGGTCTTGCCGCGCACAAGCTCGGCGATATCCGGATTCTTCTTCTGCGGCATGATGGAACTTCCGGTGCTGTATGCGTCATCGATCTCGACAAACCGGTATTCATTGGTGTTCCACACGATGATCTCCTCCGAGAAACGGGAAAGATGCATCATAATGGTGGAAAGTGCCGAAAGCAGCTCAATCAGATAATCCCGGTCAGAGACACTGTCCATGCTGTTCCGTGTCGGCATATCAAATCCGAGCAGCTCAGCTGTATAGCTTCTGTCGAGCGGATAGGTTGTACCCGCCAGTGCACCGGCTCCGAGCGGACACTGGTTCATACGCGCGCGGACATCTGCCAGGCGCTCCACATCGCGGCGGAACATCTCAAAATATGCCCCGAGATGGTGTGCCAGCGATACCGGCTGTGCCTTCTGCAGATGCGTAAAGCCCGGCATATACATATGCACATGCGCCTCCATCTGCTCCAGCAGTGTCTGCAGGAGACCTTTCAGTTCTTCTGTAACCGCATCGATCTCATCTCTGACATAAAGACGCATATCAAGCGCCACCTGGTCATTGCGGCTGCGCCCCGTGTGCAGTTTCTTGCCCGCATCTCCGATCCGGTCAATCAGATTTGCTTCGACGAAGCTGTGAATATCTTCATACTCCTCTGTGATCTGCAGCATTCCGGACTCGACATCAGCAAGGATTCCCTCAAGTCCTGCAATAATCTGATCCCGCTCTTCTCCGGTCAGAATCTGCTGCTTCGCCAGCATCTTTACATGCGCGATGCTGCCGCGGATATCCTGCCGGTAAAAACGCTGATCAAATCCGATGGACGCATTGAATGCATAGACAAGTTTATCGGTTTCATGCGTAAATCTTCCGCCCCATAACTGTGCCATGTGGTTCTTCCTTCCTGCTTTCTGATATTAAATCTGTTGCATCTTCATTACTGACTTCGAGTAAATACACCCGCAGAAGTTCTGCCGGTATAGATTATATTCCTTCGAGAGTTCAATCGAACGCTGGTAGCCGCCGCGTTTTTTGAAATCTGACGGCAGAAACGCGGCGCTGTGACTTTCTGCGGTCTGTTCGCCAATCCGGTTCAGAAGCTGTGCATTTTTCAGCGGGCTGATCGTTAGAGTCGTCGTAAAGTAGTCAAGTCCGAGACGATCGGCATATTCTGCCGCTTCCTGCAGACGCAGACGGAAACAGCGCGCACATCTGGCGCCGCCCTCCGGTGCATCCTCATAGCCGGCCGCTGCCGCGTGAAACTTCTCCGGTTCGTATGCCCCTTCCACGTATTTCACTTCATTGCGCAAAGGCATCTCCCGGATCAGCCGTTTGAGCTCCTCTGCCCTGGCCCGGTACTCCTCTGCCGGTTCAATATTCGGATTATAGAACAGCACCGTAATCGCAAAATACGCTGACAGATATTCCAGAACATAGCTGCTGCAGGGCGCACAGCAGGCGTGCAGCAGAAGTGCCGGAATCCGCTCTCTGTCCCGTATTTCCTCGATTTTCTTATCCAGCAGTCTCTGATAATTTACTTTTTGTGTTTCCTGCATCACAGCTGCGCCTGAATCTGCTTCGGCCGGAATCCGGCCTCCTCAAGCCTGTTAATAATTTCCATCTTGTGCTCGGTGCCGAAGGCCTCCATGGTGATCCGCAGCTCAACAGCCGCATTGCGGTTCGTGCTGTAGAACTGGTTGTGCTCCAGTTTGACAACATTGCCCTGTGATTCGGCAATGACCGTTGAGACGCGCACCAGCTCGCCCGGACGGTCCGGAAGCAGAACGGAAAGGGTAAAGATTCTGTCGCGGGCGATCAGACCGTTCTGAACCACCTGTGACATCGTGATGACATCCATGTTGCCGCCGCTTAAGACACTGACGACTTTTTTCCCGCGGACATCGAGATGCTTCAGTGCCGCTACCGTCAGAAGTCCTGAGTTTTCGACGATCATCTTATGGTTCTCTACCATGTCAAGGAAGGCGACGACCAGCTCGTCATCATCGACGGTAATGATTGCATCCAGATTCTCCTGCAGATACGGGAAAATCGTATCTCCCGGCCGTTTTACGGCTGTGCCGTCAGCAATGGTGCTGACATTCGGCAGCGTCACAACCTCGCCTCTTTCGAGCGATGCCTGCAGGCAGTTTGCGCCCGCCGGCTCGACACCGATGACCTGGATCTTCGGATTGAGCAGCTTGGTCAGTGTGGAAATACCGGTTGCAAGACCGCCGCCGCCCACCGGAACCAGAATATAATCCACCAGCGGAAGTTCCTTGACAATCTCCATGGCAATGGTTCCCTGCCCGGTCGCGACCGTCAGGTCATCGAACGGATGAATGAAAGTAAATCCTTCTTCCTCCGCCAGACGAAGTGCCTCTTCACACGCATCATCATACACGTCCCCGTGCAGGATCACGTTGGCTCCGTACGCGCGGGTACGCTCCACCTTAATCAGCGGCGTCGTCGTCGGCATGACGATCGTTGCCGGCACACCATAGGCCTTTGCCGCATAGGCAACGCCCTGTGCATGATTGCCGGCGGATGCCGTGATCAGGCCGCGTGCGCGGTCTTCCTCTGTCATCGTGCTGATCTTATAGTATGCGCCGCGGATCTTATAAGCACCCGTCACCTGCATATTTTCCGGCTTCAGATAAATCTTGTTGCCGGTAAGCGAACTGAAATACTCACTGTACACCAGTTTTGTGTCCGCCGTCACGCGGCGTACCACCTCAGTTGCCTCTTCGAATTTATCTAACGTCAGCATATCGGAACCTCCACTCTTAACTCCTTAGTACCTGCATCTACATGAAACGAATCAGTCTTCCTTTGCAAACAGCTCATCTATATACGCATCCGGGTCAAAGCGCCTGAAATCTTCAAGCTTCTCACCTGTTCCGACATATTTGATCGGAATGCCAAGCTCCGACTGTACCGCAATGGCAACGCCGCCCTTCGCTGAGCTGTCGAGTTTTGTCAGGATGATTCCTGTCAGGTTGGCAACCTCGTTGAATTCCCGCGCCTGTGCAAGTGCATTCTGCCCTGTCGTCGCATCGAGTACAACGAGCGTCTCCTTATGCGCCTCGGGGTATTCACGCTCAATAATCCGGTACAGCTTGCCGAGTTCGTTCATCAGGTTTTTCTTGTTGTGCAGCCGGCCTGCGGTATCCACAAGCAGCAGATCCGCGTTTCTGGATTTGGTTGCGGCAATTGCGTCGAACAGAACCGATCCGGGGTCTGCTCCCTCCTGCGCCGCAATGATATCAACGCCGGCGCGCTCCGCCCACATCTGCAGCTGTTCTGTCGCTGCGGCGCGGAAAGTATCGGCTGCCGCGAGAACTACTTTTTTGCCGTATTTTTTCAAGTATGCGGCAAGCTTTCCGACGCTTGTTGTCTTGCCGACGCCATTTACGCCGACAACCAGAACAACCGATTTTTTATCAGTAAAATCGTATTCTTCCTCCTGCAGACGGAGCTGATCCTTCATGGTCTCAATCAGATAGAAACGGCAGTCCTCGGCATATTTGATATTATGCTTCGCAACTTTGCCCCGCAGATCGTCGAGCACTGCTTCTGTCGTCGCGACACCCATGTCGCCCATAATCATGATTTCTTCCAGTTCCTCATAAAAGTCCTCATCGATCTCATTTTTCCAGAGTCCCTTCATCATGCGTCTGAAGAAACCGCCTTTTTTCTCTGCCACGTTTTTCTCCTTATGCGTCTAGATCCTTTTCAATCAGACTGACCGAAACAAGTGTCGAAACACCTTTTTCCTGCATGGTGATGCCGTAGAGTCTGTCTGCGGCAGCCATGGTTCCTCTTCTGTGTGTAATGATAATAAACTGAATGTGCTCTGTCAATTTGTGCAGGTATTCTGCATAGCGGCCGACATTGGAATCATCCAGCGCCGCCTCGATCTCATCCAGCAGACAGAACGGTGACGGTTTCAGATTCTGAATCGCGAACAGCAGTGCGATCGCACTCAGGGCCTTCTCACCGCCGGAGAGCTGCATCATGTTCTGCAGCTTCTTGCCCGGAGGCTGTGCATTGATCAGAATTCCGGCATCCAGAATATCCTCGTCCTCAACCAGCTCGAGGGTTCCCTTTCCGCCGCCGAACAGTTCCTGAAATACTTTGTTGTACTCAACTTTGATCTGGTCGAATGTCTCCCGGAACTGGCGGCGCATGCCCTCATCCAGTTTCTTGATGATATCCCGCAGCGCATCTGCCGCCTTGATCAGGTCTGCATGCTGCTCCGACAGGAAGTCGTGCCGCTCCTTCAGTTCCTTATATTCGTCGATTGCATTGATGTTAATGCTGCCGAGGTCCCGGATCGCTTTCTTCAGTTCACCCGACCGGCGCTTCAGCTCCGTCCCGGAAGTCTCTTCCAGACCCGGCTGCAGAACTGCCTGATCCGGTGAAATCTGATATTCCTCCCAGAGATAGGATACCAGCTGGTCCCGCTGTTCATTGAGCCGTTCAATCCGGTTGTGCAGACGGAACTGCTCCCGCTCAATCTCGCTGCGTTCTTCTGTCAGCGCATCGCGCTGTTCGAAAAACGTCTTGTGCGAGCGGTTCATCTCATTTTTCTTCTGCTGCAGTGTCTCAACTTCGTCAGCTGCGGCTTTAACAGCTTCTCCCAGTGCGCAGGCCTGCTGCCGGAGTGTCTCAATTCTTGCTTCTTTTTCGACACTCTCCGCATGTTCCACTGCCATATTTTCCTGCAGGGAAGCTTTCTCTTCCGCCAGACGTGCAATCTCGTCCCTGGATGCCGTGATTTTCTCCTCCAGGAATGTGACACGCTGATTCATACTGGAATACTCCAGCATAATCTTGCCGTGCGCAGTCCGGAGCGTCTCCTCTTTCCTGCGCAGATCCTCCAGAGAAGCCGCGGCTTCTGTAACTGCGGCAGTCAGCCGGCTCTCTTCTGTTTCCGAGGTGCTGAGTTCTTCCTGTACTGCTTTTCTGCTGTCCGTAATCTCTGCAATCTGGCGCTCAATCTCGGCGCGCTCGGCCCGCAGGCGGACCGACTGTTCCTCAAACTGTTCCGTCTGGGCTCTGGCCGCTTCCAGATTGATGCCTGCCGTATTCTGCTTCAGGTACAGGCGCTGCAGTTCCTCTGAGAGCACCTGCTGCGCTTCTCTTACTTCCTGACGCTTTTTGCGCTGTTCTGTAATCTCCTCCTGCATGCGCTGCATATCCTGCTTCAGCATGCGGACACTTTTTTCCAGCTCCTGAATCTCGCGGGCACGGCCGAGCAGATTGCTGCTGCTCCGGAAGGCACCGCCGGTCATTGAACCGCCCGGATTGAGCAGTTCGCCCTCCAGGGTGACCATGCGGATGGTGTGATGATATTTTCTTCCGATTGCAATGGCATGATCAATCTGATCCACCACAACCGTTCTGCCGAGCAGCGATTCTACAATTCCATTGTAAATCCGGTCGCACTCCACCAGACTGCTCGCGAGGCCGATGACACCTTTCTCGCCCAGTACATTTTCATTGTCAAAGACTTTGCCCCTGCGGACAGCTGTCAGCGGCAGAAATGTCGCTCTGCCGTAATGTCCTTTTTTCAGATATTCAATCAGATATTTCGCAGTGTTTTCATTGTCCGTGACAATGTTCTGCAGGCTTCCGCCGAGCGCCGTCTCAATCGCGGTCTCATAAGCCTGTTCCGTATTGATCAGTTCAGCGACAACACCGTGGATGCCCGGGTTGTCTTCCTTCTGACTCATGACGCGCTTGATGCTGCCGCCGTAGCCTTCGTAACGCTCTGCGATATTGCGGAGCGATTCCAGACGGGAATTTTCCCTGTGCCAGGCACTCTGACCGATCTCCATCTGCCGGTTCATCTCATCAAGTGCCTGATTCATCTGTACCAGAGAATCCTCTGCATTCTTCAGCTCTGATTCGTGCCGCTGTACGGCATCGTCAAGTGCCTGCCGATCCTTCTGCAGCGTTTCCAGAACCTCCTTCTGATGCGCCGCCTCTGTTTTCTGACGCAGCTGTTCCGAATTGATTTCCGCCTTGCGGATCTCAATCTGTTCCAGCATGGTATCATAACGCTGCATACGCTCACGGATGGATGTTCTCTTATTCAGAAGCGCGATGGTCTCACTGCGGTTTTCTTCAGAACCTCTGCTGGTATGTGCGATCGCATCTCTGAGCGCTTCCAGTTCGGCTGCGCCTGCATCACGCCGTTCGCGCAGAGATTCCCGCTCCTGTTCCAGATGCGTCTTCTCTTCTTCATATGCAAGGCTGTTTTCCTGTCTTCTCCCGACATCAGCATCAATCGCGTCCATACGCTCCTGATACAGTGCGTGGTTTTTCCAGGATGCGCGGATCTGCTCCTGCATCAGTGTGATCTCATTTTCGACCTGCTGCTTCTCCAGCTGCCGGCCCGCGTTCTGATCACGCACCTCCTGCATTGCCAGATCCAGTGCTTCCAGTTCCCCCTCGATCCTGTCATATTCCTGGCGCGTCCGCTCAAATTCTTCTGTAATACGCTGCTGATGTGCGTCTGCAATCGTCAGATTCTGTTCCGCCTCCGTAATCTGATTCTCAATGCGCAGAGAATCCCGGCAGAACAAAGTGATATCAACACCGCGCATCTCATCCCGCAGCCGCAGGTATTCCTCTGCGGTTGCCGCCTGTTTCTCCAGCGGCCCTTTCTGCCGGGTGAGTTCTGTGAGCAGATCTGTCACGCGCACCAGATTCTGTTCTTCAGACTCCAGTTTTTTGACCGATGCCGCTTTTCTTCTTTTAAATTTGACAATACCGGCGGCCTCATCGAAGAGTTCACGCCGGTCATCCGGTTTGCCGCTCAGTATTTTATCAATCTGACCCTGTCCGATAATGGAATACCCTTCTTTTCCGATACCGGTGTCAAAAAACATCTCATTGATGTCCCGCAGCCTGCAGGCTTTCCCGTTCAGCTTGTACTCGCTCTCACCGGACCGGTAGAGTCTTCTGGAAACAGTGACCTCCGGCACATCGCAGTTCAGCGCACGGTCGGAATTATCAAAGGTAATCGCGACGCTGGCAAATCCCAGCGGTTTGCGCGATTCTGTTCCCGAAAAAATGACGTCCTGCATATTGCCGCCGCGCAGCTGCTTTGCGCTCTGTTCGCCGAGCACCCAGCGGACGGCATCGGCAACATTACTCTTCCCGCTGCCGTTCGGACCGACAATACCGGTAATTCCGTCATGGAACTCCAGATTGATTTTATTTGCGAAGGACTTGAATCCCTGCATTTCAATGTTTTTCAGATACATAGATTATCCTGTTCGATTATGATTTTCTTCCGGCAGTCACCGGTCAGTCAGCATGTTCGCCCTGCAGATCACAGATCGCATGGTATGCCGCCTGCTGCTCCGACGCCTTCTTGGATGTTCCCGTTCCTGTCCCTGCCTTTTTCTTCCCGATCCAGACCTCCGTCGTAAACTGCTTCGCGTGGTCCGGACCTGTCTCAGAGACGAGACAATAGGAGATCTCCGTCTCCGGTGAATCCTTCTGCACCATCTCCTGCAGACTGGTCTTGCTGTCAAAAAACAGCTGTTTGTGGCTGATATCATCGAGAACCAGCCGCATAATAAATGCTCTGGCCGCCGCCTGCCCGCCGTCCAGATAGATCGCGCCGATCAGCGCCTCCAGTGCATCCGAGGTCACCGAATCGCGCTGCCGGCCGCCGGTCAGATCTTCTCCTTTTCCGAGCAGCAGGTACGAGCCGAGATCAAACTGGCGCGCGTCATGGGCCAGCGTCGGCTCACAGACCAGCTTTGCGCGGAGTTTTGTGAGCTCACCCTCCGGCATGTCCGGAAATGTGCCAAAGAGATATTCACTTGAAACGAGCTCCAGAACCGCATCGCCCAGAAATTCCATCCGCTCATTGCAGTCTGTCCGCGGCATCTGTTTCTCGTTGGTATAGGAACTGTGCCGCAGTGCGGTTTCAAGAAGGGAACGGTCTGTAAAATGATAGCCGATCTTCTTCTCCAGTTCTGTCATCCTGTCAAATAATTTCATCTATCTGTCACCCTGCTTCCGCCGGATCAGGTGCAGAATATCCTGCACAGTTTTCAGGCGGCCAAACTCCTTCTCTGTAATACGAATGCTGAAGGCTTCTTCCACCTTCAGCATAATCTGATACAGATCCAGTGAATCCGCGTCCAGGTCTTCTGCCAGCGTCATTGCCTGTGTGACCTCACGTTCGTCCACATGCAGGACTTCTGCAAAAATCCTGCACAGCTTTTTCATTTCCATGTTTTTCAGCTTTCCCTGTCCAAGTAATATGCGTCAGATCCCGCCCGGGGATCCGGCGCAAAGCGTTGTTGTCTGCTCTTATCTGTCAGACAGGCGCAATCGGATCATCCTCGCTGAGATATTTGCGAATCTGTCCGTTAATGTCCTGTTCCTTAAAAGAAATACACTGCACAATTGTGTTTTTAAATTCACCTGCTTTGGAACTGCCGTGTGTCTTAACGACAAGTCCGTTCAGGCCGAGAAGCGGCGCACCGCCATACTCACTGCTGTCGAACTTCTTAAGAGTTCCTTTCAGCGCCGGTTTAATCAGAAGCGCGCCGATCTTACTGCGCAGTGAACTCATGAGTCCCTTCTTGATCTCGCTGAGCATCACGGAGCCGACACCCTCGTACATTTTGAGGATCACATTTCCGGTAAATGCTTCTGTCACAATCACGTCGGCATCGCCCTTCGGGATATCCCGCGCCTCGATATTTCCGACAAAATTGATATGTTCACTCGCTGCAAGCAGCGGGTACGTTTCTTTCGCAAGGGCATTGCCCTTCTCTTCCTCTGCTCCGATATTGACCAGTGCAACACGCGGATTGCGCACACCCATGACGGACTCCATATAAATCGATCCGATGTGTGCAAACTGAACCAGCTGCCCTGCGCGCGCGTCGACATTTGCACCGCAGTCAATCAGGAGCTTCGGTCCCTTTTCCGTCGGAATCAGCGGCGCGAGCGGCGCGCGCTGTACGCCCTTAATTCTGCGCACAATCAGCTGACCACCTGCAAGAACTGCGCCGGTATTTCCCGATGAAACCAGTGCATCGGCGCGTCCTTCCTTCACAAGGGTCAGACCGACGACAAGCGAAGAATCCTTTTTCTGGCGGATTGCCTGCACCGGCGATTCCGCTGTCTCAATGATTTCACTGGCCGGCACAATCTCCAGCCGCGTCTCATCATACTGATATTTCGCGAGCTCCTGACGAATCAATTCCGGTTTTCCGACCAGAAAGATTTGCAGTCTGTCATTTTCCTTCAGCGCGTCGACGGCACCTTTCACCGGCTCCGCGGGGGCGTAGTCGCCGCCCATGGCATCCACGACAACGCGGACTACATCTGTCGTGCTCATATACTTCTCCTTATTTTACTGCGCGTTCTCAGCTGCCTGCTGTTCTTCAGCAGCCTTCTTTGCTTCTTCAGCGGCTTTCTTCTCGGCTTTTGCCTTCTTCTTGGCTTCTTTCTTGGCCTTCTTCTCCGCTTCTTCCTTCTTCTTTGCCTCTTCGGCAGCAGCAGCCGCCGCGGCATCCTTTGCTTCCTGCTCAGCCTGGAAGACCTGTGCATCAGCAGTTTCACCCTTCATGGTCTCCGGTGCCGCCAGACCTTCGGTGTCAGTCGCATAACCTTCTGCATCGAGCACATAGACGGTTCCGTCAATCAGAAGCCGTGTGTCTGCCGGGAACGTTCCATCCTCGATCACATACTGGGATTTTCCTTCTGTCTCTTTCCACTCGCCCTGCGGCCATACCGTTACCTGATAGGTGCCGCTGACGGACATATTAATTGCCTCGCCGTGCGTGTTGGTTGCAACAACATAGTAGAATGTTGTCGCCGCCTCTGATGTATCCGGCGTATAAACCGGCTCTGTCGCGCCACTGATCTTTGTACCGCCGCCGTTCGAATTGACATTGTTGCAGTACCACTGATATGTGACGGTTCCGCCGTCCGCAACAGAAGCAGTTGACTCCAGCTGCAGTGCGCTCCCCTGTACAACCGTGATGCTGCCCGTCAGATCATTGTCAAATGCCGGTGCTTCCAGACTGTCATCAATCATCATCGCCGCTTCTTTCTCGGGTTCTGGTGTTGCGATAACATTGTCAGCTTCTTTGGCACTGCGGTCCAGGAAACGGTTTACAGCCTGACGGAAGGAACAGCCTGACAGCAGCAGACTGCCGCAGACAGCAGTGGTCAGCACGACCAGTTTCATTTTCTTCATCATGATCTTCTCCCCTTATACAATACCCTTTTCACACAGGAAAAATAACTTCATTATTTTCCCCCTTTAAGTAATAAAGCTGCCGCACTGCAACAGTGCGGCAGCCCATGCTGCGTTAACCAGTCAATATTCGTCTTCCGGCAGAATCCTTAAAATCAGTCTTCTACTTCAACGACCTGCTTCATGTTGTAAGTACCGCAGGCCTTGCAGACTCTGTGCGGCATCATAAGCTCACCGCATTTCGGGCACTTTACAAGATTCATAGCAGACATTTTCCAGTTTGCTCTTCTCTTGTCCCGTCTCGCCTTGGACGATTTATTTTTCGGACAGATGGACATCTCTCACACCTCCTCCTGTTTCTTATTTATTAGAAAGATTTACTCTGAAAGTTCAATCAGACTTGATGAATTATACACGCAGGTGCGGGAAATGTCAATAGCCATTCCGCAGTTTCTTACTTCACAAGCGCAACTGTCTCACGGCAGATCATCAGCTCTTCATTGGTCGGAATTACGCAGACAGCAACTTTGGAATCGTCTGTGGAAATCTTGACGTTCTCGCCGCGGATGCTGTTCTTCTCATCATCGATCTCGATGCCGAGATATCCGAAGTATTCCATGATCTTCTTGCGGGTATCTTTATCATTCTCACCGATACCTGCTGTGAATGCGATTGCATCAACGCCATTCATAACGGTGATATATTTGCCGATGTGCTTTGCAACACGGTAGCAGAATACATCCAGTGCTTCCTCAGCAGCCTTATTTCCTTCTTCTGCTGCGGAACCGAGGTCACGGAAATCGCTGGAAAGTCCGTCGGACAGGCCGTATACGCCGGATTCCTTGTTCAGGATGTTGAGAACCTGCTCCAGGGAGATGTTTTCTCTCTCAGCGATGAACTCGAGAATGGACGGATCGATGGAACCGGAACGTGTTCCCATAACCAGACCGGAAAGCGGGGTCATGCCCATGCTGGTGTCAATGCTCTTGCCGTTCTTGACTGCGCAGATGGAAGCACCGTTGCCCAGATGTGCGACGACGATCTTGGAGTTCTCCAGATCCAGGCCGAGGAACTTTGCAGTTTCCTTGGAAACAAAGCTGTGTGATGTTCCGTGGAAGCCGTATTTACGGATGCCGTAATCTGTGTACATTCTGCGCGGAAGGCCGTACATGTATGCTTTCGGCGGCATAGACTGATGGAATGCTGTGTCGAATACACCAACCATCGGAACGCCCGGCATCAGCTCCTGGCATGCACGGATACCGATCAGGTTTGCCGGATTGTGCAGCGGAGCAAGGCTGGAGCATTCTTCTACTTCCTTAATCATCTCATCTGTGACAATTGCAGAGCTTGCAAACTTCTCGCCGCCGTGGACGATACGATGACCGACTGCGTCGATCTCGGAAAGAGAAGCGACTGCACCTGTCTTGTCGTTTGTCAGCGCGTCGATAACGAACTGAATCGCTTCCTTGTGGGTCGGCATTGCGAGCTCGGAAACTTCCTTCTCGCCGCCTGCCTTCTGATAAGTAAGGCTTCCGTCGATGCCGATTCGCTCGCACAGACCCTTTGCAAGAACCTGCTCGCTCTCAGAATCGATCAGCTGATACTTCAGGGATGAACTGCCACAGTTGATGACAAGTACTTTCATGTTTGTGATTCCTCCATTTTTTCATTCATATTTACTTAAAGGGGCTGCCACCCCGTACGTCCGAAGTGACAGCTCCATAAAGATCAGTTAATTATACGAGTGCTGCGGTGATGATTGCCATGGAATAAACTTCCTGTGCATTGCAGCCGCGGGACAGGTCGTTGATCGGTGCATTCAGGCCGAGAAGGAT
>JAFUCM010000011.1 GCA_017459675.1 Eubacterium sp.
CCATGGCGAATTCTCTCTGAGCCAGGGAACATATATGTGCCCACGGCCCCTCACAAAACTAATTTAAAGCCGCCTTTAATTATCCCGCATCTGCGGAACGAATGTCCGGTTTCCTGCAACAGGTTCTGTTTCTTTCGGAATGGCTGCCTGTGCCTCCGCACAGAACTGCTCCTGTGCATTCACCGAGACTTTGCCGCGGCGGTCGATTTTTTCGTACTTACCCTCGTCGTTCATGACGCGCGCCTTCTCGTTATCGGCTAGCTGCACTTCCAGTACATGCATTGCCTGCGCCCGGGTTTGCTCATCGTACAGCGGGAATACGATTTCCACGCGGCGGTCAAGGTTGCGCGGCATCCAGTCGGCACTGCCCATGTAGATCTCTTCTGCCCCGTTATTGAAGAAATAGAAGATTCTGGCATGTTCCAGGAAATTGCCGACGATGGAACGCACCGTGATATTATCGCTGACGCCGGGGATTCCGGTTCTGAGACAGCAGATGCCGCGGATGATCAGATCAATCTTCACACCGGCAGCTGAGGCTGCGTACAGGGCCGCGATGATCTCCTGGTCACAGAGTGAATTCATCTTGGCAATGATTCTGGCTTCCTTTCCGGCTTTCGCATTTTTTTCTTCCCGCTCAATCAGATGCAGGAACCGTTTCCGCAGCCAGAACGGCGCGACAATCAGACTGTTCCAGCTGCTCGGCTCGGAATAGCCGGAGATCATGTTAAAGACCGCCGTCGCATCTTCCCCGATCCGCGCATCACAGGTAAGGATCGCGCAGTCTGTATAAAGGCGTGCTGTCTTGTCATTGTAGTTTCCGGTGCCCAGATGTACGTAGCGCCGGATCCCGTCCTTCTCACGTCTTACGACAAGCGTGATCTTGCTGTGCGTCTTCAGGCCGACGAGTCCGTAGATTACGTGACAGCCTGCTTTCTCCAGTTCACGCGCCCATACGATATTGTTTTCCTCGTCAAATCTTGCCTTCAGTTCGACCAGAACAGTGACCTGTTTCCCGTTCATCGCTGCATTTTCCAGCGCGGCAATGATCGGGGAATTACCGCTGACGCGGTACAGCGTCTGTTTGATCGCCAGCACATCCGGATCAGATGCGGCCTGCTGTACAAAGGAGACCACCGGGTCAAAACTCAGATACGGATGGTGCAGGAAGATATCCTGCTTCCGGATTACCTTGAAGATGTTTTTCTCGTCCGCAAGCGCCGGAACCTGTGCCGGCGTATACGGTGCGACTTTCAGCGCATCATATCCCTTTAAATCATACAGCTTCATCAGGAACGTCAGATCCAGCGGGCCCGGGATCTGGAACAGATCCGATTCGCCGATCTCGTATTCCTTCAGCAGAACATTCAGCAGTTCCGGCTTTACATCGTCTGCAATTTCCAGACGGATCACCTCGCCCCACTGCCGCTTCTTCAGCGATTTCTCAATCTCCAGCAGCAGATCGGAAGCATCGTCCTCATCAATACCCAGCTCGGCATTGCGCATGATCCGGTATGGATGCGCACACAGCACCTGATAGCCCTGAAACAGTTTATGAATATTCTTTTCGATAATCGTCTCCAGCAGAATGATGTTGCGGACTTCTGCCGGAATTTGCTTTTCTTCTGTTCCTGACGCTTCAGGCTGCTCTGCACCGGTATCTTTCTTCTCTGCCGGCGCACCCGGAAGCCGGATAAAACGCGGCAGTACAGAAGGAACCTGAACGGTTGCAAAATCCGCCTTCTTCAGCTTTCCATTCTTGGAAATCAATGCTCCGATGTTCAGCGTCTTATTCCGGATCAACGGGAACGGCCGCGACTGGTCCAGCGCCATCGGCGTTAATACCGGATAGATATTTTCATCAAAATACCGGCTGATATATGCTTCCTGCTCTTCTGTCAGGATTTCATCTTCTGCAACAATATGCAGTCCCGCCTCATCCAGTGCAGGCAGAATGGACCGGTTATAGGTGGTGTACTGCTTCTCAACCAGCTTATGAACTGCTTTGGAAATGGCAGCGAGCTGTTCTGTCGCCGTCATGCCGGCAATATCCGGTTTTGTATATTCCGCCTTTTCCTGGTCCTTCAGCGAAGCGACGCGCACCATATAGAATTCATCCAGATTGGAAGAAGTAATCGCGAGAAACTTCAGCCGCTCAAAGAGCGGAATATCACGGTTACGCGCTTCACTCAGCACACGCTCGTCAAACTGAACCCAGGAAAGCTCTCTGTTTTTATAGTATTCCGATTTTAAATACGGTGTCAGATCTGTCATCTGCGATACTCCTCTGTTCAAGTCCCGTCTTTTACTGCGTCTGAAGACGGTCAATTTTCGTAACCTTCACAACGGATTGAATATTAAATACTTCATTCATGAAGGAAAGCTGGCGCGTAATCAGATTTTCTTCCAGAACAAACGGCTCATCTACATAGACGCGGATCACCAGCTTATTTTCCTTCATCGAAGCCTTCACCTTCTTAATCTTCTGCATGTGGCTGCGGTCAAGCTCATTGGCAACCCGCAGCAGGGCGGTCAGCTGGGCAATCCGCAGGTAGCGCTTCTGATCAATACTGTACTGCTGTACAAACTGTTCATAACGCCGGAACCAGAATGAATTGTGCTTGACAGCCAGCGCGACCATCTCCCGCTCTCTGTGCGACAGTCCCATGATCTCATTGTTCATAATGATCTGATAAGCACATTCTCCGCTGCTGTTCAGACTGATGTATTTGCCGACCTCATGCAGGATCACGGCAATCCGCAGAAGGAGCCGGTCTCTGCTTTTCAGGCCATGGATTTTTCTGACGGCATTAAACAGCTCCATTGCGATCATATCGACATTGTCAATATGATTCTGTTCTACACAGTAACGCCGGGAAAGACTCCGGGAGGCAGAAATAATATCCTCGTCAAAATTATGCTGCAGCGTAAGCTTCTTCGTTGTCTCCGCATATTCCACGGCCTGTGCATAAGAAAGCGAGGCACCGGCGGCATAAATACGGGAAGCACCGATTTCATCTACAAATTTGTGATACAGGATCGCGGTCGGCCGGAGAATCGGCGCAAACTCCGCCGGAATATTCAGCTGCTCCGCCAGCTCCTCATCGGTACTTCTGGCAATCTGATTATACCAGTTGTCAAATTTCTTTCTGGAAACCGCATGCGTCTGTTTTGCTTCAATATCACGAAACAGCGTCTCGGTAATAAAATCACCATTTAGAATAACATTCTCAAACCGGCGCTGCCGCAGGTGTACATCCCGGAATGTGTGCAGCTTGTTGGAAATATATTCTTCCACCAGCCGCTCGTAATTGGACGTACCGACCCGTACCGGGGCCAGCCGGTCACGGATGCGCAGGCTGCCGATCCTGAGATTCAGCGTCGTATCCAGCGCGCCGCCGTCAAAGACAGAAACCTGAATGCTTCCGCCGCCGACATCAATGATTGCTGTTCCCTGATCCATCAGCTCCAGAAAACGCGGATCCGATGCGGCAATCGCCTTGTAGCTCATAAAACGCTGCTCGGAATTACTCAGGATCTCTACCTTCAGACCGGTCTGCTGCTGAATCTGTCCGATGATAAACAGATTGTTCTCCGCCTCGCGCAGGGAACTCGCCGCAACTGCACGGATTGCTTCAGCCTGATACCCCTCCGCAATCCGGATATAATCCTGCAGAATTTCACAGAGTGCACTGATATTTTCCGTACTGATTTTTCCGGTTGCATAAGTATCCGTGCCGATCTCCAGATGCTTCCGGATACTGTCTATGCTCTTGATCCCGTTTTTTCTGGTCACCTCAAAAATCTCGAGGGTCACATCATACGTGCCGATATAAACCGATGCAAAAGTGGTGAGTCTCATGTCTCTCCCTCCGTAGAGTTACATAAGGTTGTTTTCAAGTCCCGCCCCTGCGGGACTTGGCGCGGAACCCGGGTCGGCTCTGCCGACGTCTTCCTTTCCGGGTTCCTGCGCATCCCCGCGGAGCGTTGAACTCAGTGGGAGATTGTACCCGCCACTGAGTCTGGTGTGATTCAAACCTACCGCCTGGCGCTCTACGCGCCTGAGGCGGGGGACTGATCCACTGAGTTCAATAATTTCCAAGCAGACGCAGATCGGCAGTCTCTGCCTTAATGCCTGTCAGGGCATTCTGCACGCCTGAATCTTCGAGATTTCCGTCAAAATCGACAAAGAACCGGTACTCCCATCCTCTCTCCGGAATGGGCCGCGACTCAATTCTCGTCATATTCAGATCATTAAAGATAAAGTGCGACAGAATGTTATAGAGTGTACCGATTTTATGCGGCAGTTCAAAACAGATACTGATATGCTGTGCGTCTTTCCTGAAACAGTTTTTCCCGGAAATAATAATAAATCTGGTCTGGTTGTGCTGCTCCGACAGACCCTCTGATTCCAGAACCTGCAGGCCGAAATATTCTGCCGCTGTCCTGCTGGCAATTGCTGCCATGGCCGGATCACCGTCTTCCGCAACCTTCTTCGCCGCAATTGCAGTATTCAGCAATGGTTCTGTCTGCCATTCCGGATGTCGCTCCAGGAACTTTTTGCACTGTGCCAGCGCCTGGGGATGGGAATACACCTTCCGGATCTGCTGCAGGTCCGTCCCCGGAACACCCATCAGCACGTGATCAATGGGAATGATCTGCTCCCCGATAATGCTTACCGGATAGTTAATCATCAGATCATAGATATCAGAAACACTGCCGGCTGTCGAATTTTCAATCGGCAAAACTGCATAATCCGCGCGTCCGTCAACAACCATCTCAAAGGCTTCACGCCAGGTGGCGACGTGCGAACTCTCGATTGACGGATCAAAAAAAGCCTTCATCGCCGCGAAGCTGTAAGCACCTTCGACCCCCTGAAACACAACCCGCGCGCCGGTGTAATCAAAGGCATCACACTGTGTATATTCCGGGCTGCTCTGCAGGCCGTGTTCAAGAAGAATCTGATACTGACGCTTCCGGCTGATCGCCATCATCTGCCGGAACACTTCCTGCACACCTGTTTTATTAAAATCCGTCGATGCACGTTCCCCGAGCGCCGCAAGCTTATCTGCCTCCCGTCCCGGATCCAGCACCTTCTTCCCGGTCCTGATCTTATACTGCGCGACATCCTCGACCAGACGCATCCGCTTCTCAAAGAGACGGACAATTTCCTTGTCCGTCACGTCGATTTCGTCGCGCAGCTTTATTAATTCATCCATTTTACTATCCTCCCAGGAGACAGGGGATGGTTCTCTGTCCCCTGTCTCCTCAAAGCGTCCCTAACAAATACGTCACATACTGGTGCGCCGTCCGCCCGGAGATTCCTCCGTGGCTCAGTTCCCACTTATTTGCGCCCGCTTTCAGTTCATCATCGGACATCTGTTCCTCCGTGATGCCGGCGCGGCGCGCGAGACCGATCACAATCGCAAAATAATCCTTCTGCTTCGGTTTCGAGAAACTGATGGTGACGCCGAAGCGGTGAACCAGCGAAAGTTTCTCTTCCATGGTGTCAGAGCGGTGTATGCCGGCGCTCATCTCCACATCGTCGCGGTCTGCCCAGGTTTCCTTGATCAGATGTCTGCGGTTTGATGTGGCATAGATCAGCACATTTTCCGGTTTTGTCTCAACGCCGCCTTCGATGACAGCCTTCAGAAATTTGTATTCGATCTCAAATTCCTCGAAAGAAAGGTCATCCATGTAAATGATAAATTTATAATTGCGGTTTTTGATCTGTGCAATCACATTAGAGAGATCATGGAACTGATGTTTATAGATCTCGATCATGCGCAGTCCCTGCGGATAAAACTGGTTGACGATTGCCTTGATACAGGTGGATTTTCCCGTACCGGAATCGCCGAACAGCAGACAGTTGTTCGCTTTTCTTCCGTCCACAAAGGCCTGCGTATTCTCCAGCAGCTTCTGTTTCTGGATCTCGTAGCCGATCAGATCATCCAGCATCACGCTGTCCATGTTATTAATGGCATGGAAGCCGGTGAACACATTATCCTGCTCGATCAGGCGGAACGCCTTATTCAGCCCGAACATCCCGACGCCGAAATCCTTGTAGAATCCGGTGATGGCATCAAAAAATGTGTCAGCATCCGGTGCGTCTGTCAGAACGCGGCTCAGCGCCTGGACTTTTTCGCTGACATTTTTGTTATACATCAATTCCGGCTTGCCGATTGCATGATAATTCTGCAGTCTTGAGAAGCAGTCGATTCCGAGTGCTTCCTCCAGCCAGGAAAAATCATAATGATATAGCTTACGAAATGCCTCAAAATCATTTTTTGCAAAATAATTCACGGATCCGCCGGCTGACGCACCGACTTTCTCACATGTCAGCGTAAACGGATTCTCATCTGTCATCAGAAGAAAGGTCAGGAAATTATTCCACAGATTCTCATCAAATCCGTAATCGGTTCCGACCACCAGAATCCGCTTCACCTGCCGGAAACACCGGGTGATCAGCTCATCCTTACTCTGGGATCCGTCTCTTGTTTTCGTACAGATATCAGCGACCTGCATCAGGACACTGTCTTCCGGCATGCTTCCATAGATTAATAATTTTGATACAATATGATCCATTTTTTCCTCTATTTCTTACTTCGACCAGGGATAACGTTTCCGCTTACCGCTGTATTTCTCTTCACAGTACTGACACCGGTATAACTCTTTTTCCGGATCTGCCAGGAAAAAGATCTGGTCAAGTCCCTGTTCAATCGATGTGATACAGCGCGGATTGTGACATTTAATGACATTTACGATCTTTTTGGGCAGTGTCAGTTCCTTTTTCTCAACAATCTCTCCGTTCTCAATCACGTTAATCGTAATATTGTGATCGATAAATCCGACAATATCCACATCCAGCATATCGATCGGGCACTCAACTTTCAGAATATCCTTGCGGCCCATTTTATTGCTCCGCGCATTCATGATCATCGCGACTGTACAGTCCAGTTCTTCCAGATGCAGGTCATGATAAATCGTCATCGCCTTGCCGGCCTGAATGTGATCCATTACAAATCCGTTTTCGATTGCGCCTACATTTAACATACAGATTCCTCCCTCTTATTCAGTCCGGCAGTTTCATATCAAGCAGTGTCAAAATCAATGCTTCGCGTATATACATGCCGTATTCTACCTGTTTGAAATATGCTGCGCGCGGATCTTTATCGACATCCACTGCGATTTCATTGACGCGCGGAAGCGGATGCAGGACATACATATGCTCCGGTGCGAGTTTCATCTTTTCACGATCCAGAATATAGAAATCTTTCATGCGGATATAATCTTCTTCGTTGAAGAAACGTTCCCGCTGGACACGTGTCATATAAAGGAGATCAAGATGCGGAAGCGCCTCTTCCAGACGGATCACTTCCTCGAATTCGATATTATTTCTGATCAGAACATCATCTTTGATGTAAGAAGGCAGTCTGAGTTCTTCCGGAGAAATCAGGATGAATTTAATGTTCGGGTAGCGGATCAGCGCTGTGATCAGAGAATGAACTGTGCGGCCGAACTTCAGGTCGCCGCACAGTCCGATCGTCATATTGCCGATCGATCCTTTCAGCGAACGGATCGTGTGCAGATCTGTCAGCGTCTGTGTCGGATGCTGGTGGCCGCCGTCACCGGCATTGATCACAGGAATCTCTGAATGAAGCGAAGCAACGAGCGGCGCACCCTCCTTGGGATGACGCATCGCCGCGATATCAGCGAAAATACTGATGACGCGGATCGTATCCGCAACACTCTCTCCCTTTGCAGCAGAGCTGCTGTCGGCACTTGAAAATCCAATAATCTGACCGCCGAGATTCAGCATCGCTGTCTCAAAACTCAGACGTGTCCGGGTGCTTGGTTCATAAAACAATGTAGCCAGTTTCTTTCTGTCGCAAATATGTGCAAAGCGATCCGGATCTTTTTCAATTTCAGCTGCCAGATCCATCATGTTTTCCAGCTCTTCCACGGAAAAATCGAGTGGACTCATCAGATGCCTCATATATATTCCTCCTGCTGTTATAACTTTCCCGGAATTTCTTCCTGCTTTTTATCATATCATTTTAATCCTGCTTCGTTTATTTTACTCTATCGATGACAGTCAGGCAAGAGAA
>JAFUCM010000038.1 GCA_017459675.1 Eubacterium sp.
TATTGGCTGATATGGACCGTATTTTAGAGGCAGCTGGTAAGGCAGATACCGATGTCTAAATATGAAATAATCATCGCTAGCAGGGTCGATAAGCAGTTACTTAGACACATTGAGTTTCTTGCCAATGTGAGTATTGTTGCTGCACGTAATCTTCGCACTGAATATGCTGAAGTATTGGAACGATTGGAAGAAAATCCATATCAGTTCCCTTTGGAAACTGATCCTGTTTTACGCGACAGCGGGTACCATAAAGCAATCTTTTATAAAAGATATAAGGCTGTTTTTCTGATTGAAGACAACATAGTCTATTTAGATGCTGTAGCAGACTGTCGCCAAAACAGCGAGAACATTAACCTGTAGCCTTAACAGAATATAACGCTGAGCTTACTATGAATTATGGCTATGCACGCGTTTCTTCCATCGGGCAGAAAATTAGCGGAAATTCACACGTTTCTAAACCAGATACACAAAAGAGCCATATTTTCAGGCCAGTTTGTACGGTCCTGTAAATATGGCAGTTTTTTTCATAAACAGATTATTTTGAAAAAGTGAATTTCGCACCCCGATTGATCAGATCGAGCAATGGAACATATTCTTTCTGAATCGTTCCGATCACATTGACACGCGGATCCTGCGGATGATCCGCTCGCATGATCATCACTTCTCCTGCATAACGCAGATAGTCTTCATTATCCATGGTTATCGTCCCGCGTCTGCGCACCACGCTGTTCTCAGGTTTTACCGTCCTCCCGGAAGAGATGCTGTATTCCCTGCTTTCCGCCACACGGATCAATCCCTTCGGGCTGTCGATTCGATTCGTAAAGACCTGACCATACAGATCTTCATATCCGGCACGCAGGGAACAGGGCAGTTCCAAAATGCCTTCCTTCAGAAACCGGTCGATGCGCTGCTGCTCCATTTCTTCGAGTTCCGGATCTCCAACATAGACCTGATCGATTCCATCATTCAGAATCAGATCCGCACATGCATACAGCGGCGGCAGATATCGGTGGGCTTCCAGAGTCGGCAGCCCCTCCTGCAGCGGTCCGCGTTTCCTGCCGGTTCCGGCAATGAAGGCGATCACCTTGAATCCATACTGCTGCAGCAACGCTGTGCGCTCTTTCAGGTAGTCTTCATCTAGGCCCGTTTCCGGTCTTGGGTAGAAGTTATGCATGGCCAGTAGTTCTCCGCATCCGCAGAGTTCCTTCATCTCTTCTTCCGTGATACATGAGGCATTCAATACAACCGGTGTTTCCTGCGCGATCGCTTTGATCTCACTTACGGTAAAACCATAATCGACGCGTACTGCACCAAGATGCAAAACTTCACACAATTCCTTGACTGAACCAACCCGCATCGTTTCCAGCGTACGCTTGGAGATATCTGCCAGAATGGTACAGTTCTTTTCGGCCAGGGAACTGCAGAACTGGGATATCTTCTGCGGCCAGTCATCTGTCATCTCTTCTTCTCTGTGCAGAGAAATAAAGACAGGTACTCCTGATGGAATAACCAGTCCACCAGGAGTACCATTTGATTCACTGAGATAAAGAGATCTTCCCAATGCCTCAGGCACTGGCAACATCCTCTTCTTTTACCACTGCATTGGTAATCAGGAATGCAGCGATGATAGAGATCACAAGACCGATTGCGTAGTAGAGCACGCTCATGACACCACCGTTCGGGCCTGCTGTCATGACGAAGCATCCCAGAACACCGGAAGGTCCCCAGGTGGTAGCTGCTACCTGCATTGCCATTACGAATGCGCCGCCAAATCCTGCGCCTAAGCCAGCAGTAATAAACGGCTTACCCATCGGAAGCGTTACACCATAGATCAGAGGTTCACCAACACCAAGTACACCTGCAGGAAGCGCACCGCTGATAACGGACGCAAGACGCTTGTTCTTGATCTTCTTTGCCTTAAGGTAAATCGCAATCGCAGCACCGACCTGGCCAGCACCAGCCATGCAGAGAGCCGGATAGAGTGTGACGTAACCAATCTGGTTCAGCTGAACGGTATACAGTGCAACAAGACCATGGTGCATACCCATCGCAACCATCGGAAGGAACAGTGCAGCACTGACATAACCGGCAATGATGCGTACAAATGCACTGGAAGACATGCAGATGGATTGAACAACCGAGCACAGTGCGCTGGAGATTAGACCGCATACAGGCATTACGACAAAGATGTACGGAATGATGCAGATGATCAGTGTGAGAATCGGAGTGAATACGATGTCGAGAGCGTCTGGCATCTTGCTGCGGACAAACTTCTCAACTTTTACCATGATCATTACACCAAGTACAGCTGCCAGTACACCGCCTCGACCACTTCTGAGAATGGAATCCAGCGGAGAATCAGCGTTGAACCAGCCAATGGTCTGAGAAATCGTATTGATTCCTTCGAGACCAGTAATGATACCAAGCATATCGCCAAGAATCGGTGTGCCGCCAAAACGTTCTGCTGCCCGGTAGCCAGCCCATGCAGTGAGGTAGGTCATGAAGGAAGTGTTGATCAGTCCCAGCAGACCGCAGACAATGCTCAGGAAGTTATTATCTGCCCAGCCCGGATTCAGCTGCTGAATCAGTGTGTTGATACCGGCACAGAGACCAGCTGCGATAACACCCGGAATCAGCGGCACAAAGATCTCACCGAAGATCTTTAATGCATGGCGCACCGGATTGGATTTCTGATTGGCTTTTACAGCTTCCTTGTTTGCCTTCCAGTCCGCATCAGTGGACATGTCCGCTACAGCCGGAATTCCCATTTCAAGGCAGATGTCAGCGCACTTGCGGCACTTCCCCGGACCTACAACTACTTCGACATAGTTGGTTCGGTCATGGACAATGCCCATGACTCCTTCGATTCCCTTGAGACCTGCTTCATCAATCTTTTCATCATTCTTAACATTGATGCGAAGCCTTGTCATACAGTTGGTGACTGAAATTACATTGTCCCTTTGTCCAACTTTTTCGAGTACTGCGTTTACTAATTCTTTGTTTGTCATGATTTACATCCCCTTTTCAATTATTTGACAGCATCTCTTACATGCCCACCCGTCTGTTCCAGACGAGTATGTGCCTCTTCTGCGCTGCATCCCGCAAGAATCATCGTGATTGCGACTTTGCAGGATCCCTTTGCGGCTTCCAGAGCTTTTTCGATCGTTCCGTCATCCGCTTCTGTCGCAAGGCGAACGATGCGTCGTGCTCTGACTCTGAGTTTTTCATTGGACTGCTGCACATCGACCATGAGGTTTTCATATACCTTTCCTGCCCCAACCATTGCGGCAGTAGAAATCATATTCAGAACCATCTTCTGTGCAGTCCCTGCTTTCAGGCGGGTGGAACCCGTCAATACTTCCGGACCAATGACGATATCGATTCCTGCTTCAGCAACTTTCGACAATTCCGAATTTGCATTGCAGGTGATCGCTGCAGTATGACAGCCCATCGATTTTGCGTATTCAAGACCGCCCAGTACATATGGTGTTCTGCCACTTGCGGCCAAACCGATTACAAGATCCTTTCCTGTAAGTCCATGTGCTTTTAGGTCATTTGCGCCAAGATCGATGTCATCCTCTGCACCTTCAACGGCCTGAGTGAACGCCTTCTCTCCTCCGGCGATCAGACCAATTACTACATCCGGACTGACCCCGAAGGTCGGAGGACACTCTGACGCATCCAGAACGCCAAGTCTGCCGCTAGTGCCTGCCCCCATATAGAAGATCCGGCCGCCGCTTGTGATGGATTCGGTTCCCCAGGTTACGACCTGAGCAATCGTCTCAAGATGCGGTTTGATTGCTGCTGGAATCAGAAGATCTTCCTGATTCATGATTGTTACGATTTCGAGAGGACTCATTGGATCGAGATTCATGGTGTTCTCATTGCGTCTCTCTGTTGTCATCTGTTCTAGTTTAAGCTCCATAAGTATTCCCTTTCCTTCATAGAACTTCTTGTAACTGATACCGCTTTCAAATTAGCTTCATGAAATTTTAATTTCAAGAATTCGTGCATTCTTTGAAACTTTGTTTTACACTTTGAATGAAAATCACCAGCTCTGTTTTTCACGACTTGTAAACCATGTTTTAAGAAGTAATAAGCAATTAATCAGGAATGATTGTCTCCGGTGCATGAAACAATCAGGAGGAAGAAAATGTCTGATGCATTAGTACGACTGAAAGAACATCTCAACACCTTAAATCCGGCAGAACGGGCAGCTGCTGAATACATACTCAGCAATCCAAGTGAGTCTTCGCGCATCAGTATTCATGTACTGGCAAGTAATGCGTACGTATCTCCCTCGGCGGTCGTGCGCCTCTGTCATACGGTTGGGTTCAATGGATTCA
>JAFUCM010000039.1 GCA_017459675.1 Eubacterium sp.
AAGCTGAAATTGCAATTCTTGATATCAGTATACCGGGTATAAACGGTCTGGAAACGACAGAATATATCAGGGATATCTACCCTGACATGGCCATCATTTTTCTGACGGAAAGTCCGTCGTACGCTGTAGACGCATTCGCGCTGCATGCTTCAGGATATCTTCTGAAACCTGTGAGCGAAGAACGGCTCATGGAAGAAATCAACTATACATGCGAAAAACTCCCGCAGAAGGGTTCGCACATTGTCGTGCATACGTTTGGCGACTTTGATGTAGAGGTTGACGGACAGGTTGTTTCATTTGCACGGTCAAGGGCAAGAGAATTGCTTGCATATCTCGTTGACAGGCAGGGCAGAAGCATTTCGCGTGCGACTGCATTTTCTGCTATGTGGGAGGATCTCGATTATGACCGTCCGATGCAGAAACAGATGGATGTTGTGATCCGAAGCCTCCGGGATACGTTGAAAAAATATGACATCAGCGAAATATTTGAACTGCAGCGGGGCATGATGCGGGTTGTACCGGAAAAGTTTGATTGTGATCTGTACCGTTTCTTTGAAGGTGATATCAGTGCGGTAAATGCATTTCACGGGGAATACATGAGTGCTTATTCATGGGCCAGCCTGACAGAGTCTTATATGGACCGTGTCAGCAACAACTCCTAAGATATATTGTACCGGTTCTGTGAACAGGACTTGAAAAACAGAAAGGATGTGCGGATTATGAAATTATTTTTTGGTGATAAAAAGAAAAAGGGAATCAGCAAACTGAGTGATGACCAGCTTGACGGAATCAGCGCAGGCGCGTATACACCGGGTGCGTTTAAAGAGGAAGCCAACGGATTTTTAAAATCCTGCCTCGGCGACGAAATGTATGACCGTATTATGAGCAACGGAAACAGCAGAAAGCATCCGTACGTCGCAGCGAAGATTTATCTGAGCGGCCAGGACTGGGAGAAGTTCGTATGGATCGAGCAGCACGGATCGCTGGACGGTTTTACCGGCTGAGACCGGAAGCGCAGGGGATACAGGACTGTTGCATGAAAAAGAGTACTGCAGCAGTCCTATTTATTTGCGTTTTATTGTATGATAGGAACGATATCGTGAAAAACAGGAATTCACAGAGACGAACACCAAGGAGATTACCTTCATGGAAGAAAAACAATCGTTGTTCAGAAAAAACAGTCTGGAGCGGATCACATCTCCGGAGCAGCTGCAGGATTATATGCGGGTTACCAATCCGGGAATCTGGATCGTGCTTGCGGTTATCATTGTGCTGCTGGTCGGTCTGATTGTATGTGCGTCAGTCGGAAAGCTGGAGACAAAGAAGCCTGTTCAGGCTGTCGTTCAGGACGGGGAACTGGAAGTTGTCATTCCGAAACAGGCCGGTTACGAAGTGCAAAAGGGAATGGAAGTCCTGGCCGGTGATCAGAAGATGAAAATTGACTATGTGTATGAACAGGATTCCGGTGAGACCACTGCATCGGCAGATACGAAGCTCCCGGATGGCAGTTATGATGCGGAACTTGTACTGGAATCGATTACACCGATCAGTTTTTTGCTGAATTAATGACGGATGACAGAAAGGATATTCTGAAATAAATGTCAGGATTATTTGCTGCACGTGAAAAGAAAATAAAAGAGCCGCTGCAGAAAGGCGTGGCAAAAGTTCCGGTTGTTATGCAGCTGGAGGCGCTGGAGTGCGGAGCTGCCTGCCTGGCGATGGTGATGGCGTACTATCAGAAGTGGGTGCCTCTGGAACAGGTTCGTCTGGACTGCGGCGTATCCCGGGACGGGTCTAACGCAAGAAATGTACTGCTTGCTGCAGAGAACTATGGATTTGAAGCCGCAGGTTATCGCATGTCGATGGAAGCGATTCGCGAGGATGGCATTTATCCGTGTATCATACACTGGAATTTTAACCATTTTGTTGTACTGTGCGGATTCCGGAGAAACAAAGCGATTATAAACGATCCCGCGCGCGGCACGGTGGCGGTTTCCATGGAGGAATTTGACCAGTCATTTACCGGTATTGTGCTTGCGGTCGTGCCGGATGAAGAAGTTTTTGAGCCGTCCGGAAAGCGGAAAAGTACAGTGGAATTTGCAGCCAGACGTCTGCGGGGTGCAGGGGCAGCGGTTAATTTTATGATGCTGATGTCACTTATCACCTACCTGTTCGGCATCATCAACCCGGTCATGACACGCATTTTCATGGACCGCCTTCTGACCGGACAAAATCCGGAGTGGTTTTATCCGTTTATCATTTTGCTGGCGGTTTTATGCGTGATTCAGCTGGCCGCGCAATGGATGCAGACGATTTATTCGCTGAAGATCAACGGGAAAATGGCGGTGATCGGAAGCACCTCCTATATGTGGAAGCTGATGCGTCTTCCGATGTCGTTTTTCTCGCAGCGGATGACGGGTGATATTCTGCAACGTCAGGATACAAATGCTACGATTGCGGGAACGCTTGTAAATACAGTCGCGCCGCTTGCACTCAATACCGGAATGATGGTTTTTTATCTGGTTCTGATGCTGCGTTACAGTCCGCTGCTGACGCTGATCGGTCTGGCATCTGTGCTGATTGAACTTCTGATGGCCAGATACATTTCAAATAAGCGCGTAAATCTGATGCGTGTACAAGTGCGTGATGAAGGAAAACTCGCCTCTGCAACGCTGGCAGGTATCAGCATGACAGAAACGATCCGTGCGGCCGGTGCAGAAAACGGATTTTTCCGGAAGTGGTCCGGCTATCAGGCTTCGGTAAATACCCAGAA
>JAFUCM010000012.1 GCA_017459675.1 Eubacterium sp.
AAGTGTCAACCATTCTGCAGAAGAATTATTTACAAACATTTTTTTGTGGATTATGATACTTGCATCGGATTTACAGATTGAAAATCGTACTTCGTGCGCAGCGCAGCGCGCGCGGTCAGAGATCGTGACGAAAATACGCGATGAAACAGGGGTGGCTCATCTATGAAGAAAAAATACCGGAAAACAACAGGTGCGGCATGGCTGTCTCTTATTATCATACTGTCTTTATCGCTGCTGTGTGCGTGCGGCCGGAAAGAAAAGTCTGAAGCAGATGCTTCTTCTGCAAGCGCCGCTTCATCCGGAACCGATGCAGTGTCATCAACTGACAGCAGCAATCTGGCAGCCGACAGCGGAAGTCCGGCGTCTGACAGCAGCAATCTGACAGCTGACAGCGGAAGTCCGGCGTCTGACAGCAGCAATCTGTCAGCTGACAGCGCCAGTCCGGTATCCGCGGAAGAACCTGCGGAGAACGCTTCACAGCAGACCGGAAATTCGCTTTCGGCGACAGCGGCAGAGCCGGAGGATGATGATCTGGTCCGGGTGCGGGATTACATTCCGGATATTCTGGTCGAACTCAAATATGCCACGGAAGATAATTTTACCGGACAGATTATTTACGATTTTCAAGATGCCTATCTGCGGTACGGCACGGTAAAACGTCTGCAGTATGTACAGGATGTGATGAAGGAGCAGGGACTGACGCTCAAGATCTGGGACGCCTTCCGCCCGCTCTGGGCCCAGCAGGCGCTCTGGGACGCATATCCGGATCCTACCTATGTCTCCAATCCGGAGGAACGCGGATACACGTCGCATAATTTCGGAAACACAGTGGATATTACGGTCGTCCGGGAAGACGGCAGTGAAATTCCGCTGCCGACCGGTTTTGATGATTTTTCGCTGAAAGCCGACCGGGATTACGATGACTGCACAGAGGAAGAGGCGGAAAATGCCTGGATGCTGGATCAGACCATGTCAGACGCGGGATTTGAAGGATACTGGGGCGAGTGGTGGCATTATCAGGATATTGACGAGTACCCGGGTGAGGATCTGGAAGGCGCGGAACTGAAGTAAATCCATGTTATTTTGACATTGATTTGGTCACATGGTATCATCAATCCTGTAGCACATAAAGGATTCTGGTCTTATGTGTTCGAATGACAACGGGGGGAGAGAGAAGATGGCAGAGGGAAAAAAGAAGAAAAAGAAGAAATCCGGAAGAGTCGGTATGATTCTTACCATTATTATTATTGTGCTTCTGGTCGGAATCCTTGCGGCGCTGGTGCTGCAGCGGGGATTCGGCAATGCGGCTTCGAGCGAGATTACAGCGGTCTCCGGAACTTCGGCAGATGAATTCAAGATGCATTATGTCGGAGAAAATAAGGTTGAGATGCCGCAGCTTCCGTCCGAGGAAGAAGCCGCAGCTGCCGAGGCAGAGGCAAAAGCAGAGGCTGCAAAGAATGTGAAGAAGCTTTCCGGCGAGGGCGTTTACAGCGACTATGCGCGGATGGTGCGTCTCTCAGACGGAGCGGTTTTATTTACGAAAAAGTCAAAAGAGAAAATGTATCCGGCGTCCATGACAAAGATCATGACCTGCATTCTGGGAATCGAGAATGTAGAGGACCTGGACAGTGAGGTCACTATTAAGCAGGAATATATTGACGCGCACTATGCGGAGCAGGCGAGCCGCGCAGGATTTGAGGCCGGCGAGAAGGTTACTTACCGCGATGTGCTCTATGGCGTGATGCTGCCGTCCGGTGCGGAAGCATGCATGGCAGTCTGTGACAAGGTTGCCGGCTCTGAATCTGCGTTTGTTGATCTGATGAACAAGAAGGCCGAAGAACTGGGCATGAAAAATACACATTTCACCAATTCGATCGGACTTCACAACGAAGATCACTATACGACCTGCAAGGATTTTATCAAGCTGGAAAAGTATGCGCTGCAGAATGAGATCTTCAAACAGATCTTTACCGCGCGCAGCTATACGACGTCACAGACAGATGTGCATCCGGCAGGCATCCCGCTGACAAATAACAGCTATATGCATATTGATACGGTCAATCTGCCGAACGGCGCTGTTTATATGGGCGGCAAGACGGGTTATACCGACGAGGCAATGCATACACTGGCCAGTATCTGCCGGTACGAAGGCGAGGAGTACATCATGGTAACGGGCCATGCCGGCGGCGTGGAGCACGCAAATATTGTTGATGCAGTTACGCTGTACAGCAGGCTGGGTGAAGATGCAGAAGAAGAATCGGCAGAAGAGTAACCGGGTGAAATACTACTACACTTATATGGTGGCGTGCAGTGACGGCAGTTATTATACAGGCTATACGACAGATCTGGAGAGGCGGGTGGCCAGTCACAACGCCGGAACCGGTGCGAAATATACGAAAAGCAGGCGGCCGGTCACGCTGGTTTATGCAGAGCAGTACGAGACAAAGCATGATGCGATGTCCCGTGAGGTGAAGATCAAACAGCTGTCGCATCAGGAAAAAACCGAATTAATTATGACATCTAAGAGGACAGCCTCTGTCACCGTATGGTGACAGAGGCTGTTTTTCTAATGGGATAGCCGTATTGACGGTACAGCTGTTCGGCCTGTTCCTGCGCCTGTATAAGCGCTTCTTCGGGCGTCATGGAACCGTCTGCAGCTGCGCGGAATGCATCGCAGAGAATTGACATGACATCACCGGTCGGAATGATGCGCTGTCCTTTCCTGTGCGGAACGTGGCGCGGGATAGAAGGTGCGATGCTCTGTTCCGACCATGCAAGCCAGGGGTAGAGCTTCTGCAGCTCAAAGTTGTGATACGGTTCAATAAACGGCGATGCACCGTTCAGTACAGTCAGATAAAAACTAGTGTCGCGTCTGCAGAACCAGTTCAGATATTCAAATGCCTCACGGCGCTTCAGAGACTGCGGGTTGACACCAAAGCTGAAGCCGCCCCGGACGGGTTTATTTCCGGGGATCCGGTAGGCGCCGATCTGTGCCTGCTGATTCTGGCGCAGCAGGCGGCTGACCAGGTGTGCATGATCGCTGAAGGAGATCAGCATTGCGGTTTCTCCGCTGCAGAAATCTTCGATGCTCCGATCGAGATCTTTTTCGGTATAGTCAGGCGAAACATACTGCAGGGTTGTCAATGCGGCATCGAATGCCCGCAGGTTTGCAGAGCTGTAGAAGGTCGGGTGATTATACGCGTCCCAGAGTGCGCCGCCATAAGAAAACATACGGATCAGCAGTTCGGGTCCTAGAAACTCATTGCTGCTTGCGGTGAAGGACGTCCCATATACAGTCGGCGCGTCCGGATTTACTGCGCGCGTAAAGAAGGCTGCAATGTTGTTAAATTCTGTCCAGGTACGCGGCGGGCGCAGAGACAGGGTGTTGTTCTCGCTGAAAGCCTTCTGGTAAGCGGGATTCTGAAAAAAATCGCTCCGGTAGAATAAAATCTGGCTCGCGGCAGTAAAAGGAATCCCATACAGTTTTCCGTTTACGAGGCAGTTATCCAGCGTGTAGCTGAAGAACCGGTCTGTATTGATGTGATATTGGCTGACAAAGTCGGACAGGTCCGTCAGGCAGTTGTGCGAAGCCACCAGATCACGCCACGGAGAATTATAAGTAAAGAGGTCATATGTCTCGAGGATAGACTGATAATCTTCCCGCATTTTTTTGTGAAGTGCCTCCTGGGCGCATACGTCATAGGTTACAGGAATGCCGGTCCGGTCCGTAAAATTGCGTGTCAGAGAAATAATCGGCTGTGTCGCGGTTGTGTCGACAATCAGAATGCGGATCCCTGACGAGCTGGCGGCGGCCGTGACGCCCCGTGCGGGCTTGTATGGATGAAGTGCGGCGGCATCCGGAAAATCCAGCGCATCGTCTGCGGTAGTATCTTCGAGTTCGCAGAAGACGAGATCATTCAATTCGGGCTGCTCGATGCTCCGGATCATTGTCTGCGCCGCCAGATCACCCAGCTGCATGGCGGGGCGCGGAATCTGGTGCGTGCCGCTTCCGGTCTGGATGTTGTTCCAGGATTCTTCACCGAACGTGATAACCAGAAGATCTTCCGGAATTCTGAGCCCGCAGTAGCGGGCTGCTGCGGTGATTCCTTTTTCGATCTCACGGCTGGTACAGATGACGGCATCCGGCGTGGTATCGGCATACTGCTCAAGGTAATCGCGGAAGGCATCCTCTTTGTTCATATTTACGGATAAGACCAGCGATTCGATTGCTGCCGTGCCGGGCTCTCCGCCCGTTGTACCGGTGCCGGGTTCCCCATCCAATGTATCAATACTGCTGCCGGTTGCGAGTGCATCCTGATAACCCTGCAGACAATTGCTTTCGGGAGAAAACGCCAGCGGTCCGCAGGCCAGAAGGATCTTGCGATATCCTTTTTCCAGAAGATGTGTCACAAGCCGGTAGGCTGCCTGATAGGAATTAAAACCAATGAAATTTGTGGCAAAAGAAGTAGGCGCACGCTCGATAAAGACCGTCGGTACACCGGCATCTGCGACGCGCTGCTGGAAGAATTCAGTCTGTTCGGGCTGGCAGGTAATCAGAAGAAGTCCGTCGATATTCATGGAGACCAGCTCGATGATGCTTTTCTGTTCCTGTTCCGGGATGTCATTGGAAAAAGCCACCCGGGGAATGTAGCCGTTGTTTTGTAAATAAGAAGAAAGGCTGGTAAAAATACTGGCGTACAGTGCGTCCTGTATATTCGGCAGAATGATGCCGACTGATTTGGAGGCGGTGATGCGCAGGTTGCGCGCCGAAACATTCGGCACATAGCCCAGTGCCTGCGCGGCCTCCAGTACCCGTTCCCGCGTTTCGGGTTTGACGGGACGGGAGTTATTTAATACATAGGAGACGGTTGCGATCGATACCCCTGCTCTTGCTGCCACTTCTTTGATCGTACTCATAAGATGAAGATCCTTTCTATATTCTATATATAGTATATATCGCACAGTTTGATCTGTAAAGGTTAAATTTAACTTAAACGCTTAACCAATTATGTTTAAAAAGCCGTTGACATCAATAAAAAAGTCTTGTATTATAAACTCAACAAGCGGGACAACAAAAGAAAAACAAACCCGCAGAACAAACGAGAACAAAATGCAGCACGGCAACCATACATGATCAACATGATCAAAAAACAAACAACAATCATTATTCAAAAAGAAAAGGAGAAAACAAAATGAACATCGGCGAAAAGAAAATTGCAAGACCTTTCAGATGGGGAATCGTAGGCGGCGGACGTACAAGCCAGGTCGGATACAAGCATCGTCTCGGCGCGCGCATGGACAACACAAACTTTGATCTGCAGGCAGCAGCATTCGATATTGATGCTGACCGCTGCGTAGATTTCGGTAAGGCTCTGAACATGGATCCGGAGCGTCTGTACCCGGACTACAAGACCATGTTCGCAAAAGAGGCTGAGCGCGAAGACGGCATCGAAGTTGTTGACATCGCTACACCGAACTTCCAGCATTACGAAGTCTGCAAAGCTGCACTTGAGGCAGGTCTGCATGTTATCTGCGAGAAGCCGCTGTTCTTCGAAGTTGAGCAGGGCCTTGAGATCAAGAAGCTCGCTGAGGAAAAGGGCAAAGTTGTCTGTGTAACATACGGATTCTCCGGATTCCCGATGCTCCTGCAGATGCGCGCAATGGTTCAGAGCGGCATGCTGGGCAAGATCAACATGGTAGATCTCCGCTATGCACACGGATTCGGCTGCGACGCTGAGGCTGATGTCAAGGCAGAAGGTCAGAAGTGGCGTGTTGATCCGGCAAGAGTCGGAAGATCCTTCGTACTCGGCGATCTTTCCACACATACCTTCTACATGAGCCAGCTGATCTGCCCGGATCTGAAGCTGAAACAGGTTCTGTGTGACCGCCAGGCATTTGTCGGCTCCAGATATCCGCTTGAGGACAACGCATATGTACTGATGCGCTATGAGAGCGGTGCAGTCGGTCGTATGTGGGCATCCGCAGTCAATGCAGGTGACATGAGCTCCCAGCACATCCGCATCGTCGGCTCCAAGGCTTCCCTGGAGTGGAACGATCAGACTTGCGATCAGCTTCGCTATGAAGTACAGGGCCAGCCGGCACAGATCCTGACCCGCGGCATGGACTATCTCGATGGCCTCGCACAGGAAGACGAGCGTCTGGGCGCGCTGCACTATGAAGGACTTCCGGAGAGCTGGGCAAACCTGTACACCAGATTCGCACAGGTTATCGACGCAAAGAACCGCGGCGACGAAGAGACAGTCAACAGCATCATCTATCCGGATCTTGACCACGGCATCGACGGCATCCGCTGGATCAACAGCTGTGCAAAATCCGCTGACGAAGGCGCTGTCTGGGTTGATTTCGAATAATAACTGTAACTAATAACTGTAACATCTGAAGATGCAGCAATACCTGCGTGTGCGGCAGAACCGTTTTGAAGAATCGAACTGTTTTGCCGCACATTGTTCCACTAAAAAGGAGAAAAACGAATGAAACTTTCAATCTGTACTGATGTATTCGGACCGATCCCGTTCACAGAGATGCTTGACAAGGTCGTCGCATACGGCATTCCGGCAATCGAGCTGACCGCAGGCGGCTGGGGCGGCTGCCATTTTATTCCTTCAGCAGAAGAGCTGATCAACAATCCGGACAAGCTCGCTGCATTCAAGGCAGAGATCGACAAGAGAGGTCTTGAGATTTCCGCACTGAACTGCTCCGGTAATCCGCTGATCGACACACCGATGGGCAAGGCACACAGCAAGACCCAGCATGACACCCTGAAACTGGCAGGCCTTCTGGGCGTGAAGACCATCGTTACCATGTCCGGCCTTCCGGCAGGCGCACCTGGCGATAAGACCCCGAACTGGATCGTTTCCACGATTTCCTGGCCGGAGTATGACGGATTTAACTACATGGCAGAAGCTGTGAAGTACCAGTGGGAAGTTGCTGCAGAGTGGTGGAAAGAGTTCTGCCAGTGCGCAAAGGACAACGGTGTTGAGAAGATCGCGATCGAGGAGTTCCCGGGCGCACTTGTTCACAATGTCCGCACATTCAACAAACTCGTGGAAGTTGTCGGACCGGAGCTGTCTGATGTTCTCGGGCTGAACCTGGATCCGTCCCACCTGATGATTCAGGGTGCGGAGCCGATCGCGGCTGCACGCGCACTGGGCGATAAGATTTACTATGTACACGGCAAGGATGCACGTCCGGAGCAGTACAATGTCGATGTTGACGGACTGCTGGAGAATCTGCCTGTCACAGAGACAAAGGACCGCACATGGAACTACGTCGCAGTCGGCTGCGGCAAGGATCTGAAATGGTGGAAAGAGTTCTTCTCTGTCTGCTCCATGATGGGATATGACGGATATGTATCCCTTGAAATGGAAGATCTGACCATGTCTGTAGAGGCGGGCCTGCAGACATCCATCGATGCGCTGAAGATGACGATCAGTCAGTGAATATACAAAAATTGAGTCCGCCTCTCTTTTTGGGGAGGCGGACTCTTTGTGGTGTTTTTGACACATTCGTGAGAGCACTGTCGGCATTCTGCCGAAATATCAGTTTATAATTTGTTTATAGTTTAACAATGTGAACGAACTATGAATAAATAATTAACGAAATATTCGAAATGTCCAAGTTATTATTCGAATTGTGCTACTTTCGCATGTGCAAAAAGTGATACAATGAATTTTGTCCAAGTATAGAAGCAATTTGCCCTCTTTTTTGGGCGGGTTGTACAAATTATCGGCTTAAATTTGTGCAGGTTGCTGTTTCAGGACAGAGAGTCGGTTGCTTCAGGGGGACGCAGCGATCAATTTGGTAAAGGAGGGATAGAGTGGCGGAAAAAAAGGTTGCTATCGAGCTGAAAAACATTTCCAAGTCTTTTCCGGGTGTAAAAGCGCTGGATAATGTCAGCTTCACAGTAAACGAAGGCGAATGTCACGTTCTGGTAGGCGAGAATGGCGCCGGGAAATCGACACTGATCAAATGTATCAATGGCATGTACACAGCTGATGAAGGCGAGGTATATGTCTTCGGAGAGAAGATTACCACCCACAATCCGAGATACATGAAGGAAAAAGGTGTTGCGACGATCCATCAGGAGCTGAACCCGGTTCCGGATCTGACCATCGCAGAGAACATTTTCCTTGGAAGACTGCCGCAGAACAAGTTCAAGATGATCAACAAGAAGTATATGTTCAGTGAGGCGCAGCGTCTCATCGATGAACTCGGCTTCAAGTATGATGCAAAAGCGCTGATGCGCTCTCTGACTGTATCTGATACGCAGATCATCGAGATCATCAAGGCAATCTCAGTTAACGCAAAAATCATTATCATGGATGAGCCGACATCCTCAATTACAGAGGCAGAGGTAGCCGTCCTTCATGAGCAGGTTATGCGCCTGAAGAAGATGGGCATCGCTATCATCTACATCTCTCATAAGCTGGACGAGCTGAAAGTCGTCGGTGACAGACTGACCGTTCTTCGAGACGGAAAGAGTATTTCCTCTCATGATATCAATGACCTCACACAGGATGAGATCATTGCAAAGATGGTCGGACGTAAGATGGACAATGTTTATCCGGAGAAGACCAATAAGGTCGGCGAGCCGCTCTTTGAGGTTAAGGATCTTACCGGTGAGAAGTTCCACAATGTCACATTCACGCTGCATAAAGGCGAAATCCTCGGAATGGCAGGACTGGTCGGCGCAGGCCGTACAGAGACATGCCGCGGTATCTTCGGCCTGGATCCGATCAAGAGCGGATCAATGCTGCTGAACGGCAAAGAGGTCAAGGTCACCAAGGTAAAAGATGCAATTGAACATGGTATCATTTACCTGTCTGAGGACCGTAAGCTGGAAGGTCTTGTCCTGATCCGTTCGATCTGTGAGAACATCGGACTTCCGAATCTGAAGAAGTACAGAGGCGTATTCCTGAACAAGATCGCAGAGCGTAAGGATGCAGAGGAGATGAAAGGAAAACTCCGCATTAAGACGCCTTCGATCGACACACCGGCAATGAGTCTTTCCGGCGGTAACCAGCAGAAGGTTGTTATTGCAAAATGGCTTCTGCAGAATCCGCTTGTATTCATCTGCGATGAGCCGACACGTGGTATCGACGTCGGTGCGAAGTATGAGATTTATAAGATCATGATCGATCTGGCTGAACAGGGCGCAGGCGTTATCATGATTTCCTCAGAACTTCCGGAGATTATCGGTGTCTGCGACAGAACACTGGTAATGGCAGAGGGACGTGTTACAGGTGAAGTTATGAGAGAGGACTTCTCTCAGGAAGCGATTATGAGTTTTGCATTAGGAGGAAGTGCGGCTAATGGCTAAGGCAGAGAAAAAAGAATTTAATTTTGGTGAATTTTATAGTAAATATGGTATTTTCCTGATTTTCATTCTGATGTTCATCATCTTCGCAGTTGTAAACCACAACTTCCTTTCCGGTATGAACATCCGAAACATCCTGAGACAGGTCGTTGTTATCACCCTGCTTGCCTGCGGTGAGCAGTTCATGATCATCTGCGGCATGATCGACCTGGGTGCATCCCGAGTCCTTGCCTGCGCAGGTACCCTTTCAGCATACTGCATGCTGACAACACACAACCTGTTCCTTGCAATCCTGGTAGCACTGTTCACAGGACTTTGCTTCGGCGCTTTTGCAGGTTTCTTCATTACAAAGTTCGATATCCCGCCGTTCATCGCAACACTGGCAACCATGATGGTCGCTGAAGGTTTCATCATGACCTTCACAGGCGGACAGAACTACTCCAACCTCGGTGATGCTTATACATTCATCGGCCAGGGATACATCGGAATCATTCCGTTCCCGGTTATCCTGATGATCATCATCCTGCTGATCACCTACTACATCCTGTCCTGGACTCCGATCGGACGCGGCATGTATGCAGTCGGTGGTAACCAGAATGCTGCAAAAGCTTCCGGTATCAACGTCAGCATGGTTAAGTTCTTCGCAGCAGTTTATTCCGGACTTATGTCAGCAGCAGCAGGTATCGTCCTGATGGCTCGTATGAACTCCGGTCAGCCGGCAGCAGCTCTTACCTACGAGATGGACGCAATCGCAGCCGTTGTCATGGGTGGTACATCCATGGCAGGTGGTACTGGTACAGTTGTTAACACCATTATCGGTTCTCTGATCATTGGTATCATCCGTAACTTCATGAACCTGCAGAACATCACAGCATCTCTGCAGAAACTCGTTCTTGGTCTTCTGGTACTGCTCGCAGTTATCATCGATACTGTTGTACGTAACGCCAGAACAAAAGGCTGATTTCGTAAGAGTTAGTGCTTAATTAAGTTTATAAACGGATGTCAGGCGGATGTCACCCGATTATCGTCCGCCTGGCAGACCGCACCACTCACCTTGATTGATATATGCTCCGTTATTTACGGGCATATGTTAATAAATATATCTTTTTTATTTTCATTAAGGGAGGAAAACAAATGAAAAAAAAGATTCTTGCATCAATCCTTGCAGCAGGTATGGTAGCTAGCCTTGCAGCATGCGGCGGCAGCTCTTCTTCAGGCGGAGACAGCGCAGCAGCAAGCAGCGCAGCAGCAAGCAGCGCAGCAGAAGCTACTTCTGAAGCAGCAGAAGCAGCAAGCAGCGCAGCAGAAGCTACATCTGAGGCAGCTGATGATGCAGCAGCAGAGGATGCTGGTTCTGAAGATTCCGAGACAGATATCATGTACACAAAGGCTGACATCGAAGCAGCAGCTGATGGCCTTGGCGACTGGGAAGCTGATTATGACATGGCTATCTCCGGTGATGAAGCTTTCACATGGGGCTACATCGACATGGGATTCAAGGATACCTTCACAACCAAGATTCGTAACACATTCAAATATTACTGCGAACTGAACTTCCCGAATGTCACAATTAACGAAGGTGACGGTGAGATGGACCCGAACAGACAGCTTCAGCTGGCTGAGAACTTCATCACACAGGGTGTTGATGCGATCATCCTTGACCCGACAGACGCTGACGGATGCCTTGGTATCGTTGAGCTCTGCCAGGAAGCTGAGATGCCGCTCGTACTGGTTAACGCTATTGTCCACACAGATGCTATGAACAATGGTATCGGCTTCGTTGGTTCTGATAACTACTATGCAGGACAGCTTGAGGCTGAGTGGATCATCGCTAACGTTGATGACTCTGAGACAGTTAACATGTGCTATCAGAGAGGTCAGGAAGGTTACGACCACACAGAACTTCGTCAGAAAGGTGTCTTCGAGACTCTTGACGCAGCTGGATACAACTATGATCTGAAGGCTGTTCTGATTTCTGACTACATGCGTGACAAAGCTATGAACAACGCAGAAGACTGGACCAACAGCTTCGGCGAAGACATCAAGGTTATTCCGTGCTGCAACGACGAGTCCGCTATGGGTACTCTGCAGGCATACCAGGCAGCAGGTCTTGCTGATGGCGTTTCTATCCTTGGTATCGATGCAAACCAGGATGCTCTTCAGGAAGTTAAGGCCGGCAACCTTGCTTGCACAGTCTTCCAGAATGGTCTTGCACAGGCTAAATGGGCAGCAGCTTCCGCATACGACGCTTGCGTAAACGGCACAGTTGAGACTAAGGGCGTTGACGTTCCGTTCGAGCTGGTTGATGCTACAAACATTGATGATTATCTCTAATTCCTGAACACTGATTCCGGCAGTGACACTGTCTGAAGAATAAGGAACATGCTTCTGAACTGAAGTATGAGATCATCAAAACAAGGTGAATAAAGGGGCCTGTCGCGGCAGTAAAGCCGCGGCGGGTTTCTTTTTTTGTGAAGATTAACGGCACCGCGCCGATTTGTCCCGGATTTGACCGAGCGCCGGCAGTGTTGCCAGAAAGGATGCACTTTGTTATAATCGACAGGGAAATAATTTAGAAGTTTTTTCTTTTGCAGTGTCTTGCGGCGTCCGGCCCGGATCACACGGGACAGGACACCTGCTGAAAGTTGTACAACCGGAGGGATTCGGAATGGACGAAAGCGGAAGAATTGTTCTGCATATTGTCGGAGATGAAAATGGATGGGGGCTGCCGATGTACGACGGCTATCTTGAATTCCCGCGCCAGGATGAATCAGGAATTGCCGTTTTGTACCAGGACCATGCGGTTACAGTTATGCCGCACAAGCATTTTTACCATGAACTCGCATTAATCATCCGCGGACGTGGTACACATACCTATCAGGGAGAAGAGCCGGTGCCGCTTCTGCCCGGCGATGTGATTCTGATCGAGCCGGATGTGGAACACAGCTATTTCGTTGAATCACAGATGACGATCGTGAACTGTCAGTTCTTTACCCGTAAGTTAAATATGGACTTCAACCGGATACAGAAAAGAGGCAACCGGCCGCTGGAAACGATTTATGAAGAATCACAGGTGCTGCATCGCTGGAACGAACTGCGTCGCGAGGCAGATATCTTCTGGGAGAAAACGAATTCCGAAGGCACAGCACAGGAAATGAATGCGACATCTGTGCGAAGAAAGGGTATTATCGGCCTCAGCATGAAAGAGCGTGAGGTAATGGAACGGATCTGTCTGGATATGATTGACGAACAGAATCTGAAGGACCGGGACAGTGCGGCCATAAAATCCATGCAGCTGCAGTATCTGCTCACCTGGCTGAAGCGGATTGTGCGCCGCCAGAATACTGTAAGTGTCACCCAGCGCGTCGATACCAGACAGCAAAAGATCCAGAATGTGATTACCTATATTGAAGAACATCTTGCAGAGAATATTGAAGTAAAAGATCTGGCTTCCCAGATGTACTGGAGTGAGGGATATTTCCGTAACGTTTTCAAGGAATTTACAGGATTTACACCGGTTCAGTATATCAACCGGAAGAAGATTATGAAGTCCATTGATTATATCGAAAAGAGCAATATGAATGTGCAGGAGGCGGCAGAGAAGGTCGGGATCTATGATCCTTCTTATTACAGCCGGCTGTTTAAACAGCATATGGGATATTCACCGCGGGAAATCAGCAAAAGCAGCTGAGGAACATTCGAAAAACAGCGGACAAAAGAGGCAGACAGGCAGATAGGAGCATTTGGTTATGGGAAATGGAGACATGTTTTTTTTCATTGATGTCATCATCGCGGTTTATGGCGTTTATTTGGTTTACAGTGCATGGAATCTCAGGAAGAACGGCGAGATTGGCGGTGCCGTCTGGAGTAAAGAGCTGCCGATGCGCAAATGCAAAGACAAAGAAGGTTTTTCGAAATTTATGTTCCCGCGTCTGATGGTGAGCGGTGTTCTGGTTCTCGCAAATGGCATTCTGGGCATGCTGGATGACAAAATGGGCCTTCCCCTGATTGTATCGATGATTCCGATGGGAATTATCATTTTTGTGGTGATCTGGTATATTCTGTTTGCCAGAAAAGCAGAGCGGCTGTTTTTCTAAATACACAAAAATTCATATCGAATCTTGTCTAAAATGACAGTTGCGTACACGTGCACGCAAATGGTAAGATTTTGATCAGGAAATCCTGATCAACGCAGAGGGACTATCTGTCTGCCAGTTTGTTATCCGATCGGACGGCGGACAACAGATTTATGGAATACCCGTCGAAGGCTGTTCAGGCTTTCGGCGGTTTTGTTTTTTGATTTAATCACGATCAGAGATTGCAATTTACATCAGACAGAAAAAGAGACGGACAGAAAGGTTGCGGAACAATGGCAGTAACGATCAAAGAAATAGCGGACGCTTGTGGTGTTTCCCGGGGGACCGTGGACCGGGCACTCCATAACCGCGGCCGCGTCCAGCCTGAAGTTGCAGAGCGAATCCGTAAAGTTGCGGATGAGATGGGATATACCATCAATGTGAGCGGCCGGGCGCTGGCGATGACCGGGAAAAACATTACCATCGGTGTTGTGCTTCAATTTGCCGAGACGCCTTTTATGCAGAAAGTCCGCGAGGGCATTCTGGAGGCCGAGAGCGAGATCAGTCAGTTTGGATGCCGTGTTGATCTGTGTGAAATCAGAGGCATCGATATGGATCAGACAGTCCGGCAGATGGAAATCCTGCGGGAAAAGAAGGTGCAGTCGATTGCGGTTGTGGCAGGTGAAGACCGGGCTCTGCGGGAGGAAATCAATAAATGTATGGATGATGGAATTGGCGTAATCACGCTGAATTCAGATCTTGCGGATTCGGGACGAAAATGTTTCGTGGGCCAGAATGCGGAAACCAGCGGCAGGATGGCTGCCGGTCTGATGGGGGATCTGCTGCGGGGAAGCGGCAGGGTTCTCCTGTTTTACGGGATTGCAGAGACAAGCCAGGGAGCCAGAGTGCGCGGGTTCCGTGATGTGATCGAACGCGATTACCCCGGGATTACAGTCACAGCATCCTGTAAAACCGAAAACAACCCGAAAAAACTGGCGGAACAATTACGCGGGATCCTGCAGAAAGAGCAGAGACCGGACGGAATCTACCTCTGTGCCGAAGGCGCGCCGGAACTGGCAGGCTGTCTCCGGGAAAGCGGGAGTACCTCTGAAATCCGTGTGATCACGCATGACCTTGCGGGATGTAATCCAAATGATATCGCGGACCGGACCATTGACTATGTGATTGATGACGACGGACACCGGCAGGGCTATCTGGCGGTCCGGCTCCTGTTCTGGTGGTTTTATCATCAGAAAGAGCCGCAGGATGTATTCTATGCAACAGACATCCGGGTCATCAGCAAGTACAATATGCACTGGGAAGAGTTCGTGAAAATGCAATAAAAAACGTGGTACATTTTATGTATTTTGCCAGTTGCGTGTGCGCGCACGCAATGTTATAATAAGATCAACTTAGAAATCACCCGTGAACAGGAAGCAAAAGGTATAAGGAATCATACAAGGAGGAAAGTTATGTTACGTGTTGGTGTTATCGGATGCGGCGGAATGGGAAGAAGTCACATTGACAGAATTACAAATCGCACACAGGGCGCTCAGGTCGTAGCTGTATCTGACGTGTTCGAAGAAGGCGCTAAGAAGGGCGCTGAGATCGCAGGCGAAGGCTGCAAGGTTTATACAGACAGCAAACAGCTGATCAATGATCCGGACGTTGATGCGATCGTAATCGTTTCTCCGGGATTTGCTCACTGCGAGGACCTGCTTGAGGCAATCAAGGTCGGAAAACGCGTATTCTGCGAGAAGCCGCTCTGCACAACAGCTGATGACTGCAAGAAGGTTATGGATGCTGAGGCGGCTTCCGGCAAACACCTGATCCAGCTTGGATTCATGCGCCGTTATCATAAGGGCTACATTCAGATCAAAGACGCGATCAAGACCGGCGAGTACGGCGATCCGCTCATCATGCACTGCACACACAGAAATCCGGAAGTTCCGGAGAGCTACAACACACCGATGGCAGTTCATGACACCGTTATTCATGAGATCGACCTCTGCCACTGGATGGTAGACGATGACTATGAGAGCGTTCAGGTTATCATGCCGAAGCAGACTCGTTACATCCACAAGAACTGCAAAGATCCGCAGATCATGATCATGCGCACCAAGAGCGGTATCACCATCGACGTAGAGTGCTTCGTAAACTGCCTGTTTGGTTACGATATCAACTGTGAAGTCGTCTGCGAGAAGGCAGCCCTGAAGATGGGAACACCGATCGCTCCGTTCATCAAGAAAGATGCAACACTTTCCACAGAAGTTTCTACAGACTGCTTCGTACTCTTCAAAGAGGCTTATGACGAAGAGATCCAGAACTGGGTTGACTGTGCAGCAAAGGGCGTTATCGAAGGACCGAACACATGGGACGGATACCTCGCAGCTGTTACCGCTGATGCACTTGTAAAGGCACAGGAGAGCGGACAGATCGAGCCGGTCAACACAGTTGAAAAGCCGGAATTCTACAAATAAGCATCGAAACGATCCGAAGATAATTGATCATATTTGAAGGGAGATCAAATTCATGAAATTAGGATTTAATGAAGCGAACAGCAAAGGTTGTGCAGGACATACCGTTATGAAGGATCTGGAGCTGTGCGACAAGTACGGTTTCGATCTGATCGATATCCAGTCTGAGTGCCTGGACAGAGACCTGGAGAAGGGCATTGTTACAATCGAAGAGATCGGTGAGTTCTTCAAGACCCATCATCTGAAAATGTCCTCTTACAATGCACTTGTTTTCTTTAACATGAAGAAGACACAGGAAGAGAAGGATGCTGTTCTTGATGAGCTGCGTGAGATCGTCCGCCGCTGCAAGATTTTCGGCTGCGACATGATCGTCGTTGTTCCGTCCATGGATCTCGACTGGCCGGCTACCAGACAGGATATCCGCAAGGATGCTGTCGAGGTTATCAAGTCCATGCTGCCGATCGTTGAGCCGGAAGGCATCAAGCTTTCCATCGAGTTCTGCGCAAGCCCGACAATGTCCATCAACCGCTTTGATGATGCATATGCAATCATCAAGGAAGTAGACCATCCGCTCGTTGGTCTTACCTGTGACCAGTATCATTTCCGTACCATGGGATCTTCCTGGGAAGAGCTTGAGAAAGCTGACGGCTCCAAGATTTTCGTATGGCATCTCAATGGTTCTGAGGATATGCCGCTGGGCGCTTCCTACAACACAGATGCTGTCCGCGTATGGCCGGATGATGAGAAGGACTGCCTGGATCAGAAGCGTTTTGCGGATACCTTCAAGAAGATTGGTTACAGCAATGATAACTGCATCATCGAGATCTTCCGTCCGGAGTACTGGGAGATGAGCCAGGAAGAGAACGTCAAGAAGTCCTTTGAAGTTACAAAGGCACACGTTGAGAAATACTGGAATTGATGATGGACCAGAATGCCTTTTCGAAAGCAGAGAATGCTATCTGAGCGCGTAGAAAATGGCAGTCTGATACAAATGCAGAGGAGCGGGAAACAGGAAGTTTAATCGTTTCCGTGAAAAGCTGCATTGAAAGCAAGTATTTAAATAGGAAATGCTTGTAAATATGTTATAATATTGTGCAGGCGGGTGCAGAGGAGCTGTGCTGCGCCTGTACAATTTTTTTCGGGAATATGCAGTCCGGATCAGACCGTCCGATTCGGGAATCAGCTGCGGAATAACGAGCCGGATTCCGGGATGAGGGGTTCCGTCAGGATGCAAAGCCCCGGGGGTTTTAAGAAGAGAAAGGAGTTCTTACATGAAAATCGCATTTGATGTAGATGTATTGGCAAAGCAGTATGACATCAACACCATGGTGCATAAGGTTGCTGACTGGGGTTATAAATATATCGAGCAGTCACCGCATCCGCGCATCAATCCGTTCTACAAACATCCGCTTTTCTCCAAGGAGTGCGAGGCTGAGTATCGTCAGGCACTGAAGGAGACCGGTGTTGAGATTTCTTCCTTTATCGTAGTTTACCGCTGGTCCGGTCCGACTGAAGAGCAGCGTAAGATGGCAGTTGCTAACTGGAAGAAGATCATCGAGATTGCAGTTAACATGGGTGTTCCGGTAATCAATACCGAGCTTTCCGGCGATCCGAACCAGCAGGAGATCTGCAACGGCATGTGGTTCCGCTCCATGGAAGAACTGCTTCCGATCATCGAGCGTGAAGGCCTCCGCGTTGAGATTCAGTCTCATCCGTACGACTTCTGCGAGCTGAATGACGAGACCTGTGATCTGGTTAAGTCCTTCCGTTCCCCGAACCTCGGCTATGTATATTCTGCATCTCACGGCTTCTTCTATGACCAGGGCAAGGGCGATGTCCGTCATATGCTGAAATATGCAGGCGATGAACTGACCCATGTACTCTTCGCAGATACATGGAATCAGACCAAGGACTGCCGTTACATCCTGAACCCGCCGTGGCTCAATGCACGCGGAGCTGCTGACGTAACCATTCATCAGCACACAGCAATGGGCGAAGGCGAAGTAGACTTCCCGGGCATCTTTGAGACACTGCGCGAGATGGACTTCGCAAACAAGCAGCTGAAGCCGGATGCTCCGAAGGTCGGCGGCGACAACATCGCATGCGTATCTTACTTCGGATTCCCGGAGAAGATGGACAAGCAGGCACCGGAAGCACGTGAAATTATCGAGAGAGAGCTTCTGGGCAAGTAATTCATTTTGTAATTATCCGTAAATAGAAGAGGTGCCGGATTTTATGATCCGGTACCTCTTTTTCTAGATAAATCGGGTTTGTCGAGTACGCGCCTGTTTCGCAGGATGCCATTTTCTACGCAGCTCAGATAGAATTCGCTGCTTTAGAAAAGGCATCCTGTTACAGGCGCTTACAC
>JAFUCM010000166.1 GCA_017459675.1 Eubacterium sp.
GTCGGGTTCGCGTGCGATACAGTAAGCGTCCGGAGCAGGATACATTTCCTAAGCAGCGAATTCCATCTGAGCTGCGTGGAAATTGTATCCTGCGAACGGACGCGTATTTAAAAACAATCGCCCCGACAAACTCCGATTTATTGAAAAGAAAATAAGAGAGGATAGTTACCATGAAAATGATATTAGCCATCATTCAGCAGGAACTGGCAGCGGGATTCGCGCGCGCCGGCTATGATGAGAAATATGCTGTTGCCACGGTTTCCAACCGCCCGGATCTCTGCGAGTACCAGTGCAACGGTGCAATGGCTGCAAAGAAAGAATATGGAAAGGCCCCGCGTGAGATTGCGCAGGATATTGTGAATGCGCTCGCTGACAGTGAGGTATTCTCAGAAGTTTCTGTCGCGGGACCGGGATTTATCAATCTCAAAATCGCGGATGCCAAGCTTGCGGAATATCTCAGCATCATGGCAGAGGACCCGGAGCTTTCCGTCTCGCCGGTTTACGCGAAGCGTAAGATTCTGATTGATTACGGCGGCCCAAACGTGGCAAAACCGCTGCATGTCGGTCATCTGCGTTCCGCAATTATCGGAGAGAGTCTGAAGCGGATGGGCAGACGCCTCGGCCACGAGGTGCTCGGCGACATTCATCTGGGTGACTGGGGCCTGCAGATGGGCCTGATCATGACGGAGCTGCAGGAGCGCAAGCCGGAACTGCCGTATTTCGATGACAGTTTTACAGGGGAATATCCTGCGGAAGCCCCGTTTACGATCGGTGAACTTGAGGAAATCTACCCGGCGGCCAGTGCGCGTTCCAAGGAGGACGAGGAATACCGTGCCCGTGCGCTGGAAGCGACGCATATGCTGCAGGAAGGAAAGCGCGGTTACCGTGCGCTGTGGGAGCATATTATCAATGTTTCCGTCACCGACCTGAAAAAGAATTATGAGAAGCTGGATGTCTCCTTCGATCTCTGGAAGAGTGAATCAGACGCACAGCCGTATATTCCGGACATGGTGCAGAAGATGAAGGATGACGGGTATGCCTATATGGACCAGGGCGCTCTTGTCGTTGATGTCGCAAGAGAAGATGACACCAAAGAGGTGCCGCCGTGCATTTTGCTGAAATCCGACGGCGCGTCACTGTATACGACAACGGATCTCGCGACCCTCGTGGAGCGCATGAAGCTGTTCGCGCCGGATGAGGTTCTCTATGTGGTTGACAAGCGGCAGGAAATGCACTTTGAGCAGGTCTTCCGCTGTGCCCGCAAGACAGGAATTGTTCCGGACGACGTGCGCCTGACATTCCTGGGATTCGGCACGATGAACGGAAAGGACGGAAAACCGTTCAAAACCCGCGAAGGCGGCGTCATGCGTCTGGAGACCCTCATTGCGGACATCAATCAGGAAATGTACCAGAAGATTGTCGAGAACAGAAGCGTGCGCGACAAAGATGCGGATGATACGGCAAGAATTGTCGGATTGTCAGCACTCAAATACGGCGATCTCTCCAATCAGGCGTCCAAGGATTATATTTTTGATATCGACCGCTTCACCTCTTTTGAGGGAAATACAGGACCGTATATTCTCTATACGATTGTCCGGATCAAATCGATCCTGAGCCGCTATCAGGAAGAACTGGCAGCCGGCGCAGGATGTATGGACGCTGAAAGCAGCGCAGCAGCCGGCGCAGGAAGCGCGGACAATACACAGAGTTTCGCGGCAGTTCTCCCGGCGGCATCCGATGTGGAGAAAACACTGCAGCTGCAGCTGTCGCGGTACAATGAAGCATACATGGGTGCATTCTCTGACCGGGCACCGCACAGACTCTGCGCGTATATTTACGAGCTGTCCAATAATTTCAACAGCTTCTATCACGCGACAAAGATTCTGTCCGAGGAAAACCAGGAGCAGAAGCGTGCGTGGATCAGTCTGCTGGAACTGACCCGGAAAGTACTCGAGGATGCAATCGACGGACTCGGATTTTCGGCACCGGAGCGGATGTAATGCAGAAGAAACTGTTTTTATTTGATATGGACGGGACGACCAATGAGTCCGGCCCCGGCATTAAAAAAAGTGTTGCCATCGCGCTCGAAAAGCAGGGAATCACAGATTATACGGAGGAGCAGCTTGCGCAGTTTGTCGGGCCGCCCCTCCGGCAGTCTTTTCAGAACCTGTTCGGAATGACAGAAGAGCAGGCTTCGCAGGGAATTCAGGATTACCGTGCCTATTATGCGGTTTCCGGGAAATTTGAGAACCGCATGTATCCGGGAATCCCGGAACTGCTGAAACGTATGAAGCAGGCCGGAATTCTCTGCGGCATCGCCTCCTCAAAACCGGAACTGTTTGTCCGGGAAATTCTGGAACATTACAATGTGGAACAGTATTTTGATGTAATCGCCGGCGCAAGTATGAGCGAGCAGCTGGTTGAGAAGCCGGATATTATCCGCCTCGCACTGCAGCGTGCACGGGAGCAGGGATTGCCAGTGAATTCTGTACCTTCTGCGGAAGCAGCGGAACCAACCCAGTCTTCATCATACATGGAACCGGTGCAGCCGCAGGCGTGTCCGGATGTGTGGATGGTCGGCGACCGGAGTTATGACGTGACCGGCGCCCACAGCTGCGGGCTTCCGGTAATCGGCGTCACATACGGCTACGGCAGCCGCCGGGAGCTGGAAGATGCCGGTGCAGATGTGATTGTTGACACAACAGCAGCGTTAGAGTCAGCAATTTTTTCTATTGTGGAGCATGCATGAAGAAACGTAAAATATTATGGGATGTACTTTATCCGACTGTGTTCATGCTTTTGGCGGTGATCGCAGTGACAATGGCTGTTGCTGTGATTGCCGGTCTTGTCACGGGAAACTATGACATCAACAGTGAAGAACTGCATGCTGTTCCGCTTCTCGCGAGTGCTGTGTTCTATGTCTTCACCCTGCTTTCACAGCGAAAGCAGTTTCAGCTGGATGAAATGCGGTTCGGGCCGGACCGGAAACAGCTGCAGGCGGCAGTTCTGCTTCCTGCAGTACTCACGGCAATATGTGTGGCGGATCTTCTGGAAAATGTTATCAGCATGCTCGGGCTGTATGAATTATTTCCGCAGTATCAGACAGTGGCAGTCCAGGCCTTCCGGGTGCAGAATGCGCCGCTGCTGATTCTTACGACGGTGGTGCTTGCGCCGATGGCAGAGGAACTGATGTTCCGCGGCATGACATACCGCCGGGCAAAGCACTGGTTCGGCACAAAGCCGGCCGTACTGATATCGGCGGCACTGTTCGGTCTGTATCATATGAACGGGATCCAGTTTCTGTTCGGATTCTGTCTCGCGCTTTTCTTTGCCTGGATCTACGAACACACGGAGACCCTGCTGATTCCGGTACTCTGTCACGCGGCGGCAAATGCGTGGGAACTGATTCTGGAGTATGGCATTGATCAGCCGGCGCGGCTGGCAGGCGGCGGAAGACAGATTTTGCTCGTGGCAGAGGCACTCATTTGTGCGGGATGTCTGTTTTTCCTTTTCAGGCGATTCAATCGCGATCGCTGAGCGCGCGAACTGTGCAGTGTACGAAGAGGCGGGGGACTTCCCCGCTGCGTTAAAAGATTGATATGAAGTATAAAGAGATCTTACAGCAAATCGAAGAAGAACTGGTGCAGGGTGACCGGAAGGCGATGCTTGCGCACTGCACGGAAGCAGTTGAAAATGAGATAACAGCGCGCACGGTTCTGGAAAATGCCCTGATTCCCGGTATGCGGCGGGTCAGCGAGAAGTTCCACAGCGCTGCCGGAAGTGTACCGGAGATCATGCTCTCCTCGCGTGCAATGAATGAAGCGGTTGAGCTGCTGCGCCCGTATATTCTGCAGGAACGCGGAAATGTGCAGGGACGCGTCTGCATCGGCACCGTTGCAGGCGATCTGCATGATATCGGGAAAAATCTTGTGGCGATGATTCTGGAGAGTGAAGGATTTGAGGTGATCGACCTGGGCGTGGATGTTACGCCGGCGCAGTATCTGAAAACAGCCATAGAAGAGAAGTGCGACATCATCTGCTGTTCCGCGCTGCTTACAACGACGATGCCGGTCATGGCGGAAGTTGTGCGGGCTGTGCGCGAAGCCGGTGTCCATGACCATATCAAAGTGATGATCGGCGGCGCACCGGTCTCGGATGCCTTTGCGCATGCGATTGATGCGGACGGCTATTCGGTTGACGCGGTTTCCGCCGGCGAGACGGCACGCAGACTGCTTGCAGAGATCCGCAGCGGCGAATAAAGACGGAATATTCAGAAATAAGACAGGCCATATGGCATTACCGGAACTGCCGGGGTGTCATACCGGTCTGTTTTTTAAATACCTTCGTGAAGTAGCTCTGGTCATTAAATCCGCACGAAATAGCGATTTCCATGATCGGATAATCCGTATTTTTGAGCAGCTCCAGCGCATGTTCAATCCGGATCTGGTTCAGATAATCCTTGAAGGTCAGTCCGGTGACTTTCCGGAACAGTGAAGAGAGATAAGACGGGTGTACACCCGCAGAGCGTGCTGCGCCGGCCAGCGTGACCGGCTCGGAATAGTGAACAGAGAGATAGCGGATCGCATGCGTGATGGCGCTGTGGTGCTGGTCACTTTCGATAAACTGTTCCGTAAATACATCGATGTTGTCAGAGAGGATATAACAGATCTCATTAAAATCACCGGTCTCATTGATTTCCCGGATCAGTTTTTCGTTCAGATCCAGGATCCGCTCCGCATCGCCGTCCCGCTCAATGGCCGCGCGGGAGAGCAGTGCGCACAGCTCGATGACACGGATTTTCAGCTTATCAATTTCATAGGACTCGTAAAGCAGCAGAAAGCCGAGCAGGTCGTTCAGCGCGAGGCGCGCCCCGGTGGTGTCGGCGCGTCTGGTGCGCGCGAGCAGGGTGTTTTCCAGCTGGATCGGATAAGATTTCTGTGCGGCAGGTGTCAGGTTTTTGTAGTTCTGCAGTGCTTCGCTGATACGTGACTGCTGCAGGAGCCGCTCACTGCCGGCGCGCATCATTTCTCTGGTGCCGCGCAGATAGCCGCCGACGAGATACGACAGCAGGTTGCTGATCTGGGTCGCGTGAACCGGTGAGATGACCGGGATCTTCTGCGCGCAGGCGGCAAGCCGTTCAGGCGCATGACCGGAAAGCCGGTGTTTCTGCTGGAGCGGTCTTGTCATCGCCGCATCCGGCTCTTCGAGCAGAAACGGGCCGGCTATGACAACGCCGTACTGCTGTCTGCGGTTCACGATGGGAAACGCAATATTGCAGGCGCCCGCGTGACAGGTGTAGAAATAAGCGCTGCCCATTGTTCCCGCCTGCCGGTTTGCCAGCAGGCGCTCCTGCCGGCAGGGTTCCTCCGTCTGCAGGATTTCCGTGACGGCCGTGCAGTAGGGCGCCGGATCACCTACAGCAAGCAGTACATTGCCGCCGTTGTCAGCCAGATGCACATGCAGCCCCGTGCAGACCTTAAAGGAAGTCAGGAGCTGTTCCAGTTCATCCAGTGAATAAACCTGTTCCGGAAAAGGTGTGTATGCGGTTTTCTGATCTTTTGCAGCCATTCCCGTAACCCCGCAGTTAAGAAAATTTGCCGTGTTATCCAAAAAAATGGAAAAAATTGCGCACTTCAACAATATCATAAAAAAGAACAAAAATCATTAAAAAATTACAAAAAACAGAGACGGTATATTTGTTATGATGCATGCATCAGTTAAGTGATGGACTCTGAAGAAACACATGCAGAGAAAACAGCAAAAATGATGTAAAGAGAGGAGATCTAACATGGCAATTTTAGATGATATTTCCGAACAGCTGCAGAAGGGTAAAAAGAAAAAAGTCGTTGAGCTCTGCCAGCAGGCACTTGATGAAGGCATGGGCGCAGGCGAGATCCTGAACAATGGTCTCCTCGCAGGTATGGATATTGTCGGCGCAAAGTTCAAGGCAAACGAGATCTTCGTTCCGCAGGTACTGGTCGCTGCACGTGCAATGAATGCAGGTGCTGATCTTCTGAAGCCGCATCTTCAGGCAGGCGATGCAACAAACGCAGGCAAGATCGTCATCGGCACAGTCAAGGGCGACCTGCATGATATCGGCAAGAACCTCGTTGTCATGATGATGGAAGGCAAGGGCTTCGAGGTAATCGACCTCGGCGTCGATGTTGCACCGGAAGCATTTATTCAGACAGCAATCGATCAGGACTGCCAGATTATCGCATGCTCCGCACTGCTTACCACAACAATGCCGATCATGGCGGATGTTGTTAAGGGATGTGAGGAAGCAGGTATCCGTGATAAAGTTAAGATCATGGTCGGCGGTGCACCTGTCACACAGGATTTCTGTGATCAGATCGGCGCAGATGCATTCACACAGGATGCAACCAGTGCTGCTGAGAAGGCACTCGAGCTGGTCGGCGCATAAGCCAGACTGTAAATCCGGCACGGAACCGTCCGGACAGCCGGAACGCAGAACAAAACAACATATCAAAACAGCATATCAAAACAGCATGCGGACTCTGCATTTTCAGCAGAGTCCGTTTGTATGCAGTTGTAACGGGAATGCTGTAAAAATGAACAGGTGTTTTGTGGAAAAAATTGACAAACGGTCATGAAAACGATAAACTGATTTTAACAATTGTGAGAATTGAACATGTATAAAGCAGAGCAGATGGACATTACGTCATACAGCTTATTTTAGCATCTTCGGTATCATTTCAGAAAGTTGTATGTGCGGGATGTTTCTTCTGCTTATTTATTTTATGGTCAATTCGCATAAGATAATACAAGCAGCACAGGTATTTCAGAAGTGAGTGAGGAGGAAAATGAATGGCGCTTGATTATGTAAAAACTTCGAAGGACATCATTGAAGGTGTCGGCGGAGCGGGCAATATCGTTTCAGCCGGCCACTGCATGACCAGACTTCGTCTGGTGCTGCAGGATGAAAGCAAGGCGGATGACGCAAAGGTCAATGCGATCAAGGGTGTCAAGTCGGTCATCAAGCAGGGCGGACAGTATCAGGTCGTCATCGGCAATGAGGTGTCCAATCTGTTCAAAGAGTTTGAAAAGATGGGGAACTTCGGAGGCGGCGGAGCCGCACCTGAGAAGAAACCGGAAGGCAATCCGGTCCAGCGCGTATTTGGATTTATTGCAGGCTGCATGACACCATTGCTGCCGGCGATGCTTGGAACCGGTATGGTCAAGGTTCTTCTGACCCTTCTGACCACATTCGGCGCGATGTCCGCAGAGAGCTCTACGTATATTCTGCTCTATGGCATGGCCGACTCCTTCTTCTATCTGCTGCCGGTCTTCCTGGGCTGGTCCATCGCGAAGAAGATGAACAAATCCGTGCCGCTCTTTATGGTAATCGGCGCGATGCTCTGCTACCCGGATATTATTTCTCTGATGGCTGGTGCCAATGAAGCGCTCCCGCTGGGAACGTTCCTCGGTATGCCGTGTACGTATTTCCTGAAGATTCCGGTCATTACCGCAACCTACACTTCTTCGGTTCTTCCGATGATCCTGATGGCACCGGTTATGGGCTGGGCGGAGGATTTCGCAGACCGCGTTTCTCCGAACGTGCTGAAAGCGTTCCTGAAGCCGATGCTGTTCTTCCTGATCTGTACACCGATCGCACTGATCGTGCTCGGACCGCTTGGCAATATTGTCGGTAACCTGCTCGCGAACGTATTTACATCCATGTACAATACAGTACCGTGGCTGACCGTCGGTGTGCTTTCGGCACTGATGCCATTTATTGTCATGACCGGTATGCACTACGCGCTGATTCCGCTGTGCATGAACAACCTGGCAACACTTGGCTACGACGTCATCGTCATGGTCACCATGTTCTGCTCCAACATCGCACAGGGCGGCGCTTCCTTCGGTGTTGCTGTTAAGACAAAAGATACAGAACTCAAATCAGAAGGTATTGCCTGCGGTATTTCCGCGACCGTTGCAGGTGTCACAGAGCCGGCTATGTACGGTATCAACCTGCGCTTTATGAAACCGATGATCGCAGCAGTTATTTCTGCAGGAATTGCCGGCCTGTTCACAGGTATCACAGGTGTTAAGGGCTATACCATGGGCGGATCTCCGTCATTCCTGACAGCGATCACCTTTATCGGCGGTGAGGGCAATCCGATGCGCGGCCTGATCTTCGGCCTGATCGGCGGTGTGATCGCAGTTGCACTTTCCTTTATCCTGACAATGATCCTGTATAAGGATGAAGCGGCAGCAGTCGAAGCAGAAGCAGCGGGCGCTGATACAGCAGCTGCAGCAGCTCCGGCAGCAGGCTCAGCAACAGCTGCAGCCGATGAGGCAGCTGAGACAAAAGCAGCCGGAAAGCCGATGGAAGTTTTCGCACCGATGACCGGCAAGGCAGTTCCGCTCTCCGAGGTTCCGGATGCGGTATTCTCCTCCGGCGCACTCGGCGAAGGCGTCGCAATCATTCCGGAAGACGGAAATGTATATTCTCCGGTTGACGGAGAAGTTTCCGCAGTCATGGAGACAGGACATGCGATCGGCATTACGACAGACGACGGCCTTGAGATCCTGATCCACGTCGGTCTGGATACGGTTCAGATGGAAGGCAAGCCGTTTACCTACAAGGTATCTGACGGCCAGAAGATCAAAAAGGGCGATCTCCTGATCGTTGCAGATCTGAAACAGATCACAGATGCAGGCTACAAGCTGCACACACCTGTCATTGTCACCAACGCCGACGATTATTCGTCTGTGAAATGTGTTGCAGGCAGCGATGTGAAATGCGGCGAGCAGCTGCTGACAGTGGAATGATATAAAATGCAGTAGGCAGCTGTTTACAGTGGAAGAATATGAATTCCGATAAGCAGCTGCTTACAGTTCAATGATGAAAGGAGCAATCATGGGAGTTTTCAGAGATGATTTTCTGTGGGGCGGCGCAGTCGCAGCAAACCAGCTGGAGGGCGCATGGAATGTTGACGGAAAAGGAGAATCCGTCTCGGATCACTGCACCAGCGGCAGCCATACGACGCCGAAGCGTGTAACCAGAACCATTGAGCCGGATACCCTGTATCCGAGCCATGAGGCGATTGATTTCTATCATCACTATGAAGAGGATATCAAGCTTTTCGCCGAGATGGGATTTAAGACATTCCGCACCTCGATCAACTGGACCAGAATCTATCCGACCGGTGAGGAAGCAGAGCCGAATGAGGCCGGCCTTGCATTTTACGACGGTCTGTTTGACTGCTGCAAGAAATACGGCATCGAGCCGCTGGTAACCATTTCCCACTACGAGCTTCCCTATGCACTGGTCGAGAAATACAACGGCTGGGAAGGCAGAGAACTGATCGGGATGTTTGAGAAATACTGCCACACCGTCTTCGAGCGGTATCAGGGCAAGGTCAAATACTGGCTGACATTCAATGAGATCAATGCCGGAACCATGCCGTTCGGCGCAGTCCTCTCCACCGGAACAATCCGCGGATTTGAGGGTCCGGTCACTGAGGTGCCGGATGAGCCGCAGAGCCGTTTCCAGGCGCTGCACCATCAGTTCGTGGCAAGTGCGCGGGTTGTCAAGTACGCACACGAGCACTATCCGGAATACCAGATGGGCAACATGATCTGCTTCGTGACTTCCTATGCGAGCACCTGCAATCCGGATGATATTCTGATGAACCAGGAACACATGCGTGAGATGAACTGGTACTGTTCCGAGGTGATGGTCCGCGGCGAATATCCGTCCTATTCACAGAGCATCTGGGATAAGCACGGCATTACCATCAAGATGGAGCCGGGCGATCTGGAAGAACTCAAAGAAGGCACCGTTGATTTTTATACCTTCAGTTATTACATGAGCAACTGCATCGGTACCAGCGGAGAGGCTTCTGACGGAAATCTTATCGCCGGCATGAAGAATCCGTATCTGGAAAGCTCTGACTGGGGATGGCAGATAGATCCGAAGGGACTGCGGTATTCCCTCAATGAGATCTATGACCGCTACAGGATTCCGCTCATGGTCGTAGAGAACGGTCTCGGTGCATATGATAAGATCGAAGAGGACGGCAGCGTACAGGATGATTACCGCATCGACTACCTGCGCAAGCACATTGAGCAGATGCGGGAAGCTGTCAGAGAAGGCGTTGATCTGATGGGATATACCCCGTGGGGCTGCATCGATCTCGTTTCCGCTTCCACCGGCGAGATGGCAAAACGCTATGGATTCATTTTCGTCGAGAAATATGACGACGGCACGGGCACACTGGCACGCCGCAAGAAGAAATCATTTGACTGGTACAAGAATGTCATCGCGACGAACGGCGAAGAGCTGTAAGCAAAAGTTACGGCAGGAACGTTTTACGCGTGGTGCGCAAAGTTCACAGGTAATTCAGCAACTTTTTACAAGTTTGATGACAGAAAAAGGGTTTCGGAAGAGACCCTTTTTTTGTACAATAAAACAGTCGGAATACAGGATACCGTACAGACAGATCCGGACCACTGAAGAACAGGCGCCGGGTTTACACAGAATGAACGGGGTGTGACATGAGAGAAATCAGACTGGAGTATCAGGGTAAAAATGAAAATCTTCTGGAACGGCTGCGCCGGGAGCAGATCTATTTTCCGGCTCCGTGCGGCGGCCGCGGAACCTGCGGAAAATGCCGCGTGCGTTTTGTATCAGAGGCACCGGAGGCTTCTGAGGACGGAAAGAAATTTTTTACGGAAGCAGAGCTGGCAGACGGCTGGCGCCTTGCCTGCCGTGTAACACTGGAAGGACCGGTGGTTCTGGAACTGCCCGATGCTGATGAAGATGAGATTGCCGCTGCGGCAGGATTTGCCGGCGGTCAGGCAGGCGTTTCGGCAGCAGACGGCGGAACATCAGCCGGCAGTCATTCTGCAGCCGGCGGCGAAAATTCCGACAGCGCGGAAAGCACCGGTGATGCCGGTATTATCCCGGAAGACGCAGACTGTGTCATCGCAGTAGATATCGGCACGACCACACTGGCAGCGTCTCTGGTCGACCGGAACAGCGGCCGGGTTCTGAAAACAGTCACATCAGTTAACCACCAGCGCGCATACGGAACAGATGTTGTCTCCCGTATGGATGCCTCCAACAACGGCAAGGCAGAAGAACTGCAGCAGTCTATTCTGAACGATCTCGCAGGCCTCGCCCGAAAACTGGGAATGGATCCGGAAACAGTGCCATACGTGATTGCAGGCAATACGACCATGCAGCATCTCCTGCAGGGCCTCTCCTGCAGGACGCTCGGTGTCGCACCGTATGATCCGGTGGATATCTCCCTGCACAACTGGCGGAACATGCAGATGATGCCGGGAATCAGCACATTTGTCGGCGCCGATATCGTCAGCGGCATGATTGCCGTCGGCATGGACGAAAGCGAAGAAATCAGCCTGCTGGTAGACCTCGGTACAAACGGCGAAATGGTCATCGGCAGCAAAGACAGGATGATCTCGGCATCCACCGCAGCGGGCCCGGCATTTGAGGGCGGCAATATCAGCTGCGGCGTCGCGGGTGTACCGGGCGCAATCAGTTCCGTCGTGATTGAAGACGGAGAAGCGACGGTCGGGACAATCGGAGACAAACCGGCGATCGGCCTCTGCGGAACCGGTGTGCTGGAGACGGTATACGAGCTTCTGAAAGATGAACTGGTTGATGAGACAGGCCTGATGGACGACGACTATTTCGATGATGGATTCCCGCTGGCAGAAGGTGTTATCTTCACCAACAAAGACGTCAGAGAAGTCCAGCTGGCAAAATCGGCGATCCGCGCCGGCATCGAAGTCCTGCTGCAGGAATACGGCGTCGATTATGACGGCGTTGCGAACGTCTACATCGCCGGCGGATTCGGTGAGAAGATCAACCAGGAGAAAGCAATCGGCATCGGCCTGCTGCCGGAGGAATTCGCGGGCAAGATCATCCCGATCGGCAACAGTTCCCTGGCAGGCGCAGTCATGCTTGCAAAAGATCCGTCGCTCGGCGAACGCTTCGCCCGCGTGGCGGCAGCGGCCGGCGAAACGGCACTCGCAGAAAACCCGAAATTCAATGATCTGTATATGGATCATATGTTCTTCCCGGAACAGTAAAGAGGTAAATCGGGGTTTGTCGAGTACGCGCCTGTTTATCAGAATGCCGTTTTCTACGCAGCTCAGGTAGAATTCGCTGCTTTAGAAAAGGCATTCTGATACAGGCGCTGCATAGTAACAAACCCCGATTTTGTGAAGCAATAAAGAAAGGAACGAAATATGACGAAAGAACAGGCGCAGGCCCTCGCAGAGGAAATCGGATTCTCGCACAACGGCATATTTGATGTGCGTATTCTGCGCTTCCGGCAGGAAGTCCGGGACATGTGCCGTGCAGATAAGTGCAACAAATATAACCGCCAGTGGACATGTCCGCCGGCCTGCGGAACGCTCGAAGAGATTCGCGAGAAGGCCGAGGAATACGACTGGGGACTTCTGGTGCAGACAACGGCGTACATGGAGGATCAGTTTGACGCAGAGACCATGATGGAGGCAATGGAGGACCAGAAGGACCATTTTATCGATTTTCTGGAGAAGGTAAGAGAGATCGAACCGGAGATCGATATGCTTCCGATGAGCAGCGGCGGCTGCAGTGTATCATGTCCGCGCTGCACGTATCCGAATGCGCCGTGCCGTTTTCCGGAAAAGGCATATCCCTCGATGGAGGCATACGGACTGCTGGTTTCAGACACCTGTAAAAAAGCGGGTGTGGAGTATTACTATGGCAAGGATACCATCACATTCTCCAGCTGCTGTCTTTTTCATGATGCCACCTGACAGCCGGTGAGTCATTAGGGACGTTTCTCTCTGACTCATTTTGTACAGAAAATCCAGTAAAAACAAGCTAAATTCATCTTGTATCACGCAGAAAGATATGTTAAAATATCATCTGTTGCACAAATAGCACGCATGCGGATTTCAGGCCGCGGTTCCCGCCGGTCTATGCAGAAACAGGCGGTATGCATCTGAGACGGACAGGATGTTCCGGAGATGAACGGCAGCCGGGATGCAGGACAGCGGGTTGGCAGGAAAGCTGACACATGCGGAAGAAAAAAACCAGAAAAGGAGAAAAAGCAATGAGTGTAATCAGTATGAAGCAGCTGTTGGAAGCCGGTGTACATTTCGGACACCTTACAAGAAGATGGAACCCCAAGATGGCTCCGTATATCTACACAGAGCGTAACGGGATCTACATTATCGACCTGCAGAAGTCTGTCGGCATGATCGACGACGCCTACAAGGCAGTCGCTGATATCGCAGCTGACGGCGGCACAATCCTCTTCGTAGGAACCAAGAAGCAGGCACAGGAGACAGTTGCAGCAGAAGCACAGCGCTGCGGTATGTTCTATGTCAACGAGAGATGGCTCGGCGGCATGCTGACAAACTTCGAGACCATCAAGAGCCGTATCCAGCGTCTGAAAGACATCGAGCAGATGGAAGAAGACGGAACATTTGATGTTCTGCCGAAGAAGGAAGTTATCAAGCTGAAAAAGGAGCAGGCGAAGCTCGAGAAGAACCTCGGCGGCATCAAAGAGATGAAGCGCATCCCGGATGCTATCTTCGTAGTTGATCCGAAGAAGGAGCGTATCTGCGTACAGGAAGCACACACCCTCGGCGTTACACTGATCGGTATCTGCGATACCAACTGTGATCCGGAAGAGCTTGACTATGTCATTCCGGGCAACGATGATGCAATCCGTGCCGTAAAACTGCTTGTTTCCAAGATGGCAGACGCTGTCATCGAGGCAAAGCAGGGTGCAGCAAATGATGCACCGGAAGCAGAGGAAGAAGCAGCAGAAGAGGCTGAGGCATAAAACAGTTAATCAGTGAACCAACGGAGGATCAAATCATATGGCAATCACAGCAGCACAGGTAAAAGAACTCAGAGAGATGACCGGCGCAGGCATGATGGACTGCAAGAAGGCACTGACAGAGACCAACGGCGATATGGATAAGGCGGTTGAGTATCTTCGTGAGACCGGTAAGGCTTCTGCACAGAAGAAGGCAGGCCGTATCGCAGCAGAAGGTATTGTAATGCTCAAGACTTCTGACGATGCAAAGAAGGCAGTCGCAGTCGAAGTTAACTCTGAGACAGACTTCGTCGCTAAGAACGAACAGTTCCGTACATTCGTAGCTGAAGTTTGCGATCAGGTTATGGATACAACAGCAGCAGACATCGATGCATTCATGGAAGAGGCATGGAAGGCTGACGCTTCCAAGACTGTCAAGGATGTCCTGCAGGATCAGATCGCTGTCATCGGCGAGAACATGAACATCAGACGTTTCACAACTGTTGAAGAGCCGAACGGCTTCATCGCAGCTTATACACATATGGACGGCAAGATCGGTGTCCTGGTTGACGTTGAGACAGATGTTGTCAACGAAGCAATCGAAGAGATGGGCAAGAACATCGCTATGCAGGCAGCTGCTATGCGTCCGCTCTACACCACAAACAAAGAGATCTCTCAGGACTTCATCGAGAATGAGAAGAAGATTCTCCTTGCAGCAATCATGAATGACCCGAAAGAGTCCCAGAAGCCGGAGAAGGTTATCAACGGCATGGTTATGGGCCGTGTCAACAAAGAGCTCAAAGAGATCGTCCTGATGGATCAGGTATATGTCCGCGCAGAAGACGGCAAGCAGACAGTCGGCAAATATGTCGAGCAGGTCGCAAAAGAGAACGGCGCGAAGATCGCGATCAAGGGCTTTGTCCGTTTCGAGACCGGCGAAGGTATCGAGAAGAAGGAAGAGAACTTTGCAGAAGAAGTTGCAAAGCAGATGAAGTAATCAGCTTCCGAAGTACAAAAGATAATATAACCCGGAAATATCGCTGCGGTATTTCCGGGTACTTTTATGTATTCTGTTAAGAAAAGATTGACAGATCGTAAAAACTGCGTAAAATGTAAAAAGTAGCGGTATGCTATTATTCACCAAGGGGAAAGGGGTACTATATGATTTGTCCATTTTGCGGCAGTACGATTGCAGATGACAGCAAGATCTGTCCGAAATGCGGGGAGCGCATTCTGGAAAATCTGCAGAATACAAATGCCGATGCGGATGAGATGATCCGCAAGATTGATGATGAACTGGCCGAGAAGGCGGATACAACAGCTGAGACAGCAGCGGCAAAGCAGCGCCGTCCGCATCCGAATTCCGACCGCCAGGCACAGCGGGAGAAGAATTACAACTCTCCCTACCAGATTGAAGATGACGAGGCCTACAGACGTACGATGGCGCGCAGAGCCGCAGCCAGAAAGCGGCAGCGCAACCAGCGTATTATTCTCGGCGCAATTCTCGCCGTTATTGCACTGCTCGCAGTTGTTCTGGTAATGGCAATTGTCAGTCCGAATTCTCTTCCGTTTTTCGGAAACAGTAAGACTTCCACTGCAGCAACGTCGGCAGACAGCAAAAGTGCAGTTGCAGAGGTAACGGTTACACCGACAGCAACACCGACGCCGACAGCAACGCCGACGCCGACACCGACACCGACGCCGACGGCAACACCGACACCGACGCCGACGGCAACACCGACGCCTACTCCGACGCCGGAACCAACACCGGAACCGACGCCGATCCCGACACCGGAGCCGACACCGGAACCGGAACAGATTCAGGCAACACAGGCAGGCACCAACAACGATTACGTACTTCCGAGCAGCAACTCGCAGGTGCTTTCCGGCAGCCAGCTGTCCGGCATGTCAAAATCTCAGCTGCGGATCGCCCGTAACGAGATCTATGCGCGCCATGGCCGCAAATTTGATGATCCGGAACTGCAGGCATATTTCAACAGCCAGAGCTGGTATAACGGAACCATTGATCCGGAGAATTTTAATATTATGTCTCTGAGTGAGACGGAGCGCACCAATATTGAGCTGATCCAGCAGTACGAGAATCTGTAAATACTTTTTATACGTTTATCCAGAGGGCACGGCAGAAATGCTGTGCCTTCTTTTTGCCTTCTTTTGCGGATGCAATTCAGTGAAATCCGTGATAAGATAGAATGGTAAACGGGAGATATAAGATAGAATGGCAACCGGGAGATATAACAGAATACAACTGGCAGAGCAGTGGATGATATGGAAACATATTCTGCCAGCAGTATCTGGAGACTGAGGACGATACAAAATTGAAGATACGACAATACTTATCAAAAGAATTGTTTATTTCGCTGATACAGCTGACGCTGGGTGCAATCCTGGCAGCATTTGCACTTGAAGAATTCCTGGTTCCGAATGATGTATTTGACGGAGGAATCGTCGGCGTCAGTATGATCCTTGCCCATTACCTGCCGCTGCGGCTGGGTGTTTTGATGGTAATTATCAATATCCCGTTTCTGGTGATCGGACTCAGCAAGATCGGAAAGCGTTTTCTGCTGAAAGTCAGCTATGCGATGGTGTTGTTTTCTCTGATGACCGGAGTATTTGAACCGCTGATCAACGCGACATACGATGTATTTCTGGGATGTATCTTCGGCGGCATTTTCCTGGGCGCGGGCGTCGGACTGGTTCTGCGGGGAGGCGGATGTCTGGATGGAACCGAAGTCGTAGCCATCATTCTGAACCGGCGGGTACAGTTTTCAACCGGTCAGATTATTCTGATTATCAACATTGTGATTTATACGATTGCCGGTGCACTCTTTGGTCTGGACCGCGGCATGTATTCCCTGGTGATGTACTTCATCACTTCAAAGGTCATTGATATTGTCGAAGTCGGAACCAACAATACGAAATCTGTCATGATCATCACGGATCACGGCAGAGAGCTTGCGGATAAGATTTATCAGGAACTCGGCCGAACGGTAACCTTTATCAAAGGAGAAGGGTTTATCAGCAGCGAGACGAAAGACGTCCTTTACTGTGTCGTCACACGTGCTGAGATCCACGATTTGAAGAAACTGATAGACAAGAGCAAAGGCAGCACATTTACAACAATTTCTGAGGTGTCGGAAATCGTTGGCAGACACATCAAATCGACGGATCTGGAACCGGAGGAATAGAAAATGGCAATACTGGTAGTCGGACTTTCCACTTATGACATCACTGTCCCGATGGACGGTCCGCTGATTGAAAACAGAAAATATACACTTGCAGTGGAAAAAGAGGGCGGCGGAGGCCCCGGATACAATGCCGCGTACCTCTGTGCGAAATGGGGTGCGGAGACATATCTGCGCAGCAGGATCGGACATGATACCTATGGAAATGCCCTGCGCAGCGTTCTGGAAGACCCCGGTGTCCATGCTGACGAACTGCTCGCACCGGAAGGATTTCACACTTCCTACAGCTATATTTTTACAAATGAGGAAAACGGGAACCGGACGATTATGAATTTCCGGGAAAAACCGGAGCAGAACAGCTATACCTTCCCGGACCGTGAGATAAGCGTAATTCTGAGCGACGGTCATGAGCCGGTGCTCAGCCTTGATGCATTTGTGCAATATCCGGATGCAATCCGGATTGTTGATGCCGGAACCGCCCGGGAAGACACGATCCGCGTTGCCCGCGAAGTCGATTACCTTGTGGCGTCACAGGTCTTTGCAGAAGGGATTCTGGGCGAAGCAATCGACCTCTCTGATCCGGAAGTCTATACCCGCCAGTTCCGGGAAATTGAGGCGGTTCACGGCGGCACAGCTGTGATCACACTCGGGGATGACGGACTGCTGTACCGCGAATTCGAGACAGAAGGACCGGTGATCCACATGCCGGCATACCCGGTGAAAGCCATCGACACGACCGGGGCAGGCGATATTTTCCACGGTGCGTTTGTATACGGCATCGCAAATGATCTGCCGTACCGGGAAGTCATCGAACTCTCCGCAATGGCGGCGGCGATTTCAGTTGAAACCCGCGGCAGCCAGAGTTCCATACCTGAACTGGAGACCGTGTGGGAGCGGCTGGAGCAGGCGCGGAAGAAATAAAATGCGCCGCGTCCGGCAGAATAACGCACGGAGCGGGCGGCTGCAGCAGGTGCGGAATTGCTAAACGCACCGCGGCAGACAGGAATGTCTGCACCGCGCAGGAACACGTAAAGGCAGAAATGTGTATCTCAGTACATTTATTATACAATTCATAAAGGAGAAAAAGCATGGGAGACAACAAGAGACCGGAGACAATGGAACGCATCACCACGCCGGCACTGGCAAATGCATTCATCGATGAACAGGTCAAGGCGCTGCAGGCGCAGATTGGCGACAAGAAAGTATTGCTGGCCCTTTCAGGCGGCGTGGATTCCTCGGTTGTGGCAGCCCTTCTGATCAAAGCGATCGGCAAACAGCTCGTCTGCGTGCATGTCAATCACGGATTGCTGCGCAAAGGTGAGCCGGAACAGGTGATCGCCGTATTCCGCGACAAGATGGACGCAAATCTGATCTATGTTGATGCAGCTGACCGCTTCCTTGAGAAACTGGCAGGGGTCACAGACCCGGAGCGCAAGCGCAAAATCATCGGCAAAGAATTTATCGACGTCTTCGCAGAAGAGGCAGCGAAGCAGGACGGCATCGAGTTCCTGGCACAGGGAACCATTTATCCGGACATCCTTGAGAGCGGTCCGGTCAAATCCCATCACAATGTCGGCGGACTTCCGGAGGATCTGAACTTTGAGCTCGTAGAGCCGCTGAAATTCCTCTTCAAGGACGAGGTCCGTGTTGTCGGCGACGCACTCGGTCTGCCGGAAAACATGGTTTACCGCCAGCCGTTCCCGGGACCGGGACTCGGCGTACGCTGCCCGGGCGCAATCACACGTGACCGCCTCGAAGCAGTCCGCGAATCCGACGCGATTCTCCGCGAAGAATTCGCCCGCAACGGCCTTGAAGGCGAAGTCTGGCAGTACTTCACAGTCGTTCCGGATTTCAAATCCACCGGCGTCAGAGATGACAAGCGCTCCTTCGAGTGGCCGTGCATCATCCGTGCCGTCAACACGAAAGACGCAATGACAGCAACGATCGAGCAGCTTCCATACGAACTCCTTGAGCACATCACCGAGCGAATCACTCACGAAGTGCCGGGCATCAACAGAGTGCTGTATGACCTCACACCAAAGCCAACCGGAACCATCGAGTACGAATAATGAAGGCATGTCAGGGAGGCCGCATAAATACTGACTTTTTCGGATGCCCAAGGTTGTTTTGATAGCATTTTGATAGCATTTATTCTGTCGCCATTATTCTGAAGGCATGTTTTGCCATTGACCTTCGGGGTATATGGTTTCATAAAATCTTAAAACCCTGTCGAACTGACGCAAGTGAAGTTCGGCAGGGTTTTCTGCGTTTCGGGATGGATTTTTCATTGGATCTGTTCCGGAATCATTTCAACTCGGGCGGCACCTTCGCCCACATATTTCCCTTGTCGAATCTCGGATAGTGATAACGCCAGTTGTTGTACTCCTCTTCGGTGATCTCGCCGTTTTGGAGGCGGCTTGCTTCTGCAGCCCAGGAATAAAAAAGATCCCAGAGATGTGAGCGCTTTTTGATGTCCGTGCCAAACCGGAGCACAGGTTCGCCGTCAATCAGCTCGGCGTGGATTGTGTACTGGTCTTCCAGTGTGAAAAGGGTGTGCATGATGCCTATGTAACTGTCGATGTCGGGGACATCCAGTGCAGCCGGTGCAACATCAAAAATCTCAGCCAGTGCGCGGACGGTGTCCTCTTTGGGCTTTCTGGTACCAGCCTCATACTGAGCGACCCGTACATCGGCGGATTTCTCGGCATAGCCAAGCTTCTGACCGAGATATTTCATGGTCATACCGCATTTGTTGCGGAAAAAGTTGATACGTTCAGCGATTGCCATGGCAGATCCTCCTAAACAAATCTGTTTTATAAAGTATAGCACGAACCGTAGGAGACATCAAGAAGAGATTAAGCGAAAAAGTTTAGAAAATTTTAAGAAATGGAAGTTCAACCCACCTTGAACTAAACGGATATGTATAGTATATTAAGAACAAAGAACTAAGCCGAAACGCTTAGTAATACAATTGAATGACCGTCTGAACCGGATGATACCGCTACGATCCGAAAGGGGAGCGCGAAGCTGCAGACAGAGCAGCGAAGACGACACAGCACCGAAACGGGGATATGCCTGTCAGGAAACCGGGGGAGGGAAGAACGGCAGTAACTGTAAACAGGAATGGTAAAAATGCAAATGGAGGAACATATGGAGAAACTGTTTTTAAGTGCTGAAGAGGTTGCGGAAGTGATGGGTATTTCCACCGCATACGCCTATAAAGTAATTCAGCGGATGAACAAGGAACTTAAGAAGAAAGGCTTTATCACGATGCAGGGACGGATTGACCGGAAGTTTTTCTACGATCAGTTTTACGGAACTGCAGATGTCGTATCGAAGGAGGTGAGATGATGCCGGCATATAAGGAGAAGGATTCCGGTAAATGGTATGTACAGTTCCGATATGTGGACTGGACCGGAAGGCGCTGCCAGAAAATGAAGCGTGGATTCGCCACCAAGAAAGAGGCGGAACAATGGGAACGCAAATTCAAGATCAAGGAAAAAGCAGATGTCGATATGCGTTTCTCGGAATTCTGGGAGCTGTACGAGGCGGATATGAAACCGAGACTGAAGCTGAATACCTGGCTGTCGAAGGAGCATATTGTGCGGACGAAGATTCTGCCGTTTTTCGGAGACAAGAAGCTGAGTGAGATCTCGCCACGGGATGTGATCACCTGGCAGAACAAGCTGCGTACGATGATCGGACAGAACGGGAAACCGTATTCCCAGACGTATCTGAAAACGATCCACGCCGCGCTCTCATCCATCTTCAACCATGCCATCCGCTATTATGAACTCTCCATCAATCCGGCCAATAAGGCGGGCGGTATGGGCGCGGAGGAAAGCAGGGAGATGCTGTTCTGGACGAAGGAAGAATATCTGAAGTTTGCGGAAGCCGTGATGGACAAGCCGATGTTCTATTACGCATTTGAGCTTCTTTACTGGACAGGGATCCGAGAAGGCGAGCTGCTTGCCCTGACGCCGGAAGATTTTGATTTCGAGAAAAAGACGCTTCGGATCAACAAATCCTATCAGCGGCTGCAGTGCAAGGATGTGATCACGACTCCCAAAACACCGAAGAGCAATCGAATCATCACCATGTCGGATTTCCTGTGTGAAGAGATGAAGGATTGCCTGAAGATGTTTTACCACATCGGGAAACGTGATCGGATCTTTCAGTTCACAAAGCATGGACTGTATCGGGAGATGATACGGGGAAGCGAAGCGGCAGGTGTACAGAAGATCCGCGTCCATGATCTGCGGCACTCCCATATCTCTCTGCTTGTGGATATGGGATTTACGGCGAAGGCTATCGGTGACCGGGTCGGTCATGAGAGTGAGCATATCACCAATCATTATACGCATCTGTTTCCCAGTCGTCAGACAGAGATGGCGGACCGACTCAATGATGCACGGGAACTGAATCAGGATACGGAGGAAGGAGGTAAGGACAATGTCTAAGAGGAAACTTGATGAATACGGCAACTGGAGAAGCAAGGCGGTGACCTTTAACATGTCGCCGGAGGAAGATGAACTGTTTGAACGGATGGTTCATGTCTCAGGACTTTGCAAGCGGGATTTTATCGCCAACCAGCTCCTGAACAGAGAGATCGTCGTGCAGGGAAATCCGAAGGTCTATAAGGCACTGAAGGATGAGATGGAAGCGATTAAATCCGAGCTGGAACGAATCGAAGCGGGTACAGGTGTGAATCCGTATCTGCTTGATCTCATCCGGTTTATGACGGTTGTGATGGATGGAATGAAGGAGGACAGCGAATGGCACTGAATAAAGGAAATGCCGCCCCGGATGTGACTGCTGCAACAGTCACGGGACAGCATCTATGTAATCACAAAGAAAGTATATCAAATCAGGCCCCTGCCGGCAATGAAAACTTTGCCGGTCCGGGGGCTATGGCAGATAGCCTGTTAGGTACCGAGTCTGCAGAAAGCAGCTCAGTCAATTCAGATAAAAGCTCGCTTCAGGAGGTTTCCATGACGGAGCTTTACGACCGGGTGTATGAGCCGAAGGCACCAGTCGTGGAAGGACTTCTCTATCCCGGAACCTATATCTTTGCCGGATCGCCGAAGGTCGGCAAATCATTCTTCATGGCACAGCTGGCTTATCATGTCGCGGCGGGGATCCCGCTATGGGAGTATCAGGTAAGGCAAGGCTCTGTCCTGTATCTGGCTCTTGAAGATGACTATGCAAGACTACAGAAACGCCTGTCCCGGATGTTTGATGTAGAAGGTACAGACAGTCTGTTCTTTGCAACAGACGCCAGGAGCATGGCGGAAGGCCTTGAGGCACAGATGGAGCAATTCATAACAAAACATTCGGATACGGTGCTTATCATCATTGATACACTGCAGAGAATCCGCGAACTCGGCAGCGAACAGTACAGCTATTCCAAGGATTATGAGGTGATTAAAAGCCTGAAGTCCTTCGCCGATAAGCATGGCATCTGCTTCCTGATCGTCCATCATACGAGGAAGATGGAGGCAGAGGACAGCTTTGATATGATCTCCGGCACGAATGGTCTTTTAGGTGCAGCTGACGGGGCATTTGTCCTGAAAAAGGAGATAGAGAGCGGCCTTTCCCGTATGCTGATGATTCGTTTCGACATTGAGCATCTGACTGGCAAGGAGGCTATAGAACTGGTAAATCGCTGATATGACGTTACGTGAACTCATTCTATCCGTAGATTCTGAGCAGTACAGCGATTCTCCGCTATTTCAAAAGTTGCGCAAAACAAAACCCGAATACGGCTCAAATAGGCATATTCAGGTAAAGTTGCTAAGTGGAGAGGTTGCAATTACCAACGTTCATGTTGGCTCGTTGGGTGATATTCTGACTTATCACATCGACGTTGAACCAGACTTGAACATCTCAAAAGTCCAACTTCTCGATGCCATTCTCCATGAATTGTCATCCAACGGTTTCAGCGATTCAGACGAGTCAGCCTTTTGGGATGAATTCGACAACCTTCAAA
>JAFUCM010000167.1 GCA_017459675.1 Eubacterium sp.
TGCTGCAGCGGCTGTACGTCCGGGACGATGTGTGCCGGATGGTCAACGCCGGCTCCATGATGACGTACATGGCCTATACTCCCCGCACCCTGGAGGAGATTATGACTGAAGGTCTCACCCGGTAACAAGTGAATAAGCAGTGAGGGAGAACGGACTGGCCGCTCTCCCCTTTAATTTTAATATTCATTTATCTTGCGCGAAAGCCGACAGCATGTTAGAATTCTCTTGCAAATTGGGGATTTGGAGAAATAACAGATGAAGGAAGAATGTTTAATTTGTAAAGCTCCACTCGAGTACCTTGAGGCAGATGTTCTCATGGAGTGCGAGATTTGCCATAGAAAAGAAAACAGCAAGACCAGATGCGTGAAAGGACACTATGTATGCAACGATTGCCATACACAAGGGCTTGACTCCATAATCGGATTATGTTTGAATGAAACTTCAAAGGATCCGATAGCCATTATTGAAAAGATGATGGCCCTGCCGTTCTGCCATATGCATGGGCCGGAACATCATGTTATGGTCGGGTCTGCCCTGTTAACAGCATATAATAACGCAGATGGAAACATCGACCTTCAAGGTGCATTGATTGAAATGATGAAGCGCGGGAAAAGCGTTCCCGGCGGTGCCTGCGGATTTTGGGGAGCCTGCGGAGCTGGGATCAGTTCTGGGATGTTTATATCCATTATCTCCAAGTCCACCCCCTTGGCTAATGAGCCGTTCGCGCTGTCGCACAAGATGACAGCCAAATCACTTGGACAAATCGGTGAAATCGGAGGGCCGCGTTGCTGCAAGCGGGATTCCTTTCTGTCCATCCTTGCGGCTGTCGAATTTGTGAAAGATCACTTTGGCGTTGAGATGGAAAAACCAGAAGTCGTGTGCCGCTTTTCAGCTCAAAACAATCAGTGTATCGGTAAACGCTGTCCATTTCTCAAGTGACTTATAAGGTGATATTATCACTTGTTAACAACATACCCGGGCAAAATACCTTGACGTCAAAAAGTCCATATGGTATAAAAGTAGCAGCGAAAACGGACTGTCATTGGAGGTAACAGAAATGAGCGAACTCGAGAATGCAGAAGAACTCAACGAAGCTGAAGAGGAAAAAATAGTGGGCGGGACCTTACCTGTCCCAAACACAGCCGAGGTAAAGACCCCCGATGGATACATTGCTCTGCACAGCACGCCGGAAAATGTACAGTGGAATGAGGTTCCGGACATCAGACTGAGCAATGGAGACATCGTTATCAAGACCGAGCAGGTAAAAAACAATATGACCTATGTCTATATCATGAAAAACGGTGCCAACGGCTGGATTGACAACAGTTTTCTGCCGCAGGCTCTCTACTAATCACACGCCACCGAACTGACATCGCAAAGCAGCGGAAAGAACAGTAAGATGGAAGAGATCAAGAATAATATCAGCTATCTCAATAATCAGGAAGCGGAAAATGTAGCGGGCGGAAGCTGGAGCAAAGTAAAACTTCCTGAAGTCGAGCTGCACACCAGTGGCAGCATTACTCTGCATAGCACACCGGAAAACATCGTTGAAAATGAGGTTCCCGATGTCAAGCTGTACCGTGGTGATATTGTGCTCAATACCGGTTTGAAGGAAAACGGTATGACCTATGTCCTGGTCAAGAAAAATGGAAGGGCCGGTTGGGTACCCACTCATTGTTTGGAATAAGCTGCTTACGAGCACCATAAGAAGCTCAATCTCCTGCGCCTTCATTACGGCGCAGGAGATTTTCTATCCCGAAAGGCAGCCGGATTACGGGTGCCAACCAGCTTGCACTTATACTTCAGCTATGATAGAATCACTCACGAAAAACCTCCGGCAGGTCTGACGGCTATCAGGCAGGATGCTTGCGCCGGTACTGCGGATATGGTAGAATCGTTCCGGCACATCAGAGCCTGTTGACATTGGAGGAATTATGAACTATCGAACACTTGACATGGCACATTACACCCGGCGGGCACACTTCGATTATTTCAGAACGCTCCCCTATCCATATGTCGGCACCACCGTCTCTGTGGATGTGACGGACGCTCTCGAATACGCGAAGCAGAACAATCGTTCCTTTTACCTGACGTTTCTCCACGCTGCAGCGCTTGCTTCGGACAGCATTCCTGAACTGCGTCAGCGGATACACAGTGGACAGATTATTGAGTATACCGAATGCCCGACATCTCATGTAGAACTGCTGCAGGATTCCACCTATTGCTACTGCACGCTTTATCACCACATGGATCTGAACGACTACTACTCTCATGCCGAAGAAGCCCGGAAGCACTGCGCTGATCACGGCATTACTGAAGACCCGGACTCAGAATGCATGTATTTTATTTCAGCTCTTCCATGGCTGCACTACAACGCATTGATTCAGCCTGTCGCCGGCGGTGAAGAATCAAATCCCAGAATTACCTGGGGAAAATATCAGGTGGATGCGGCCGGTCGGGCGATCATGCCCGTCTCCATTCTTGCCCACCACGCACTGGTGGACGGCATCCAGCTCGGACAGTTTTATACGAATCTGGACTTCGAGATACAAAAATACAAGACACTCATATGATATCCGGTTGAAATCGGGTTTTGGATATAACACGGTGAAAAAGCAGCATGGCAATATAACTCGATTATATCAAAATACTTCAGAAAAGTCTGTGCACAGCCGACATCCTGCAGAAACTGCAGCTATTGCTTTTTTGTAACGCCGTCTCCAAAAAC
>JAFUCM010000168.1 GCA_017459675.1 Eubacterium sp.
ATGCAGGTGTGGCAGTTCCCGGAAACGGCATTAATCTGCCGCTGCGTGACTGGGAGTGGATCGTTCAGACAAACTTCATGTCACATATTTATTTCATGCGTCAGGTTATCCCGATCATGATGAAACAGGACCGTCACTGCAACATTATGAACACCTGCTCCATCGCCGGTATTATCAACTTTACCGGCATGGCTCCCTACTTCTCGACAAAACATGCCGCAGTCGCTTTGAGCGAATGCATCAACTATGAACTGCAGGCGCTCGGCGCTGACATCGCGATGGGAGTTTTCTGTCCGGGTTACGTACAGACACACCTTGATCACAGTGAGGAATATCGTCCGGAACGATTTAAAGATGACTCTGATCCTTACTATCAGAGCGAAGAATTCGCAAAAGGACAGGCTTCTGCAAAATATGTCATTGAAACCGGTCTTCCGCTTGAAGGCTTCGGCGAAACTGTTTTCAAGGCAATTGAAGAAGACCAGTTTTATGTTCTGACCCATCCGCAGTATGACGGATTCCTGCAGCTGCAGACAGGTGAAAAGCTGAAACGCAGCAATCCAAACCTCGCGCAGCTGATCGAGGCGATCAAGGGCGGAAAATAAAGCTGCCGGAAGGAATCAAATTCAAAAAATGAAGCACCATCAAAAAAGACCCGCCCACGGTTTTCACATCGTGGGCAGGTCTTTTTTCCTGACAAATGATACATCCCTGCGCGATCGCAGCACTGTGGTTTCTGCGCTTCGCAGGCGGCCGTATTTATTTCATCGGCTCATATTCAGGCTTCTCGAATTCCAGTGTGTCCAGCATCATACGGTAAGCATCTGCATATTCTTTTTCTTCTTGCTCATCAATCTCACCGATGATCTGCAGACCGAACGCAAAGAGCCCTTCCTTTGTATAGAAAATCGAATTGTATCCGTGATCCGTCTCATAGTCCGAAAAGAAGGTAATGTAATGTGATCCGTTGGCAAATTTCAGGTGCTCCATATTCTGGTCATTTTCACCTGTGAACACCTCGAGCGACTGGTAGATTCCGTCATCGGTATCATTGCTGACGATCGTGCTTTTTGATACATGTCCCAATACAAAGAACACATTCTCATTGGGCGTATTGAGATGACAGAGATCTTTCTTGTCACTCACTTCGACTTCCCATTCCGGATCAGCGAGATAATGGATTCCGCAGAACTCCTGCTCTTCATATCCATCCTTCAGGGCGGCTTCTTTTTGTTCAGAAGCCGCTGCCGTGTCCGCCTCTGAAGATTCTGCTTCCGATGCAGCAGAGACAGATTCTGCAGATGATGTCGCTTCTGATTCTGCAGATGATGCCGCTTCTGATTCTGCAGATGATGCCGCGGATTCTGCCGAAGAAGCAGCTGCCGTTGAAGATGCTGCCGCTGTTGAAGATGTCGTCGCCGAGGAAGCTGTTGCTGCACTTCCGGCACTTCCACAGCCTGCCAGAAGCATGCCGCAAAGTGCAATTGCCATGATTCTTTTCATTTTGCTCTCCAATCCTTTTTAGTATACGGTCCGGCTTTACATCTGCCGGTCATCCTGAATCATTCTAAACTTCTGTCAATATTCTGCATGGCCTCCTGCAGAATTCCTTCCACATCTGCACCCACAAGATCCAGATTTTCTGCCTTGTAATAATGCAGTTCCGGAATTTCATAAAAGCGCTCACACAGAGCCTGTATATACCCGAACCCGTAATCATCGGATAGAATTTTCCCGCCTGCTGTCGTGATATAATACAGCTTCTCTGCCGCGCAGAGGCCATAGGGCTCACCCGCTTCATTGTAATCAAATGTGATTCCGATCGCATTGATCCGCTCGATATAATTTTTCAGCGACGCAGGGAACGAGAGATCCCAGTAGGGCGCGGCGATCACAATGATATCTGCCGTCGCGAACTGCCGTGCATACCGGAACATTTTATCATCATATGCGCACGATTCCAACAGTTTTTCGCGCTCTTCCAGTGCATGAAGATCCAGCGGTGCCGGCCGCTCAAATTCCAGATTCACTTCTTCAACCTGTCCGTCCAGTCTGCCCAGAAGATGGTCTGCAAGCCGCTTTGTACGTGATTCATGCCGCACACATGCATTCAGAAATAATGTTTTTTTCATACAACTCCTTGTTTACTGCTTCGACAGCATTCTGATCATCTGTTCCAGTTCTTCCAGTGTCTCAGCCTGGTTAATCCGCCGGCGGAAATCAGCAGAATTACGCATGCCTTTTGTATACCACGCGATGTGACCGCGCATTTCGCGGACCGCGATGTATTCTTTCTTCAGTTCTGTTTCCATATGCGCGTGCCGCAGCATCGTTTCACAGATTTCTTCCACCGAAGGCCGTTCCGGCACCGGAAGTCCTGCAATGCCCGCATTGATCTCCCGGAAAATCCAGGGGTTGCCCCGCGCCGCCCGGGCGACCATCACCGCGTCGCAGCCGGTTTCGCGCATCATGCGTGCCGCGGACTCCGCTCCGTCCACATCGCCGTTTCCGATCACCGGGATGGAAACGGCTTCTTTTACTGCACGGATGACATCCCAGTCTGCACGGCCGGAATAATACTGCTCTCTGGTCCTTGCATGAACCGCGACTGCGGCGGCACCTGCATCCTCCAGCCGTTTTGCCAGTTCAGGCGCATTGATATGTGCCTCATCAAATCCTTTCCGGATCTTAACCGTCACCGGCTTGTGGACATGCCGGACCAGCTCCCGCACAATCGCGGCTGCCAGATCCGGATCTTTCATTAACGCGGAACCTTCTCCGTTATTGACAACCTTCGGAACCGGACAGCCCATGTTCAGATCGAACAGATCAAAACTGTCATCCTCGATCATCTCCGCCGCTGCGGCAACAACATCCGGTTCGCTGCCGAACAGCTGCACAGCCAGCGGGTGTTCGGCCGGATCCGCCGCCAGAAGTTTTCCTGTATTTCGATTGTGATAGGTAATCGCCTTCGCGCTCACCATTTCCGTATATAACAGACCTGCTCCCTGTTCCTTGCACAGCAGACGAAACGGCAGGTCAGTAACACCTGCCATTGGCCCGAGCGCAATCCGGTTCGGGATCACAACAGATCCAATCAGCAAATCACTCATTTTTTCAACCAGTCTTCAGCCAAACATCTGGTAAAACAGTTCCAGCGACTCAAACAGCTCTTTCTTCTCTTCCTGCAGTTCCTTGATTTTGAGGCCCGCGCCGATTTCATCATACATGATGTCGTCCGGATCTGCCTCCGTCTGCAGACAGAGGGTTCCGTTTTCGTCGTATGCGACAATCAAAATCCCGCCGACTTCCTCTGTGAACAGCACGCACATGATCTGGAGTTCGTCCTGCACCTGCTGTGGGAGAATTGCAAATTCCTCATTGAAATAATACTGCTGTATGTAATGATTTGCCGCACATAAAACAGTCTGGTTTTCCATTGTTTTCACGCTTTCTTTTTGCTTTGCGATTGTTCATTTGTAAATCGCGATCTCTGATATTATGTGTACCCGTAAATTCCGCGCACGGACACTTCTCCGGAATACACCGTCACGGTCTCTCCGGTATCTTCTCTTGTTACGATCAATTCCCCTGTATCCGTGATTCCTTCAGCTTTGCCCCGGAAGGGTTCCCTGGCATCCATTACCTGCACGATCCGGTTCCTGTTGACAAGGATGCGCTCATATGCCGGTTTTAAGTTGCGCAGATCACCTGTCTCGCAAAACATTTTGTAATGCTCCCAGAAACGGCAGATCACAGCGGCAGTCACCGCTTCTCTCTCTTCAGGTTTCCCCGTAATCATACGGAGCGATGCCGCCACCTCTTTCAGTTCGTCCGGAAATGACTCCATATTGATATTCAGTCCGATTCCGATAATCACATTTCCGGTCTGTGCATCATATTCCGTCAGAATTCCACACAGCTTTCTGCCTTCATATACCACGTCATTGGGCCATTTGATTCCGGCCGCAATTCCGGTCACATCCCGGATTCCGTCTGCCGCGGCCATTCCCATCACCAGCGTCAGCATTGCCAGGTGATCCGGTGCAAGATCCGGATGAATGCAGATGCTCATGGAAACGGAAGTTCCGCGCGGTGATTCCCAGATGTGGCCGCGTCTGCCTTTACCGGCCGTCTGATGATCCGCCAGATAGACGACGCCGCTTTTCATCTCCGGACCAGAGAGTTTTTCCCGCTTCGCCCATTCATTGGTCGAGTCTGTCTCTTCCGTGCAGCGAATCTGCAGCGGACAATTCTTTTCAGACAGCAGTTTCTCAATTCGCTCTTTATTCAGCTGCAGCATTTAATCGGTCCTCTTCTGTTTCATTCGATGTTCCGCCAGGATGCGCTTACAGAATGCATCTGCAAGATCACACACTTCCGGAATCCAGTATTCCGGTCCGCCGTGATCCGCCCCGCCAAGAAGGTGCAGCTCCGCCTGTTTTCCACAGGCGCGGAGTTTCTCATATAATTCCACACTCTGGCGTGTGTTGACAACCCGGTCCTTCGTCCCGTGCAGAATAAAAAACGGAGGCAGCTCCTGTTCAGGGGTCAGATAAGTGACCGCAGATGCACGTGCCTCCAGACCTTCCCGCTCGTCTGCCGCAATGTGCGACAGGAACATGGTATCCATACTGCCCGGCTCCCCGCGGTCTGTCATCGTCGGAAATCCATCCGGCATCATCAGCGAGACACATCCATAATAATCCAGCACGCCCAGTACACCGGCTGAGATACCCGGATAGACATTGCGGTCGAAAAAGACACGGTCTGTGCCGGTCTCAGCAGCGCCGGCGTTCTCTGTCGCGCTGACGGTCTCTGCCGCGCTGCCGGTCTCTGCTGCGCAGGCGGGAACCGGAAAACCCGTTTCTGTACAGTCCTCCGCACCGGGAATCGCCGCCATAACGGCCGTATGTCCGCCGGAAGAAGATCCTGCAAGAAAGATTTCATCCGGAATCACACGCAGTTTTCCTGCATTTTTCCGCAAGAAACGGACGGCATTTCTGGCATCCTGAATCTGCGCGGGAAATCCGGTCTGGCCGGAATGGCGGTACTGGACGATCGCAACAACATAGCCGCGCTCCGCCAGATTCGCAATCCTTCCCACATTATGATAACAATCCTGCTCCATCCAGCCGCTGCCCTGTACATAAACAATGCCCGGATACAATTTCTCCGGATCATTTCTGGTGAGCGGCAGCAGAATCTGAAGATGCAGCGGGATCCCGTCCATCACGGCATATTCCACATCCGGCACATAGAAGGTTCCCGGCTCATCCCCGGTCACCTCGAGCCGGTCCGCTCCGGCCGGGATGTCCGTAAATTCCGGAAATTCCTCATATGACCAATCTCGTACTTCCATTTATACGCCTCTTCCCTTTCAATCGGGGTTTGTAGAACTCGCGCCTGTATCAGGATGCCTTTTCTAAAGCAGCGAATTCTATCTGAGCTGCGTAGAAAATGGCATCCTGTAAAACAGGCGCGTACTCGACAAACCCCGATTTACATCTCAAATGCTCCGAGCGTCGCCGCCATCACGGCTTTAATCGTATGCATCCGGTTTTCTGCTTCTTCAAATACGCGGGACTGCGCCGACTCGAAGACTTCATCTGTCACTTCCATGTCTTTGATTCCGAACCGCTCGCCCATCTCGCGTCAGATCTCTGTCTCAAGCTCATGGAATGCCGGCAGGCAGTGCAGGAAGATCGCCTGCTCTCCTGCATTTTTCATCACTTCTGCGGTTACTTTGTAAGGAGACAGCTCATGGATGCGCTCCTCCCATACTTCGTCCGGCTCACCCATGGATACCCACACGTCGGTGTAGATCACATCCTGGTCTTTTGTGCCGGCTGCAACATCTTCTGTCAGTGTGATGGTTCCGCCGCTCTCGCGTGCATATTCCTGACATGCGGCAACCAGCTCCGCATTCGGAAAATATTTTTCCGGTGCACATGCCGTAAAATGCATGCCCATCTTTGCGCAGGCAATCATCAGGGAATTGCCCATGTTATATCTGGCATCTCCCATATAGGTCATGCGAATTCCCTCCAGACGGCCGAAATGTTCCCGGATTGTCAGAAGATCTGCCAGCATCTGTGTCGGATGGTATTCGTTGGTCAGTCCGTTCCAGACAGGTACCCCGGCATATTCTGCCAGCGTCTCTACAATGGTCTGCTCGAATCCGCGGTATTCAATGCCGTCGAACATCCCGCCGAGTACACGCGCGGTATCCTTAATGCTCTCCTTTTTTCCGATCTGGGAGCTTTTCGGATCAAGATAGGTGGAACCCATTCCGAGATCGTGTGCCGCCACTTCAAAAGAACAGCGCGTCCGGGTGCTGGTTTCCTCAAAAATAAGCGCAACA
>JAFUCM010000169.1 GCA_017459675.1 Eubacterium sp.
TAACAGAGTGGCCACATGCCGGGAACTGTTAAATCAGGGCTCCTTCCAGATGCTGACAGGTCACACAAATGTGACAGTCAAGAAAAAGTTTGCTGGTGACTAAATTCACCTCTTGACAAAGGTCACTTCATAACAGTCAAGGAGAAACGTCCCCTTTGACTCACCTTTGATTCGCCAGATTGCTTAATGCGACAGCCTCTTTATCTCCACGATAGTCAGGCAAGCATTATCATATCTGGATCTTTGTCCCGCTGGTTCCTTTCTTTGCCCGCAGCCGCGCGAAGAAATTCTTCATCATCCGGCTGCATTCTTCTCCCAGCACACCTTCCAACGTAACGACTTTATGATTGAATCCGTCTGCCTGCAGCAGATTTATTACGGAGCCGGCGCAGCCGGCCTTCGGGTTCATTGCGCCGATGACAACCGCGTCGATTCTTGCCTGTACAAGGGCGCCGGCGCACATCTGACAGGGCTCCAGTGTCACGTACATGGTACAGCCTTCCAGACGCCAGTCTCCCAGCTTCTTCGAGGCTTTCCGGATTGCGTTCAGTTCCGCGTGTGACAGGGTGTTCTGATCTGTATTGCGGCGGTTATAGCCGCGCGCAATGATCTTTCCGTCCCTGACGATCACGCAGCCGATCGGGACCTCCTCCAGTGCCTCGGCTTTGCGGGCCTGCCGGATTGCCTCCCGCATGAACCGCTCATGAACAGCCGTTTCTGTTTCCTGTAATGTTTTTAACCGGTTTTCCATATCGTATCCCGCATCATTCCCATTTGGTAAAATCAATCGTTACAGATGTCTTCTGTTTTGTACTCAGACACAGCGACAGTCCTTCTTCTGGTTCGCTGTAATAAAACGTGCATCCGCACGCCTGCCAGGTGATGAACTGCCCGATGTACTGCTGACCGGACAGCTGCTCCGGAATTGCCATTGTTTCCGATGCCGGCACTGCTGCAGTTTCCCGTGGCGGCATTTCCGCTGTCTCCGGTGCCGGCATTTCCGCTGTCTCCGGTTCCGGGATCACGGAAATCTTCGTGAACTGCCCGTCGATCCCCTGTCCGGTGTATTTGACATAGGCTTCTTTGGCCGTCCAGATACGGTAAAACCGCTGCCGGATCCCCGTCGCGGAAGCCAAAACGAAATCCCGTTCGTCCGGATGGAAGAAACGCCGCGCCATCCGACTCAGCCGTCCATTCTCTTCTGCCTCAGGCCGCCGGATCCCGTGCCTCCTGTGCAGCTGGATATCAAGGCCCACCGGCTCCGGTGCAAATGCGACCGCAGTCAGGCTTTCGCTGTCAGACAGTGAGAAGCTGACCTCCGGGTGGTGCACAAAATACGGTTTGCCCCGCTCCGTTCTTGCGCAGATCCATTCCGCCGGATCCGGCTGAGATCCGGAACTTAAGGAAGCCGCCCCGGACGGATTGTGTGTTGTATCTGCCGCACTGCCGTTCCACGACAGATTGTGTTCTGCATCCGATGCCCTTCCGTTTCCAAAAGACCCGGGAACCTTTCCCAGCGCATACAGAACACGGGGATCCTCAGCCGGTTTTTCCCGTGTCTTTTTCCGGGAACTCTCTGTCTTCCACAGGACAATTTGTATGGCATCGAGGTGTACCGGCACGTATGGCGGCGTCTGTTTTCCGCTCCAGTCTGTCATCAGATTTCTTCCCCTGTTTCGCTTGCTTTCATTTCCGTCACATGTTAGAATTAATTCTGTTCAGGCCGGCGTGTCGGAATTGGCAGACGAGGCAGACTCAAAATCTGTTGTCCGCAAGGACGTGTGGGTTCAAGTCCCACCGCCGGCATTCTTATTTTCATATAGAATCTATTCTGTGTAATCTGCGAGTCATCTGTATTTCGCAGATTATATCATTCTATGCGGCGAACTTCAACTCAACGGGACGCCCTGGCTGAATCGAACCGCCTGCAATCACATAAAACCACAGCTCAGTCCACCATTGAAAGGAGGCACATACCATGAAGCATCCCAACCAGTTTCTGAAACGTCTTCACCTGCTTCTGCCCGTGACAGCGTTTGTTATCATTGCCGCTGCACTGCTGCTTCTGCCGGCCCGGAAAGTATCTGCTGCGACGCTTCCTGCAGACAATGGAATCTACCGGATCTCGCCGGCCGCAAACACGGATTACGCTCTGGACATCATGAACGGCTCCAGAAAAATGAAAGCCAAAGTTCAGCTGCTTTCCTGGAAGAAAAAAACGCGCCAGAAATTCATCTTTGAGAAACAGGCAGACGGCACCTGGCTGATCCGGAATGTCAAATCCAAACATGTTCTGACCGCCACCGGCAAAAAGAACGGTTCTGCTGTCTACCAGTACAAGGAGAACGGAAAAAAATCACAGAAGTGGTCCATCCGCGAAAATACGGACGGCACTTTGACCTTGCTTAACCAGAAGTCGAACAAGGCACTGACGCTGGGCTCTTCCACACCTGACCAGTATGTCCGGCTTACCATCTCGGCTGACAAAGGGAAGAAGACACAGAAGTTTCTTCTGAAAAAAGCAAAGGGAAAAGACCAGAAGGAAATCAATTACAGCACCGTTAACTATCACCGGACGGATGCCGGCGGAAGCCGCGCAAGCGCAGAATGGTACTTCATGCGTAATACTTCCCACACGGCACCGGACGCATTTAAAAGTGCTTCCTGGCTTGCAAAGTACAATGCATATTACATCGCACCAAAACGAGATAAGAAGTACATTTACTTCACATTCGACTGTGGTTATGAGAACGGACAGACATCCAAAATCCTGGATGTGCTGAAAAAGAAGAAAGTAAAAGCCTGCTTCTTTGTCACAGCGCCCTACATTCAGGA
>JAFUCM010000170.1 GCA_017459675.1 Eubacterium sp.
CACCGGCGGTGGAACCACTGTAATACGATCCCTCTGCATGACTGCTGCAGGAAGAGAACTGTGCGGCTGTCAGATCTACTGTATGGGTAAACTCCCCATAGGAGGTGCGTGCATTGTATTTGCTGTAGTCGCCGGCAGCGATATGAAAACTGCGCCAGCAGCGCGCGTAGGTTGTCGCATCCTGAGTAAGATAAGAGCGCATGTGATAGGTCTTCGGAACCTGTCTGGTTTCCAGCTGATCATAGACAGCCGGTTTCGTTGTACTCCACGCGGACCAGTCGGTATATTCGGCCGCGTTTGCAGAATACGTGTAGATCCCGCCGGCCGCGAGAAGAATGACCGCAAGAATGAAAAATCTTCTTAATAACGTCTTCATGATGCTTTCCCCCATCAAATCAGAGTAAGTCAAGTGTGTCTTTTTAATATTATGAGCATACACAATCCGGGGAAATTTTACCTCACACAAAAGGGTAGTTCTGTCCGGGCCGGACAGATACGTCACGAAGCTCGAGATCGAATGCAAGTCCGGACTCTGCAGGACCTGGCGCAAAACGGATCCACTTAATTCAATAATTCGGAAGAACCAGACGCTTGCCGACGACTTCTGCTACCAGCTGGATCGTGCTGTGAAAGCCGGTTTTCTGGAGAATGTTCTTTACATGGTATTTGACGGTGTTGGTTGACATGAAGAGCTGTTCTCCGATTTCTTCATAGCGGTTTCCTTGCGCGAGCGCACGGATCACTTCCAGCTCCCTGTCGGTGAATTCATCACTTCTTGCAAGGCCGATCTGCAGTACCGGCGCCTGTTCCGGCCAGGGAAAGGTTCCTTTTATCACGGCATCACAGGCTTCTGTCAGTGTCATGGTTTCCAGCTCCTTGTACCAGAAACCGTCGCAGCCGATTTCAAGTGCTTTTTGCAGGAAAGAATGTTCCGGCATGGAAGTCATAATCAGAATTTTGATGTCGGGATTGTGTTTCCGGATCCGTTCAGCTGCCGCAAGCCCGGATTCATCATCTGCGGTACAGACGTCCATCAGAATCAGCTCAACCGGATTGCGCATACAGATAATTTCTGCATTTGCCGCATTTTCGATGGCGGCTGTGACGTGATACCTTCCGGTATCTCCCAGTTCATGCAAAAAAGCAGTGCTTGAGATTTTTGAGTCTTCGACGATCAGAACATTTATCATGGGGTACTCCTTTTGATTTTATGGCAGCCGTTTATTCAGGAAAGATTTGGAATGGACAGATGCAGCGCAACGCATGGGTCACACACAATTTCCATCGCGGCACCTTCCTGTTCCAGACGTCTGCGCAGATTTGCGAGGCCGCCGGTTTCCTGTACAGGGGAAGCGGGCGGATTGCCGTTGCCGGCAATCACAATGTGATAAGCCGCAGGGGTTTCGTCGATGGTAACCGTGAGCGTATCTGCATCTGCGTGCCGGACAGCGTTGGTCAGTGCTTCGCGGATCGCGGCATACAGAAGCAGCAGCGTCTTTCGGCCGGCAGGCTGATCGCCCCGGAAAATGATCCGGCATCCGATCATCTCCGCAGCCTTCAGGAGTTCTGCGTCCGGGGAGGCGGTTTCCGGTTCTTTCGGGGCAGCGGTATGTTCCAGATGTGTGATCACTTCTTCCCATTCAGACAGAAGCGCATGCAGATCGTCCTGCTGCAGAGATTCCTGTGTCATGGCATTTCTGGTCATGATCAGACACCTTCCGAACTGATCGTGAATGCGTATTTTTGCATTGAGCAGTTCTTTTTCCAGATTGTTTTTGACAATGTTCTGCAGAAGATCCTTCTGCCGCAGATGCATTGCCTGTACGCGCCGGTTGTTTTCGCGCAGCTGGTTCTGATAATTGTACAGTTCTGTGATATCAGCTGCCTCATACTGGATGACATCACCGGTATAGGCAACATTGTGAAGGATCTGACGGCGGAACTGCCAGATAGTTTTCTGGTTAGAGAAATACAGCAGCGGCGGTTCCTCTGGCTGTATGCCGGCGGCCGGATGCTGCTGCAGACCGGGACTTTTTTTTACGAAAGCAGAGGGATCATCCTGCAGACCGGGACTTTTTCCCGCGAAAGCAGACAGGTCATCCTCCGGTCCGGGATAGATCCCGGATACATGCCGGAAGGCTTCCCACATATCATCGGCATTGGTTACAGTGTGTCCCGTAATTTCGTGACAGAGGTTATTCATAATCCGGTTCACCAGAACAGGACGGCCGTCAGCTGTGGCGAAACAGATACCATCCGGATAACTGTCAATTGCATTGCGGATCAGTCTGCTGGTCCGGTATGTCCGTGCGATTTCTGCGCGGACATTCTTTTTTCGAAATATCATAGGACACCTCCTGAAGCGGGTTTACCGGAAAGATTTAAGGTGAGCTGCAGCCTGCCCGGTGCTTCATATGCGATGGACGGCTCACAGCCTGCAGGCGGATTTGGAAAACCTGACAGTTTCAGATCTGCCCGGATCGATCCGCTGATACAGACAGATGCGCCGGCCGGGCAGATTGTAAGCGTGAGCTGTCCGGCAGAATCACCTGCCGCATCAAGCAGGCAGATCAGCATATCAAAGAGATAGATGATATATTCGCTGCTGTAAGCTGCAGCCGGGTCCCAGACGAGTTTTGTCTGCATGCCGGACAGTTCGGCTGCCTGCAGCAGATTCTCGAGGCTGATGCGGAAATCTTCAACGTCGATGTGCCGGTATTCCTGCTCAATCAGCCGGAGATTGCACCTTCGCTTTACATAGGTGCCCTTCAGAAACAGCTGGTTCAGAAGATGCGGCGTATCTGCCTGAAGAACCGGATCAGAAAGCATCTGCCGCATGGCAATGAGCTGACCGCTGACGTCACCGGACAGTGTATCATAGATGCGGTTCTGCGCTTCCAGACGTGTTTCTTCGTTTCGGGTCCGCAGTTCTTCGGTGATCAGCTGTCCCTCCTGTTCCAGCTCCGTGGCCGTCTGGTTCAGGGAATCGATTGTTTTCTGGAGCTGCGAGATGTCCTTGCACCAGATAAAAGAAGCATCAGGCAGAGCGAAGAGACGGTATTCACGGTCCGGATATACATCTGCGCTGCCTTCCGTCTGAAGCTGCTCCATCAGATCCGGAGAGATCAGCGATGCATTCCGGGAAAGAATGCGCTGTCCGTCCTGACTGACGATCTGCATGGCGAGCGTGGAGTGTTCGAAGATATCATAATAGTTGGTATTCACCGGGACGAGTCCGGTGTAAATATAGAATTCCCAGGAAA
>JAFUCM010000013.1 GCA_017459675.1 Eubacterium sp.
CAGAAAACTCTGCAGCAAAGTTCTTGGAAAAGAGGGAAAAAAGCTGTTCAGGACAAATGCCATGATGATCGGTGGTGTGCAGACCATTGCAGCCGCGATCCTGCTTGGAATCATCTGCATTCTTAACATGGAACTGCTGCTTGTCCTCTGCGGCATTGGTTTGCTGCTCTACAGTGTCAGTCAGCTGATTCACTGGAGAGAGCGGAGAAAAGCAGGTGCCGCCGGTGTGTGGACGCTGGTCGGCATGCTGGTTGCGGCTGCGTTTGGAATTGAGATTCTGATCGGAACCCGTCTGGGTGATACGGCGATCCATTTTCTTCTGATCAGCCTCTCAATCTGGCTCATCGCGGCGGGGGGACTGGAGGTTCTCGGGGCGGTGATGTACCGGAGAGCGATGACATCGGTGGATCTCGGTGTTCAGGCACCCGGTTCTGTCTCTTCCATGATACTGGGTTCAGTTATGATTGCGGTCGGCATACTGGGACTTATTTTCCCGGTGTTTGCGGAATATGCTGTCGGCCTCTGGATTGTGGCGGAACTGATCGTTACGGGTGTCAGGATGATCTGGATGGCCCGGACTGCCGGTGCATTGGAGGAGAGCGGCGAATGAAGAATGTGAAAAGAGGAGTTGTCTTAAGCGGCGGCGGGACGAAGGGTGCCTATGAGATCGGAGTATGGAAAGCCCTCCGGGAGCTTTCTGTGGATTATCAGATCGTGACCGGCACATCGATTGGTTCGATCAACGGCGCACTGATGGCGATGGGCGATTTTGATAAGGCCGAGCAGATCTGGCGCAATATGGTCATGGTGGATCTGATGAGTGAACCGGAGCCGGAAAAGGGAATCCTGCGGACATTTGCCGAGACACTTTTCCCGACGATGGAATCCCGCAGGAAAAAGCTGATCGACGGTGCGGTGGACAATTCTCCGTTCCGGGATTTTGTGAATAAGAATATCGACGAAGAAAAGGTGCGCGCATCGGAGGTGGATTATGGCCTGGTGACCGTGCGCGCGCGTGACAGGAAGCCTTATCTGCTGCCAAAAGACAAGATTCCGCAGGGACAGATGAAGGATTATATCATCGCGTCTTCATCGGTGTACCCGGTGTTTCCGATGCACCGGATCGGGACGGACTACTTCATCGACGGGATGTACTACGATAACCTTCCGATTAAGCTGGCCGTTTCGATGGGAGCGGAGGAACTGATCGTGGTGGACCTCCACCAGAAACCGCAGCATCCGGAATTTGCAGGGCGGGCCAATGTTCTGTATCTGACGCCGTCTGTAGATCTGGGCGGGATCCTGGCATTTGACAGGAAGAAGATTTATGAAAATCTCGAGATGGGATATCAGGATACCATTCGGAAGTTTTCTGTGGGTCGGAAATGAAAAAATCTCGGATTTTTTATATATAGAGTTTAAAATGTTTCGAAATTGTTGGACATTTGACAGACATGACGTATTACTCTGTAATTACAAAAGATAAACAACACAGCGAACTAAAAGAGAGCTTACAATCTTTAAAAAGGAGGATACAATCATGACAGATCAGAACAAAATGAATGCACAGGAACTCGAGCAGGTAACAGGCGGAAATGACGGATACATTCAGGCATCCTGGCGCTGGGTAACCGTTACCGGAACAAAGAACTATCTGGCAATCAGAAATGAAGCAGCTTACGATTCCAACAACGAAATCGGCGCACTTCACAATGGCGACCGCATCCAGATCCGTGATGATCTCCGGAACGGAGCATATGTATGGGCATACGCAAGCCAGCTCAATCTGGAAGGATGGGTCAACGGCAATTACGTAAGATAAATAAGTTTGGAGACAGGGGACGGTTCTCTGTCTCCTTCTTTCGCGGCGGATGCAATTTCCACGCAGCTCAGGAAGAATTCGCTGCTTAGGAAATTGCATCCTTTTTATAATTGTGCAGGAGCCAGAGAACCGTCCCTTGTCTCCTTTTAGGAAGAGGTGCGATAATGATAAACAGACGAAAATTCTTTATGAGTGCGATTATGGCGGGTGTCTGTCTGATGGCGGCCGCATGCGGCGGCAGGCAAGAGAATCAGGCTGTTCAGCCGCAGGAACAGGCGGCGGCTGTTTCGTCTGCAGATGAAGCAGTTTCGGATACGAGCGCTGTGGCTGATTCGATGGCTGCAGTGTCTTCCGCGCAGGACAGCAGCGGGACTTCCGAAGAGAACCGGGAAGAAGCGCCGGTTCAGGCGGATTCGCAGGCTGCGGCGGACGGTTTTACATACGCGGATCTCACAGGAATGGAATTCTATTTTTCCAGCGGCGCAGGCGGCTGGGCCACTACGATGACGATCAATGCAGACGGAACATTTTCCGGAAATTATCATGATTCTGATATGGGAGATGTCGGGGACCAGTACCCGTATGGAACTTTGTATTACTGTGATTTTAACGGAAGTTTCGGAGCGCTGGAACGCGTGGATGATTATACGTTCCGCACACAGGTAGATCATATTGATTTTGCCAATACGCCGGAAACGGAAGAAATCAAGGATGATATCAGATATGTTTATGCGACGGCATATGGTCTCGATGATGCCGAAGATCTCTATTTCTATCTTCCGGGGAAACCGGTGAGCGATCTGCCGGAAGCGTATGTTTCATGGGTTCAGATGGGGCCGGAAATTGAGGAAAATGGATGCCTCACGATCTACGGACTGTACAATGAGAAGGCGGAAAACGGATTTGGCGCGTATCCGGCATACGAAGAAGACGCTGCAGAGAGCGCCGCTGGCGGAGAGGAAGAATCCCCGGAGAGCCAGCCGGCTGATCAGATCAGGCAGCATGTTGAAGAGGTTCAGAAGCAGGCAGACGAACTCGAAAAGAAGCTGGAGCAGGAAGATCTGAACCAGATGGAAATGAATCAGGTGTCAGCCGACCTGTACAAGCTCTGGGATAATGAGCTCAATGATATCTGGCAGTATCTGAAAGAAAATATGCCGGATGCGGAGATGCAGAAGCTTACAGAAGAAGAGCGTGCGTGGATCAGCAGCAAGGAAGCGCAGATTGCGGAGGAAGGGAAGCAGTATGAAGGCGGGAGCATCCGGCCGCTGGCTGAAAACAGCCTCGGGGCACAGCTGACCAGGGAGCGGGTGTATGAATTGTTAAACTATGTATGAGGAAGCGGAAAGAGAGAATCATCCGGAAAAAGAACCCCATGTACATAAAAACAGCGGTGAAATTCCGCTGTTTTTTCATGCTTTCAGAGTTTGGTTTTTGCAAGATATTCTTTGCCGGAGACACACCCCGACTGGCGGATTATTTCCTGCATGGCTTTACGGGAAGCAGGTATGGCACGTGCTTCTCACCATCTCTTCATTAAACGGGTATCGGCATTCCCGAGATATGGAGACTTGTCGCTGAGATTTTTGTATTCGATTAAATATCCGGCATCTTCATCCAGAGAAAGAACGCCGCACAAGTCATTTATCCGTGAATCAGGAAAGCGTGGATGTTTCAGATATGTTTCTGGCGAATCGAACCGCGGTACTGGTATAATAACAATACAAATATGTTGATTCAGATCGTTTATGTTTATCGGAGGAAAATACATTGGAAAAAGCAAGTGCACGCCTGGATGTATTTATGCAGGAACTGACCAGACTGAAAAAGGAAGGAAATCCGGAGAAGGTTGATGCCTATATCACCGATTTTCTGAAGGCAATGGAGATTGAGCGGAACCAGTGTTCGATCTGCGGACCCGGCAGCGGCTGGTTTGATCCGGCGCTGATGATCACGGCGTTAAATGAATCTGCGACTTACTACAGAGAAGCAGGGCTCTACGATAAGGCGGTTCTGCTGTATGAGCGGATGATGCTGGAGATTAAATGGACCGGCAGAGATGAATCCCCGGACGGGGTTTCCGCGCGGATCAATCTTGCAGCTGCACAGACAGAGCAGGGTGAATGGGAAAGTGCAGCCGGAAACCTGAATGAGGCGCAGAAGATTCTTGGAAAATGCACTGATGCAGAGCAGCAGGTGATTCTGGCACTCGTGCAGAATCTGGCTTCCATCTATGCAATGCAGGGTGCGCGCGCATTTCAGCAGCAAAAATATGCGGAAGCGGCAGAAGGATTTGCCGGAGCGGCGGATGTGCTGAAGCAGTACACAGGAGAAAGCAGAGAATACATGATCTGCAAAGAAAACGAGAAGAAGGCGCGGGCACTGGCCGCGAAATGAATATGAAGAAGATGATTTTATACCATACGGGATTTCTGGAAATTCGGAACCCTGATATTTACCGGGGACGTAAGAACGCCGATTTCGGCCAGGGTTTTTATCTGACGGCAGATCAGGAATTTGCCCGCAGATGGGCAAAGGACAGAGACGGTGAACAGGTAATTCTCAACACGTACGAGCTGGATACAGAAGGCCTGCGCATACAGGAATTCTGCCGGGATGAGAAATGGTTCGCGTACATCTCAGGGAACCGGTCATGGGAGCCGGATCCGTCGGATGCAGATGTCATCATCGGCCCGATCGCAAATGACACGATCTACGATACATTCGGAATCATCACCAGCGGCGTTCTGGCTCCCGAAGAGGCGATGCGGCTTCTGATGATCGGGCCAGAATACCGCCAGATCGCGCTGAAGACAGAGAAGGCAGCATCTCAGCTTACGTGGTTATCCGCAGAGGTGCTTGACATCGAAGCGCTGAAGGAATACAGAGAAACTGTTCTGGAAGAGCAGGCGGCGTATCAGAAGGAACTGGCGGAGGCACTGGAATAAAAGGAGACAGGGTTCTCTGTCTTCTTTTGACCGGAATCTTCTTCAGGATGCATATTCCACGCAGCTCAGAGAGAATTCGCTGCTTTGGAATATGCATCCTTTTGCAGTTCCGTTGAGTCACTCCTTCGTTGGACATATGTCTGACACCGCGCGTTACAGTGTGATCAGTAAAAAGATCACACACGGCTGCATCAGTCACTGCAGCCGGCAGGTAATGATAAGGAGGGTCAGACATGATGGATCAATATGTAATACAGAAAGTCAGAGAGTGTATCGCAACGTATTTCAATCTCAATGGAACCAGACCCTGTATGCAGGAAATGATCGAGTGGACAGGGGAATCAGCCGAGACGATCCGCCAGGTCTATATGATTGACGCAGGGCACACAGGAAGACCCGTGCGGGCAATTGCTGCCTGACGGGAATGCAGGCCGGGAATATCCGCCAGGAGTGGCTGTCGCAATTATGCGGCAGCTATTTTTGACTTGTGTTTGTTATATTTCCTTGTAAAATATAGTCAGGAAGAGCAGTATTTGTCCGTTTCATCATTGAGGAGACATGACTATGCAAGTTGATATTCTGGAAGCAATGGAAAACTTGTCAAATCTTATTAAAATGATAGAGACAGGGAAAGAAGATCAAATCATTATAGCCAGAGATGGAATACCTGTTGTAAAGATGGCTGCCTGCAATAATGTTTCGGTATCAAAAAGAATCGGAGTGGCGAAGGGAAGACTTCAATCACCTAAGAATCTGGATCAGGGATGCGAAGAAAAATGCATCTTGTCGGTCTGATCCGCAGACACATCAGGGGCAGTTGGCGGAATCAGGCAAACAAAACGCGCAGACAAACCATGCAAACAAAAACAGTTATGAGGAGGAATAAAACATGAGAAAGAAAACAGCGATTGTTCTGATGACAGTGTTAACATTGGGGCTTCTGGCCGGATGCGGCAGCGGGGCGCAGGAAAGCAAGGAACCGGCAGGCACGGCGTCAACAAGTGCGGCTTCGGAAAGTACCGTGTCGGAAGCGGCAGCATCGGCAGGCGCGGCTTTTGCAGGCGCCGCATCGAATGGCACTGCAGCATCTTCTGAAGATACCGTTGATCTTGAGAGCCTGAAAACCCTCGGCGACGCATTCGTGCTGCAGGGCAAGGATGAAGACACCGAGCAGCGGGCGTTCTACGAAGACAAATATATTTACGTGTTTACGGTTGGCGGCGTGCCGTACCGTGTAATTGCGGATCTGCCGGCTGATATTTCTGAAAAGCTGTTTGCGCTGGAGTTCGATGAGAATTATGAGAAAAATGAGATGGATCTTGTTTCCGATCTCGAAATCACAACGGCCGAGAACCTGAATGAGCAGATTCTCCCGCAGGAGGAACTGGATGCGCTGGTCGGCAAGACCGGACAGGAACTCTTTGATGAAGGCTGGCGGAGCGGAAGCTTCTATAATACGGAAAACCTGGAGGTCTGGCTGGAGTACGGACCGTTCTCATATACATTCCATTTTGACGGCAAGGTTGCACCGGAAGAAGCAGAGGATTTTGATGTATACGAAGGTCTTGCAGATATGAAGGTACTCGATGCTGCTTTCGAGGGACTTGGCGATGCAACCTACATGGAGTGACAGAAATATCATGATGAAAAAACCGGTTTTTATCATCAATCTGATCCTTGTGATTCTGGAAGTGATTGCGCTGATCCATGACATTTACGTCTTTGGAGCAGGACTCTTCGTGTGGTACACGATTGACAGCAACGTACTGCAGCTGCTGGTATCGGCTGTAATTCTCATGACCCTCTGCAGGGGCCGGGAAATCTCCAAAAAGCTGACAGCCATACATTTTGTCAGCGCGGTGGGGCTTACGGTGACATTTCTGATTGCGGCATTTGTACTGGCACCTGAGGGCGGCATTGCGTATTATTTTCTGGAAAATGTGGCGCCGATCAATCATCTGATTGCGCCGCTGCTGTCAGTTCTGTCACTGCTGTTTCTTGAAAAATCCGAACTGCCGGGGAAAACAGTGATTTTCCTGCCGGCTTCAGCAACGATGCTCTACGGTCTGATCTGTCTGTTTTTGAATGCAGTGCGTCTGATTGACGGCCCGTATTTCTTCCTGCAGGTCTATGACCAGCCGGCTTCAGTAATTGTCATGTGGTTTGCGATTATCGCAGTGCTCTGCATCGGACTGGCAGCCCTGTACCGGGTGATCAGGGTGCGCATGCAGAAAAGATAAGAAATATAATGGATATAGCGGATTACTTACCGAAACGGGATCATAAATACAATGGCAGATGATAAATTAAAACTTTTATATCTGATGCAGCTGCTTCTGGAGGAGACTGACCCGAAGCACCCGCTGAATGCAACGCAGCTCTGTGAGCGCATGGACGCGCGGTACGGGCTCAAGTATGCCCGGAAGACCGTCTACGCAGACGTCAGCCGGCTGAAGGAATACGGCATGCAGATCGGGCAGACCAAGGGCAGCAGTTTCGGCTACTACATCGAGCAGCGTACCTTTACGCTGCCGGAGCTGAAGCTGCTGGTGGATGCTGTGCAGTCTTCAAAATTCATCACGAAGAAGCGTTCCGAGGAGCTGATCGGCAAGCTGGAGCAGCTGACCAGCAGGGAAAACGGAAAACAGCTGCAGCGCCAGGTCTACATTTATAACCGCATCAAGGCAGACAACGACGCGATTTACAACAATGTAGATACTATTCACGCGGCGATCCGGGACAACCGCCAGATCTGTTTCAAATACTGTGAGTGGAATGTGAAGAAGGAACTGGTCAGAAAAAAGAATGGCGCAGATTACATTGTGTCGCCCTGGTCTCTTACATGGGATGATGAGAACTACTATCTTGTCGGCTACGACGCGGAGGCTGGGCTCATCAAACACTACCGCGTGGACAAAATGCAGGAAATCACCGAGCGCGAGGACCTGCGCCTGGGCCGCGAACACTTTCAGAACTTCGATCTCGCCGCATTTGCCCGTAAGACATTTGGGATGTTTACCGGGGAAGAGCGCAGCCTGACGCTGGAATGCGATAATGAATTTGTTGGTGTCATTATTGACCGGTTTGGCACGGATGTCATGATCATACCGCATGGAACGGATCGGTTTCACGTCCATGTGACCGTCGCGGTCAGCCCGCAGTTCTTCGGCTGGCTGACCGGGATCGGGAAAGGCATCCGGATCGTAAGGCCGGTGGAAGTGAAGGAGGCGTATCGGGGGTATTTGAAGGGGATACTGGAAGAAATATAACAGACATCCTTACTGATCCAAATGTACTCAGAGATGAGCTTCGCGAAATCAATCAGGAGAAAAAGGCATGCTTATAAGTGAAGAATGTAAAAAATGCATGATGAGGCAGAAGATCAATGCCTACCCGAAAGATGCGGATCAGAAAGATATCACAATCTATCAGCGCGAGGTCAGAGAGATCATTGACCACTGCGACGGTCTCAGCACACCGCAGATTGCGGAAAAGATTTATGCGCTCCGCAGTGATTTATTTGGGGAAGCGCTGGATTATGCGACTATAAAAAGCCGGTTCAATCATCTGATGCTTTCAATGCTGCCGTATATGCGGCAGCAGGTGACGGAAGCGGAAGATCCCCTGAAGATGGCTGTGCAGTATGCGATGGCAGGTAATTATATTGATTTTGGCGTATTGAGCAATGTGAATGAGACTGAACTGCGGAAGCAGTTAGACGAAGCGGTTCATACCACAATTGAACCGGAAATGCTGGAAAGCTTCCGGACAGAGATGCTCCGTGCCCGCCATCTGGTTTATTTTACCGATAACTGCGGTGAGATCGTAGCTGACAAGCTGCTGATTTCAGTTCTGCGGGAAATGAATCCGAACCTCACAGTAACTGTCATTGTACGGGGCTTGCCTGCGATCAATGATGCGACACTCGAAGATGCCGCCCAGATCGGGATGGGAGAGGCTGCCAGCCGTGTGATCGGTAATGGGGCAGGCATGCCCGGCAATGTGATCGGTGCGATATCAGAAGAAGCGATGGACGAGATCAGCCGCGCAGATGTGCTGATCGCAAAAGGACAGGGAAATTATGAAGGACTCAGCGGCTGTGGTCTGAATATTTTTTACTTTTTCCTGTGTAAATGCGAACTGTTCATGCGGCGTTTTAAGGTGCCGCAGTTCACCGGAATTATGACAAGAGAAAGATAATCCTTTTTTCATTCCATGACGAATAAAGAGTATATCTGGAAGACCTGACAATAGAAGAATCAGAAAGAAAACAGAGCAGAAATAAAAGAGAAAAGATTATGGGAAAATATGCAGAGAAGGCAGTTACTCTTTTTAAAGAGGGATTTAACTGCTCACAGTCAGTATTCGGAGCGTTTGCCGAAGATTATAATCTGGATCAGGATCTGGCGATGCGGATTGCAGCGTCATTTGGAGGCGGCATGGGCCGCATGCGGGAAGTGTGCGGGGCTGTTTCCGGTATGCTGCTGGTCGCAGGACTTGAAACGGGTGCCGTTGTTGGTTCCGACAGGGAAAAGAAGGCTGAAAACTATGCGGAAGTTCAGGCGCTTGCGGAGCAGTTTCGTGCACAGAACGGTTCAATTATCTGCCGTGAATTACTGGGGTTGGATAAAGCCGGCGGCAGCGAAACCGGCGGCAGCGAAACCGGCGACAGCGAAACCGGCGGAAGTGAAACCGGCGGCAGCGGTATGTCCCATGTGCCAGAAGAAAGAACAGAAGCATATTACAGGAAACGTCCCTGCGCTGAACTGGTGAAGTGCGCAGCTGAGATATTGGAAAAAAGGTACAAATGAGTATAACAGATCGAAAGCGTATAACAGACTACATCAAAAAGAAATACGGTACAAAGCCTGAATATCTCTGGAAGCGATATCCTGATTATGCGGTTTTCCGCCACGAGGATAATAATAAGTGGTTCGCGTTGACTGCAGGCGTTCCGGCTTCAAAACTTGGGCTGCCGGGTGACAGCGTGGTGGAAGTAATCAACCTGAAGATTGATGATCTGTTTTTCAGGGAAATGCTGATTCAGGATGAGGGTATCTTTCCGGGATATCACATGAATAAGCAGCACTGGGTCTCTGTTCTGCTGGACGGAACAGTCAGTGAGCAGCGTGTGCGCGGCCTGATCGATATGAGTTTTCTGGCGACAGCTTCTGCCAGGAAGAAAGAAAAGGTGCGTCCGCCGAAAGAATGGATCATTCCGGCCAATCCGAAATACTATGATATAGAACACGCATTTGATGATGCGAAAGAAATTGACTGGAAACAAGGGGCCGGCATCAAAAAAGGTGATACCGTTTATATGTACGTTGCAGCCCCGGTATCGGCGATCCTCTATAAATGCAAGGTCACAGAGACAGATATCCCGTACCGGTACGAGGATCAGAACCTGACGATCAAAGCACTGATGAAGATCCGGCTGCAGAAGCGGTATGACCGGAAACGGTTTACCTTCGAAGTGCTGAAAGAGAAGTATGGTATTTATGCAGTACGCGGGCCGAGGGGAATCCCGAACACCCTGAGCGCGGCGCTGAAACGGTAGATGGAGGAATCAGGAAGGAAGAACAATGATCAAAAATATAGTGTTCGACATTGGAAATGTGCTGGCTGATTTCCGGATCATGGAATTTCTGACAGAGAAAGGTCTGGATGTGCCGACAATCAAGCGTGTCATTAAGGCTTCAGTCATGAATCCGTACTGGGGGAAGTTTGAGCGCGGTGAAGTTACGGAAGAAGAGACGCTGCAGGCATTGTATTTCGTTCTTACGATGAGATGGCAGAAGAGCTGAAGAAGGCAGGCGTGGAATTATGATGTATTTGATCCGGCACGGACAAACAGTAAAGAATAAAGAGAATGTTCTGCAGGGAAGGAGCAACTCACCGCTGAACGAAGTCGGCAGGCAGCAGGCAGAGGCAGCCGGAGAGATGCTGAAAGCTGCAGGCATTTCATTTGATAAAGTGTATACAAGTCCGCTGATCCGCGCGGTGCAGACAGCAGAAATCATCGCCGGAGATGTCCCGCTGACAGTGGATGACCGTCTGATCGAAATGGACTACGGACCGTATGAGGGCATGGAACTGAAGAATCCGGCTCCGGAGGTGCTGGAGTTTTTCCGGGATTTTGCGCACAACCCGGCGCCGGAAGGTATGGAACAGCTGCCGGATATTGTAGCACGGCTGGGTGCATTTCTGGAGGAAATACGTGAGGAGGCAGCCAGGAAGAATCTGCTCCTGTCGACCCACGCGATTGCGATGAAGGGGGCGCTGGAGTATCTGACACCGGATTCAAATGGCAGATACTGGTCTAAGTATGTCGGAAACTGTGAGATCTATACAGCGGAAGTTGGTGCGGACGGGAACTGGTCAGTGCCGGTTTCACTGCAGAATATAGAGTAAGTAAATTTAGTGTAAGGAGGGGAGATGCATGAAATTAGCAGCTTTATTGAAAAAGACCCGCATGCTGGCAGTTATGTTCATGCTGGCGGTGATTCTGGCTGTCACACCGCAGTCAGCGCAGGCGGCAGCTAAGATCAGCCGGAAAACAGTCACGCTGGAAGCTGGAAAAACGGTACGGCTTTCTGTTAAAGGTACAAAGAAGAAGGTAAAATGGTCATCCTCTAAGAAAAGTGTCGCCAAGGTTAACAAAAGCGGAAAAGTCACTGCATTAAAGGAAGGCAAAGCTGTCATTACCGCGAAAGTCGGTAAAAAGCGCCTGAAATGTAAAGTAACAGTTACGGCGTCCAGAAAAAAGGTTTATGCAAAGTACCGGAAAGCGATCAAGAAGCTGGACTGGCCAACAGCTGTTTTTGCAGCCGTGGATATCGATGGAAATGGCATTAACGAGGTGATTGTCGAGGACATTGTACCGAACGGGACTGATTTTCATCCAGAGCGGAAGGGCGTTATTTTATATTATAAGAATGGACTGAAGCGGTATCAGTACGGCCCGGATCTCGACACATTCGAAGCGATCAATTCAAAGAAACAGCTGGTATTTGGCAGGACGCGCGGAAAAGCGATTACATCCATTTATTCTTTCTCTCGTGCGAAAGGTGTGAAATCCGTGACAAGTTTGTTCGCTCCGTATTTGTCGGAGGACGAGGCTGCGCAGATGGAAGCCACATACCTTTCAGGATTAAAGTATCCGAAATTCTATCCGGTATCATCTGCCAACCTGAAAAAATTTCTGGGTGGAAAAGGAAAAACGACCGGGACTTCGGGCAGTTACACAGATAAAGGTTTATCCAACATATAAGTGATGTATTTCGTAGAAAGAAGACACAATGACAAATACGAAAAAACTGGCATTTGCATCAGATTATATGAAAGGCGCGCATCCGGCAATCCTGCGGCGTCTGACAGAAACCAATGAAATGCAGACATCCGGGTACGGCGCAGACCCGATCACGGCATCCGCAAAGGACAGGATCCGGAAGATCTGCGCATGTCCGCAGGCAGAAGTGGAATTTCTGGTCGGCGGCACCCAGACAAATGCAACGGTGATCGATGCATTTCTGCGTTCCTGGCAGGGCGTTGTCGCTGCGGAGACCGGCCATATCAGTCTGCATGAAGGCGGCGCGATTGAAGCAGGCGGGCATAAAGTTCTCGCACTGCCGCAGGAAAATGGGAAGATCAGTCCGGAGGTACTCGGACAATACCTGTCGGATTATTGGCAGGATCCGAACCATCCACACATGGTCATGCCCGGTATGGTTTACATCTCACATCCCACAGAATACGGGACGCTTTACTCGAAAGCTGAGTTGAAAGAACTCCGGGAAAACTGTAACGCTTATCAGATTCCGCTGTATCTGGACGGGGCAAGACTGGCCTATGCGCTCGCCTGCCCGGAAAACGATGTCACGCTGGCAGATCTGGCAGCACTCTGCGACGCCTTCTATATCGGCGGGACAAAATGCGGCGCCCTGCTTGGCGAAGCAGTCGTTGTGCCCGATCCCGACAGACTGCCGCATTTCTTCACGATCATGAAACAGCACGGCGCAGTTCTCGCAAAGGGCCGGCTGCTCGGCATCCAGTTTGACGAACTCTTCCGCGATGACCTGTATCTGAAGATTGGCGAACCGGCCATCCGGGCGGCGGACAGGATCCGCGAAGGCCTGCAGCAGGGATACCGTCTGTGCTTCGGCTCACCGACCAATCAGGTATTCTGCGTCATGGAAAACAGAAAGCTCGAACTGCTCGCAGAAACAGTTTTGTTTGAATACTGGGAAAAATACGATGACACCCATACAGTCATCCGGTTCGCGACAGACTGGGGGACAAAGCAGGAGGACGTTGAAGAACTGCTACGGGTAATTGGGCGGCTTGCATAATGCAGGCCGTTCAGTTCATGTCGAGCAAAAATGCTGCTGTGAAAGAACCCGTCTGTAACGTAAAGGAACAGATCAAATAACAAAGATTAACGAGGCCGGGCGCTGCGGGCACAGCGCCTGACCCCGCTTAAGAAGAGGGTAAAATTGATTATCTTGTAGCACCCTGGCCGCCGTCGAGCCAGATTGTGCGGCTTGTAATCCAGTTGCAGTAGTCACTGCAAAGAGCGGCGATTGCACGTCCGATGTCTTCTTCAGCATCACCCATGCGGTGTGCCGGGATCTGATTGAGGAATGCCTCTACCATTTCCGGCGGCTGATTTGCTTCCCATTCGCGCCACAGCGGTGAGTCGCCTGCGGGGTTGACGCAGTTGACCTGGATGTTTTCTCTTGCCCACTCAAGCGCTGCCACGCGGGTCAGACCCTGCAGTGCGGCTTTGGAAATGGAATAGGATGTATGGAGTTCGAGACCCTGGTTTCCGGCAATGGAGCCCCAGTTGATGACTTTGCCGCTGCCCTGTTTATGGAAGTAAGGGTAGCATGCCTGCATCATGTAAAGAGATCCCTTTACACTGATATCAAACGTTTTGTACAGAATCTCGTCAGTGGTCTCCATAACAGTAGCAGGAATATAGATGCCTGCACAGTTGATATCGATATCTACGGTACCCCATTTTTCAACAACTGCAGTGATGAATTTTTCGACGGTCTCTTTGCTGGTGACATCGCCGACATAGCTCATCGCCTCGTAACCGCGCTCTGCCATATCTTTATCAAAAGCCTCTGCTTTAGAAGGTGTTCTTCCGATCACGGCTACTTTGGCGCCTTCTCTGCCGAATACATGCGCAATTCCGAGTCCCAGTCCCTGGGTTCCGCCTGAAATAACTGCCACTTTTCCATCTAAGAGTCCCATTCTATACCTCCAATATTTGTCAGATAAGTTGAAAAGTTTGTTGTGTATATTATAATAATATGGTGTAATCCGAAACAATATGACACAATTGGAAATGTATCATGAATAACAGTAAAAAATGGGAATTTGCGAATGTCCTGATCCGCATTATGACCCACAGAGAACTGAAAGATGTCACGGTCCGTGAAATATGCAGAGCGTGCAATACCTGGCCGCAGATTTTTTACTATCATTTCAAGGACAAATATGACCTGGTGGAATGGATTTATACGCAGGACATTGTGGCTGTCTGTGAGAGCAATATGGACCGCCCGTGGAGGGAAGTGCTGGAACTTGCATTCGAAAACCTGATGAGCAGAAAGGATTTTTACATGAATGCTTTCCGGGATGAGTCGACGAATGCACTGATTAATTTTGTGAATGCATTTCAGGTGGAATTGTACGGCGCGCTTATCAAAAGGCACGAAGAGACAATTAATGATGAAATGACGTTTATACTCAATTATCATGCTTTTGCATGTGCGGAAGTTACGAAAAGATGGCTCGCTGATGTTGAACCGGTCTCGCCGGCGCAGCTGACAGAATCGATATTAAATTCCATGCCGGAACAACTGCAGTCCCTGCTCAATCGAACGCTGTGAATGCGTTAGAAGCGGAGAACGGTGAAGAGTGTAAACATAAAATCCAGGGAGAAGTTATGAGATACGTAGAATCTGCTTTTGATTTTTTTTATCTTCTGGCGGCCATCATCACCGGCGTGTTGATTTTGCGGAAAGCATCCGACCGGTCGGACCAGATTGTCCGGCTTATGGGGATATCAGTTCTGGTTCTCGGCTGCGGGGATGCATTTCATCTGGTGCCGCGCGTGCTGAATTATTTTCTGGACGCAGATTTTACAGCAGCACTGGGGATCGGGAAGCTGGTCACATCCATCACAATGACGATGATTTATGGGTTTTATCGTTATTCATTGAGAAGTTGATCCAGATACGATGAATGCAGAAGTGAAGAGAAGCAGGCAGAAGTGGCTGAAGGTTCACGGGACGGAAATCATGAACCGGATGACAGCTGACCAAGTTGAATAATGACCAGGGGATAAATACATATGAAAGTATTGAGTTTTGGGTCTTTAAATATTGACTATACCTATCAGGTGGACCACATCGTGCAGCGCGGCGAGACGATCCACTCAGGTGGTCTTGCACTGCACGCCGGCGGCAAGGGGCTCAACCAGGCGATTGCACTCGCGAAGGCCGGTGCGGACGTATATCACGCAGGTTCTGTGGGCACGGACGGCGGCTTTTTGCTGGAAGAGCTGCAGGCAGCAGGTGTTCATACGGAGATGCAGACTGCCGGTGTCCGCACGGAAATGGTCCGCGTTTTAAGTGATATCCGGACTGGCAATGCGATTATCCAGAATGACAGCGGCGGCGATAATGCCATTGTGCTCTTTGGCGGGGCAAATCAGGCAATAGAATCTTCGCAGATCGAAGAAACTGTTTCCAGGTTTGTGCCGGGCGATTTTCTTGTTATGCAGAATGAAATCAACCGGATGCCCGAACTGATGGAATGTGCGCATGCGCACGGCATGAAACTGGTGTTAAATCCCGCCCCCATGACGCAGGATGTCATAACGTTTCCGCTGTCCTTCGTAGACTACCTTGTCGTCAATGAGATTGAGGCCGGGCAGCTTCTGGAAATGAGCGGAGATAAAAAAGCGGCGTCCGGATCTTACCGGCTGCCGGAAGATATGGAGGAAATGGCACAGGCGCTGCAAAAAGCGTATCCGGAGTCGGCTGTTATCCTGACCTGCGGTGCGCATGGAGCCGTCTATGCGGATGCCGGAAAATGTTTCCTTCAGGCATCTCATCCCTGCCGGGCGGTCGATACAACGGCGGCAGGGGATACCTTTATCGGATATTTTACCGCGGAAATCATGCGCGGCAGCAGTCCTGAAACTGCCATGCGGACAGCAGCCGCGGCATCTTCGATTACCGTTACGAGAGCCGGTGCGGCTGCTTCGATCCCGCTGCTTGCGGAAGTGAGGGACTGCATGAAGGCAGAATAAACGAATTGTTCAGGGGAAGATGCCGGTCCGGCTGATTTGATACTGATACATGGTACAACCTCCTGAATAATGAACACAATCTGTTTCATCAGGGAAATTGTTTTTTTTGCGGATCGGCAGGTTATACAGACAACAGAAATGGTGATTCAGCCGGGACTGCCGCAGGGACAATCCTGGCTGAATATATTTTGAGTAAATTTTTTATTCGGTCACTTCCAGCAATTTGTGGTTGATCCGGTTCGTGACGTCGAGGTAATACGACAGGTCAGCAGCGGACATTTCTTCCTGATCATACTGGTCGGCCTTTTCGCTGAATTCCGCCAGCTTCTTCATGTAATCAGTGTATTCGTCCAGCATGGCGGCGAGATCCTCCGTGCCGGCATCCTCGTATTTTTTCATGAAATACATGATGATTCCTCCGTTTTCGTTGTGGTTGTTATGCGGATAAGCAATCCTGTAAAGAAAAACTTACCGCATGTGACAGGGATTGTCGTTCACAGTCTGTGAAATCAGGTGAAGACAATCAGCTTCATCAGAGGGATTGTTTTTTTCGTGACTTGGGAAAACAGATAAAATGTAGTAAACTATATAGATAAGAAAGTTAAAATATTTCAAAATCAATTTCGATTGCGGAATGCGACGAAGATTTTATATGTGGAAGCACATAATGGAATGGAGCACTATAAAGACAACTTTATTCTTTTCGGAAAGCGGTTTGCACAGAAGGCTGGCGAGTTGTTTTGCTAAAGAACTGCTGCCATTGTAGATGATGCCGTAAGATAAACGGGAGACCAGCTATGAAAAGTCAAGTATAGATTAGCCGGAAAATTCGATTCTTTTTTGTGGCTAAAAAAGGGTAACTTTAACAAGGCTCCCGTTAGGGCGCTTTAAAAAATCTACGTATGTAATTGTTGATGAACTGTCCGGATAATGTTTCCGTTCATCCGGACCTCGCCCTTACATATGCTACCTGTAAGGCAGATATGCATTGACGAGATTTATTTAAGGTTAAACGCTACATCGTCAGTGAGCATCTTATAGATAACTCTGACGAGTTTACCGGCACAATGCCCAAGGGCATTGTAATGAGACCGACCCTCAGCCTTTTTGATATCATAGTATGTTTTGAAAGTAGCGTTGTTTTTCACAACATTGTGTGCGGCATTGACCAGAGCATATCTGAATGTGCGGGAACCGCGTTTGGACATTCGGGTTCGGGCAGCCTGATAGTTGCCGCTCTGATAAATAACAGGATCTAGTCCGGCATAAGCGAGCAGTTTTTTCGGAGAAGAGAAGCGACGGATGTCGCCGATTTCACCGAGGATGATGCCGCCGTTGATGCAGCCGATTCCAGGTATTGTCATAATGACAGAGTCATGGAAGTTCATGATTTCCTGCATTTCGGATTCGACCTGTCTTAACTGGCTATCCAGTAACTCAATCCGTTCAATGGTCTGGGTTATCTGAATAGATATGGCCTTGTCGGGAGAACCGACAGACTTCTGTGCAAGAACTCTTAATTCTTTAGCAGTGTCCTTCTTAAAACGGCCGTGGGAAGCAGAGTCAAGAAGGTGTGAAAGATGGGTCAGGTGCATAGAAGCTACGGCCTGAGCATTTGGTGCCTCCTTCAGGAGAGCATAAACTGACTTTTGATGCAGACCGGATTTAAAGAAGTACTGGAGTTCCGGGAAAGTCTGATCAACATAGGACATCAGCTGAATTTTCAGCCGAGAACGCTGTTTGGTGGCTTTCACAAAAAAACGCCCAAAGTCTTTAAGATCTATCATATCGATGTCTTTAAAAGAGACAAACCGATATGAGGTCTGCAGCATCAGTTGTTTGGCGATCAGAAAGGTATCGACCTTATCCGTCTTAGTCTTGCGGATGTTATTCTTCCGTAAGACAGCAGTCTGGATTGGGTTGATAACGCATACCTGGTAGCCAGAGGCAACAAGGAATTTTACAAGGTTGTTGCCGTAGTGAGCCGTTGATTCAAGACCGATGATGAGGCTGGATTTCTCGAAAGAATCGAGAACAGATACCAACCGTTGGAAGCCATCACCGTCATTTGTAAATTTAAACGGCTGAATGAGTACTTCACCATCAGAAGATATGACTGATGCGAAGTGGTTGAGTTTGGCGATATCAATGCCAACGTACTTCATGAGGATATACCTCCCTTTCAATTATTGATACCGTGATATCCACCAGCGATTATCATCGTAGACTTGATTGAAATAAGTACTCAGGAGAAGAACTCCGGCATATCCAGCTGATAAACAATTCAGATAAAGGTAGCGGCAATACACTCCCATCGAGTAGTCAAGCTACAAAAAGAAATCAAATGTTCCACAGTATCTGGATTGTATTGAACCACAGTATCAAAAAGAAAGGAAATATGGTGTATTAGCTTCTGACTACATCATACAAGATTAAGAAATGAACGAACTGCAGTTAAAGTATGGATGCAATCCGAACCAGAAACCGTCCAGAATCTATATGGAAGACGGCCGGGAACTGCCGGTTACCATTCTGTCGGGACGTCCGGGATATATCAATTTCCTGGATGCATTCAACGGCTGGCAGCTGGTACAGGAACTGAAGAAAGAGACCGGACTTCCGGCAGCAACATCCTTCAAGCATGTATCACCGGCCGGTGCGGCAGTCGGCCTTCCGATGTCTGAGGTCCTCCGCAAGATTTACTGGGTGGATGATCTTGGGGAGCTTTCACCGCTTGCCTGTGCTTATGCGCGTGCGCGCGGCGCGGACAGAATGTCCTCTTTCGGTGATTTCATTGCACTTTCAGATGTCTGCGACAAAGACACTGCACGTCTGATCAAGCGTGAAGTTTCGGACGGCGTTATTGCGCCGGGTTACACAGATGAGGCATTCGAGCTGCTTCGCTCCAAGAAAAACGGCAACTATGTTGTCATCCAGATGGATGAGAACTACCGGCCGGCACCGCTTGAGCGCAAGCAGGTTTACGGCATTACATTCGAGCAGGGACGTCAGGAACTGCCGATTGATGACGAGCTCCTTTCCAATATTGTAACGGAAAAGAAAGAAATGCCGGCAGAGGCAGTCCGTGATCTGAAGATCGCACTGATCACACTGAAGTATACACAGTCCAATTCCGTATGCTTCGTCAAGGATGGCCAGGCGATCGGTGTCGGTGCAGGGCAGCAGTCCCGGATCCACTGCACACGTCTTGCAGGATCCAAGGCTGATAACTGGTGGCTGCGTCAGTGCCCGAAGGTACTGGAACTCCCGTTCCGCGATGACATCCGCCGTGCAGACCGCGATAATGCGATCGATCTGTACATCGGTGAGGAGTACATGGATGTGCTGGATGACGGAAAATGGGAGAACATCTTCACAGTGAAGCCGGAGGTGTTCACACGCGAAGAGAAGCGTGCATGGCTGGATCAGATGACCGATGTTGTACTCGGCTCCGACGCATTCTTCCCGTTCTATGACAACATCGAGCGCGCGAAGAAGAGCGGCGTGAAATACATTGCAGAGCCGGGCGGATCCGTCCGTGACGATCTCGTCATTGACTGCTGCAACAAGAACGGAATGGTGATGGCATTTACGGGAATCCGGCTGTTCCATCACTAATCGGGGAACTTTGTTAAATTAATGTAAATGGTAGGGAGACCGGCATGTGTCTTCTGGCTCAGGTGAAATTCGCCATCAGACACATGCCGGTCTCCTTTTCGCAGGCATAGTTCCGCCGCATCCTACAGACAGAAAGCCGGAATACATTTATGAGAGAAATGGAATTTAAGATGGAGCGGCAGGGGCTCGTGGAAGTCGGCGATCATGTCGATGTTACAGAGAGTACTCTGCCGACATCCTTTTATTACACAATCATACCCGCAGTGGCGATGAGCAGAAACTATCAGGGATATGAGAGACTGCAGTCGCGGGAAGGAATCGTGAAGGATATCCGGCATACCGACCGCGGGTTTTATGTGGTTGTGGAGTTCGATGAGGATGAACCGAGCTGAACATGGTGCTTCATAGGGTGAGTCAAAGGGGACGTTTCTCCTTGACTCACTGATTTTTGCGGTGCCATGGACAACGATATATTCCATGGTGAATTCCACCTTCGCGGGGTCGCGGGGACATATATGTTCCATGGTGAATTCCACCTTCGCGGGATATATATTCCATGGTGAATTCCACCTTCGCGGGGACGCGGGCACATATATGTTCCATGGCGAATTCTCTCTGAGCCAGGGAACATATATGTGCCCACGGCCCCTCATAAAACTAACCAAAAGCCCTTTTAGAACTTAAGAAATAAGACAGGAGAGCAAACAATGCCAAACGAAGAATTTAAAGCGGAGATGAACGGATTTTCCAATATTGACCATGTAATCGGTGTTGTCAGCGGCAAGGGCGGTGTCGGCAAATCGATGGTGACCGCATCGCTGGCCAATGCGCTGGCGGCGCAGGGTTACCGCGTCGGTATTCTGGATGCAGATATTACAGGGCCGTCGATCCCGAAAATGTACGATATCCATGAACATGCCATGTCCGATACGAACGGCATTTATCCGGCACTTTCGGGAAACGGTATCGAGATCATGTCTACCAACCTGGTGCTTGAAAATGAAGAAGATCCGGTTGTCTGGCGCGGACCGGTTATTGCCGGTGTTGTCAAACAGTTCTGGACAGATGTTATCTGGGGAACGCTGGATTATCTGCTGATTGATATGCCGCCCGGAACCGGTGACGTGCCGCTGACGGTTTATCAGTCGCTGCCGATTGAAGGCGTTCTGATCGTCACATCTCCGCAGGATCTGGTGCGTATGATTGTCACAAAGGCGTATAAGATGGCGCAGATGATGGATATTCCGGTTCTGGGCATCATTGAGAATTACAGCTATCTGGTATGCCCGGACTGCGGCAGAAAGATCAGCGTGTTCGGCGAGAGCCATATCGATGAGATTGCAAAGGAACTCGGCACGACAGTGCTCGGAAAGATCCCGATGGACGCGGAAGTTGCAAAGGCAGCGGACGAAGGCGCTTACGCAGGCGTTCTCAGTGAGCATCTGGATGATGCGATTGTTGCAGTTACAAAACTATAAAATGAAGGAGACAGGGGCCGGTTCTCAGCCCGTGGAATTTCCGGGAGGCAATTTCCACGCAGCTCAGGTGTAATTCGCTGCGTTGGAAATGCCACCCGTCATGTGAAATTGTGCGTGTGGAGACAGAGAACCCTCCCCTGTCTCCAAAATAGAACGAAAATGCAGGAAAAGAAGAAAACAGTCCGGATCTCCGTAAGGAATCTCGTGGAATTTCTGCTGCGCAGCGGTGATCTGACGGCCGGCGCCGGCAGAATTCCGGATCAGGAGGCCATGCTGGCAGGAAGCCGGATCCACCGGAAAATCCAGGGCAGAAGGGGCGGTGCTTACCGCGCCGAAGTTTCGCTGAAGGAACGGGTGGATTTCGGTACGTTTGATCTGGTCGTCGAAGGACGTGCAGACGGGATTGATGCGGATACGAAGGGATCTGTGATTGAGGAAATTAAAGGCATCTATGCAGATGTCAGCAAACTTGAATCGCCTGTGCCGGTCCATCTGGCACAGGCAAAATGTTATGCCTGCATTTATGCGAAGCAGGAGCATCTCGAGACAATCCGGATCCGGATGACCTACTGCAGCCTCGAGACAGAAGAAATCCGTTCCTTTACGTCCTCGCACAGGACAGAAGAACTGACAAAATGGTTTGATGATCTGTGTCAGGCGTACAGAAAATGGGCCGCATTTCAGATTGCGTGGGGAGAACTGCGCAGCGAATCCATCAGAGATCTGGAATTCCCCTTTGTCTACCGGGTAGGGCAGCGGGACATGGTTGCGGCAGTCTACCATACAATCAAGAAAGGAAAACAGCTGTTTGTCCAGGCGCCGACCGGCGTCGGGAAAACCATGTCAGCGGTATTTCCGGCTGTGCGCGCCCTGCAGGAAGGTTCCGGCGAGCGTATTTTCTATCTGACGGCAAAAACCATCGCCCGCACGGTTGCCGAAGAAGCATTCCGGATCCTGCAGGAAAATGGACTGCGCTGTAAAACGGTAACACTGACCGCGAAGGAGAAACTCTGTATCTGTGATGAAATGATATGCGATCCGGCCCATTGTCCGCGCGCAAAGGGACATTATGACCGGATCAACGATGCGCTGTATGCATTTTTGACGGAGGGGACAGATTATTCCCGCAGTGAGGTGCTTGCATGGAGCGGGCAGTATGCGGTCTGCCCTTATGAACTGCAGCTGGAGCTCGCAAACTTCGCAGATGCAGTCATCTGTGACTATAACTATGTCTTTGATCCGGCGGCCAGACTCGCGCGGTTTTTCGGTGAGACAGCCGGGAAAGGCAAGACGATTCTGCTGATTGATGAGGCACACAATCTGGCGGAACGCGGACGGGAGATGTTCTCTGCATCGCTGCAAAAAGAATCATTTCTCGCGATGCGGAAGCTGTTGAAAAACGAAAACGGGAGCGCCGCCCAAACGGATGAAATATCCGATGAAAAAACAGATAAAAAACTGCTTCGCGCACTGGACCGGGCGCTTTCCCGGTGCAACCGTGTTCTGCTGACTTACCGGAAGGAATGCAGGGAGGATCCGGAAGCATTTGACGCATACGGGAGCCGTGTCAGCGGGCGCGGCGAAATCCAGGAGCTGGCGGCACCGTTGATGACGCTGGCAGGTACGCTGGAAGAAATCCTGAAAGAACAGCCGGAAGGTGTGGATGAGCAGCTGCGCACGTTTTACTTTGAAATCAACGCATTTCTCCGTACGTATGATCTTCTGGATGAAAAGTATATCATTTATACTGAAGACCGCAGAGATGCATTTACATTGAAACTGTTCTGTGTGGATCCGTCCCGGAATCTGCAGGCCGTTCTGGACAGGGCGGCAGCGGCAGTGTTCTTCTCGGCGACGCTGCTGCCGATGCAGTATTACGAGGGAATGCTTACGGAGAGAAGTGACAGTTACCGGGTCGCGATTCCCTCACCGTTTGACCCGTCGCGGCGCCATCTCGCAGTCGGTGCGGATGTCAGCACGCGGTACCGGATGCGGGGACCGGAACTGTATCAGAAAATCGCCGCATATATCCGGCAGACAGCCCGGGTCAGGAAGGGAAATTATATGGTTTATTTTCCTTCCTACAAAATGCTGGAAGATGTGCGCGCAGTCTGGGAAGAAACAAAGAACGAAATGCAGGACAAAGATATCATCGTTCTTGCCCAGCAGCCCGGCATGACAGAGGCGGACAGGGATGATTTTCTTGCAGAATTCAGGCAGGAAGATGTCTGTGAAGAAGGCGGTGCCTGCAGAAAAACCCGCATCGGATTCTGTGTGATGGGCGGCATCTTCGCAGAGGGAATCGATCTTGCAGGTGATCAGCTGATCGGCGCCATCGTCGTCGGAACAGGGCTGCCGCAGGTGGCCGGCGAGAAAGAACTGCTGCGGCGCTACTATGACAGAAACGGAAAGGACGGATTTGCATATGCATACCGTTTTCCGGGGTTAAATAAAGTCCTGCAGGCTGCGGGACGCGTGATCCGCACGCCGGAGGATACAGGCGTGATCCTGCTGCTGGATGACCGTTTCTGGAGCCGCGATTATTTCCCGTATTATCCGCGGGAGTGGTCGGATATGCGGCAGACGACCCTGCAGCAGATTTCCGGGGGAATTCGGGATTTCTGGACCGGATTAAACGCAGAGGAACAATCTCCCCTGCCTCAGGCGCGTAAAGCGGCGGACGGTGGAATTTTATGAGAAGAATCAGGATATTTATAACGGTTGAAGATGTTTGCTCTTTCATTTAAAATTAGATGGTGCTATAATTGCGCCTGAGGATAGACAAAAGAATCGGCAGATCAATCAGTCTTATAGACACATTAACGGAGAATAATCATGATTATTACGCTGAAAGACGGAACAAAGAAAGAATATGAAGGAGCGATGTCGGTCCTTGATATTGCAAAAGATTTAAGCGACGGCCTTGCACGTATGGCAGGCGCTGCAGAAGTAAACGGAGAAGAAGTTGATCTCCGCACAGAGATTTCTGAGGACAGCAATCTGAATATTTACACCATCAACGATCCGGAAGGACTTGCGGCTTACCGCCACACAACGTCACACATTATGGCGCAGGCGATCAAGCGTCTGTACCCGCAGGCGAAGCTCGCAATCGGCCCGTCCATCGCAGATGGATTTTACTATGATATCGACATCGAAGGCGGCCTGACAGCAGACGATCTCGAGAAGATTGAAGCAGAGATGAAGAAGATCATCAAAGAGGCCCTTCCGCTGAAGCGTTTCACCCTGCCGCGCAATGAAGCAATCAAATTCATGCAGGAGCGCGAAGAACCTTATAAAGTGGAACTGATCGAGGATCTGCCGGAAGACGCAGAGATCAGCTTCTATGAGCAGGGTGAGTTTACAGACCTGTGTGCAGGCCCGCATCTGATGAGCACCAAACCGGTCAAGGCCTTCAAGCTGACCAGCATTGCCGGCGCGTACTGGCGCGGTGACGAGCACAACAAGATGCTCACCCGTATATATGGAACCGCCTTCCCGAAGAAGGCAGAGCTCGAAGAGTACCTGACCATGATCGAGGAGGCCAAGAAGCGCGACCACAGAAAGATCGGCCGCGAACTCGGGCTCTTCATGATGCACGAAGCAGGTCCCGGATTCCCGTTCTTCCTGCCGAAGGGCATGATCCTGCGCAATACCCTGATGGAGTACTGGCGCAAGATTCACATGGCCAACGGTTATGAGGAGATCTCCACCCCGATTATCCTGAACCGCTCGCTCTGGGAGACTTCCGGACACTGGGATCATTACAAGGAAAATATGTATACAACGGTCATTGACGAAGAAGATTACTGCGTCAAGCCGATGAACTGCCCTGGCAGTATTCTGGTTTACCAGAATGAGCCGCATTCCTACCGTGACCTGCCGCTGCGCTATGCAGAATGCGGCCTGGTGCACCGGCATGAGAAATCCGGCCAGCTGCACGGTCTGATGCGTGTGCGTGCATTTACACAGGACGACGGACATATGTTCCTGGCGCGTGACCAGATCCGCGATGAGATCGTCCGGATCGTGAATATCATTGACGGATTTTATAATCTGTTTGGTTTCAAATATCACGTAGAACTGTCTACCCGTCCGGATGATTCCATGGGAAGCGACGAGGACTGGGAGATCGCAACAGACGCACTGCGCGATGCACTGGAATCTCTCGGAAAAGATTATGTTGTCAACGAAGGCGACGGCGCATTCTACGGCCCGAAGATTGACTTCCATCTGACCGACTGTCTCGGAAGAACCTGGCAGTGCGGCACGAGCCAGCTGGCTTTCCAGCTGCCGCAGCGTTTTGAACTCGAGTACACCGGCGCAGACGGCGAGAAACATCAGCCGATCATGATTCACCGCGTGGTATTCGGTTCCATCGAGCGTTTCATCGGTATCCTGACAGAGCATTTCGCAGGTGCATTCCCGACCTGGCTGGCACCGGTTCAGGTGAAGGTTCTGCCGCTTTCCGAGAAGTTCCTGGACTATGCTTCGGAAGTCCAGAAACAGCTGCTGGATGCAGGACTTCGCGCAGAGCTGGATGAGCGCAGCGAGAAACTGGGCTACAAGATCCGCGAGGCACAGAGCCTGAAGATTCCGTACATGCTGGTTGTCGGCGGCAAAGAGCAGGAGAATGGAACCGTTGCGGTCCGTACACGTCTGGGCGGTGACCAGGGTGCTGTCCCGACTGCAGAGTTTATCAAAGCAATCAAAGAAGAGATTGAAGAGAAACGTCTGCCGGAACAGGCGTAACTGCCTGATTTCGCCAAAACATTTTGCAAAAAGCGATTATGCATCCTTGACATTGTGAAGGGGATGTGATAAATTACTTAAGGTTATAAAAGAAGCAGAGCTGTCCGCTCTCACCTCGGCACAGATTATCAGCGCACAGACATGATACATTCCGTTTGGAAGATCGTGCGCGGCGGAAGAGAAGATTCTCCCGCAGGACATGGTACATGGATGCCATGCAGATGCAGCCTGACTGCATACGACTGTGACCCGGGTTCATACAGAACTTCGCCGGCGTAATTGTGCCCGGTGTGTTTGGTTATGGATTCAAAGCGGATTGTCTCTGACGATCCGCTTTCTTCATGCAGAGCGGCGGCCTGTATGATCCCGGCAGCCGGCCTGCAGTGATTAAGAGACGGATGTAAATTGTTCAGGAGGTAAAGAGCCATTAGCAGCAACAATTTGATGATTAACGAACAGATACGCGACAGGGAAGTACGCCTGGTCGGACCGGATGGTGAGCAGATCGGTATCGTTCCGATCGCAGAGGCACTTGCTAAGGCACAGGAAGCCGGGCTGGATCTGGTGAAGATTGCGCCGCGCGCAAAACCGCCGGTATGCCGGATTATTGACTACGGTAAATATCGCTACGAGCAGTCCCGCAAGGAAAAGGAAGCGCGCAAAAAGCAGAAAACTGTTGACATCAAAGAAGTGCGCCTGTCTCCGAACATTGATACCAATGACCTCAACACCAAGGTTGGCGCAGCGAGAAAGTTCCTGGAAAAGGGCAACAAAGTCAAGGTTACACTGCGCTTCCGCGGCAGAGAGATGGCTCATATGGCCAACGGCAGAGTCATCATGGATCAGTTTGCCGAGCAGCTTTCTGATATCTCAGCAGTCGAAAAGGCTCCGAAGGTTGAGGGAAGAAGCCTGACGATGGTCTTGGCTGAGAAGAAGAAAAAATAACAAGGAGGAATCTACAAATGCCAAAGGTAAAAACAAAAAGAGCAGCAGCAAAGCGCTTTAAACAGACAGGAACCGGGAAACTGGTCAGACATAAAGCTTACAAGAGCCATATCTTAACCAAGAAGTCCACCAAGCGTAAGAGAAATCTTCGTAAGGCAGCTGTTGTTGACGAGACAAACGCAAAGGTAATGAAGAAGATCATGCCGTATCTCTGATGAGAAGGCGTGTTGACGAAAAGATACAGGAGGATTAAGAAATGGCAAGAATTAAGGGCGGCCTGAACGCCAAGAAAAAACACAATAAAGTATTAAAGGCAGCAAAAGGATACAGAGGCGCAAGAAGCAAACAGTACAGATATGCGAAGCAGTCTGTCATGCGCGCACAGGCATCTGCATATGCAGGCCGTAAAGAGCGTAAGCGTCAGTTCCGCGCACTGTGGATCACCCGCATCAACGCAGCTGCAAGACTGAACGGACTTTCCTACAGCGTATTTATGGATGGTCTGAAAAAGGCAGGTATCGAGCTGGACCGCAAGGTTCTTGCTGATATGGCTGTCAATGATAAGGAAGGTTTCGCAAAGCTTGCCGAGATGGTAAAGGGTGCCTGAACAGTCTGAACCTTATCAGAATAAAATGCATCGTCAAAAATCCCTGTGAATTGAGATTCACAGGGATTTTTTTTGTCTGAAATGTGTAAATATGTGCGAGTTGTCAGATAAGTCTTGACGACAGCAAGATTATCATGATACGCTTTTTAAAGGTTATCAGGGAGTAGCTTACGCAGCCAAATATAAAAATGCGTGACATATTTCGTCAGTACGGGTTCACACCCCGGAGTATGTCTGAAACAGCGAGACTTTTACCGGTTGTATTACGGGAAAAGTCTCTTTTTTTACAAACCGGGACTTTTCACGGGATATATACAGATGCAGTATGAAGAGGCACATATTAGGGAAAGGTTTTTGAAAAGGGAGAGAGATGGAAGTAGTTGATATCGTATCATTGTTTGGCGGAATTGCGATGTTCCTGTTTGGAATGTCTCTTATGGGAGATTCTCTGAAAAAAGCTGCCGGAAACCGCCTGAAGCTGATTCTGAACAAACTGACCGGAAATGCTATAAAGGGAATCCTGCTCGGAACAGGTGTTACAGCAGTCATCCAGTCGTCATCGGCAACTTCGGTCATGGTAGTCGGTTTTGTTAACTCCGGCATGATGAAGGTTAAGCAGGCCATCGGGATCATCCTGGGTGCAATTCTGGGAACGAG